>NZ_JAMYKY010000038.1:0-34207 GCF_040317695.1 Mesorhizobium sp. M1403 | reverse complement strand
CGACCATCAGGAGAAGCATCAACGATTACGCGCCGCCGGTCTCCCGGAGCGCGCTCCGGAAGACCGGCGGCAGCGCTATACTGGGAAGATTCAAACGGCACTTCTGCGGAGTATTGAGCCGGCATCGACACCGAGCGACAGCAGCCTGCTGTGGGACGCCGTCCGAATCGTGGTGCGCCTGTTGAAGCAGGCTGATGCCTTGGCCGGCGGCGCCGGCTTGGCATGGCACGATCACTGCCGCGCGGCCAAGAAGCGCGCCCGCAAGATCCAGTTCACACGCGGTCGACCCAATCGTGTTCTGCTCTACCACGAACTGATCGGGATCGCCCACGCCACCTTGGCCTATCTGCGGCAGGCGACGGCGCAATTGGCCGTGGCGGCCAACCCACTCATCTAACTCTGGCAGGCCCAGGTCTGTCACTATCGGCCGCTGATCGAGCAAATCATCACACAAAGTGAGCGGCGGGTGTTGGCCGGCGAGCTGGTCCGGCCAGCGACAAGCTGGTCAGCCTGTTCGAGTCCCATGCCGATATCATCGTCAAAGGCAGCCGCGACACCGAATATGGCCACAAGCTCAACCTGACCACCGGCAGGAGCTGCATGATCCTCGATCTGGTGATCGAGGCGGGCAATCCGCGCGACAGCGATCGATTGCTGCCCATGCTGGAACGCCACATCGCCTTCTATGGTCACGCGCCGCGGCAGGCGGCGGCCGACGGCGGCTTTGCCAGTCGCGACAATCTGGCTACAGCCAAGATCTTGGGCGTTCGCGACATGGCATTCCACAAGAAAGCCGGCCTCAGGATCAAGGACATGGTTAGAAGCAATTGGGTTTACCGCAAGCTGCGCAACTTCCGTGCCGGCATCGAGGCCGACATCTCATGCCTCAAGCGCGCCTACGGCTTGGCGCGCTGCACCTGGCGCGGCATTGATCACTTCAAGAGCTACATCTGGTCCTCGGTCGTAGCCCACAATCTCGTCCTCTTCGCATGTCTCAAACCGACCTGATGCCGAGCCACCATCGGAACTGCGGCGCACCGGCCAGAGCTGGGCCTCGCAGCGTGCGCGCGATTGCGCCACATCGCCCTTTGCGCCGATCCCAGCGTCCTAGATCCTGCCCATCCTCCCAAAAACGTGTCGACGAACGGCAACTGGTTGCAAATGTTCGCAAAAAGAAGCGTTTATGGACGGAAACTAAGCTAGTGAGAACCCAGTTTCGTTAGCGGTGAAATGATCTCCGTCGACGGCGGGCGAACCAAGCAGATATCCCTGCCCGCCATCTTGGATGAGGAGTACCGGGCCAAGCTGACGAAGGCATAGTGACGCGCCCGAACTACACCTGACGAATTGACCGTAGTGGGTGAAGTCGCTCACGCCATAGCTATGTCTGTCACGGCACCACTTGCTTGTTCGCAGCCCTCGATATCGCCTCGGGCTTCGTGATCGGCAAATGCTGCAAGCGCCACCGCGCGGCCGAGTTTCTCGACTTCCTCAGACCTTGCCCCTCTGATCTAATCCGGTTTGAAGTTCGTTCTGGCCCATCGAGAGGACCAGGACATGAAACGTAGCCGCTTCTCTGAAGAGCAGATCATCGGAATTTTGAAGGAACATGAGGCCGGGGTATCGGTTTCCGATCTGTGCCGCAAGCACGGGGTCAGCGACGCCTCGATTTACAACTGGAAGGCCCGCTTCGGCGGGATGGATGTCTCCGAGGCTCGGCGACTGAAGGCTCTGGAGGACGAGAACACGCGGCTGAAGCGGCTTCTGGCCGACGCCATGCTCGACAATGCCGCGTTGAAGGATCTTGTGGGAAAGAAATGGTGACGCCCGCGGCCAAGCGGAAAGCTGTCGCTCGCCTGAAGGAAGGCTTCGGGATGAGCGAACGGCGGGCGGGTAAAGCCATCGGCTGTTGCCGCAAGACGGTTCGCTACGAGACCAGCAGGCCGGACGACCGCGAGCTTCGCGAGCGGATGAAGGCGATCGCGCAGGAGCGTTGCCGGTTCGGCTACCGGCGTCTTCTCGTGATGCTGAGGCGGGAGGGCCTGGTCGTGAATCACAAGAAGCTGTTCCGGCTCTATCGGGAGGAGAAGCTCGCCGTTCGCCGCCGTGGCGGCCGCAAACGGGCGATCGGGACCAGGGCGCCGATGGTGGTGCCGCTGAGGCCCGACGAGCGCTGGTCGCTCGACGTCGTATCGGACCAGCTCACAGACGAGCGCCGCTTCCGCATCCTGGCCGTCGTCGACGACTGCACGAGAGAGTGCCTGGCACTCATCGTTGATACGTCTCTCTCGGGCATGCGGGTTGCCCGAGAATTGGACCGGCTCATCACCGAGCGCGGCCGGCCGAGAATGATCGTCAGCGACAATGGCAGCGAGTTCACCTCGAACGCCATCCTCTCCTGGGCGGATCAGAACCGCGTCGAATGGCATTACATTGCGCCCGGCAAGCCGATGCAGAATGGCTTCATCGAGAGCTTCAACGGCCGACTGCGCGATGAACTGCTCAACGAGACGCTGTTTACTTCGCTGGCTCAGGCACGCGTCGCCATCGCCCGTGTGGCGCGCCGACTACAACACCGCCCGGCCGCATTCCCAAATCGCCTGGCAGACACCGGCCGAGTTCGCCACCACCTTCAATCTGCGACGGTCGCTCGCGCTGCGCGATGCCAAAGGCTCCGCGCCAGCGCCCGTCGCTTCACCCGTCCAGCAGGGCACAACCCACGCCGGAAACGAACTCAAAAATGGATAGAAACTGGGGGCAAGGTCACCTCAAGCAGATCGACGCCCATGTCCCGCAAGGTCTCGATGTCCACATCATCATGGATAACTATGCCACGCGTAAGACGGCGGCCGATCCGGACCTGGCTGGCGCGGCGGCCGCACTATCATGTGCATTTCACGCCGCCGTCGGCCTCCTGGATCAACCAGGTCGAATGCTGGTTCGCGAGCCGTGGCGCTGCAGCTTGCTTGAAAAATACCGCGTGGATGTTGTGTGGCAACATTTCAAAAAATGCGTCGGTATCGACGTGACTCTCCGATGCGCTGCAGCCCGCCGCGCTTATGCGCGCGACGAACGCTTCTGGGAGAGTTCTTCCAGGGTACCACGTGCCGAGTGGTCGCCATCGTTTGCTCACGCTTCAGAAAGCCGAACACTTACTCCAACTCTAGCGCGCGTCCGCCGCCGTTCCCCTTTTCCCAGACTGATTCGAAGTTGCGCAGCATCATTTCTGCGACGCTGAAGGTATGGTTGCCGTGACGCGAAGTCAGGCGTGCGTCCACGTCGGGATAGATAAAGAAGGGAAGCGAAATTCGTTCGGCCGGACCACTGTGCACGACCTGATGCGGCGTACTCTTGAACCGGTCATCGCTCAAGGCCTGAAGCATGTCACCCAGATTGACAACGAGACTGTCGGGCAGACTCGGCACCGGCGTCCAGCGCTCGCGAAACCACACCTGCAAGGAGCGCGTGGGGAGTTCCTCCTGCAGCAGCAGCGTGAAGAAGCCACCGTCGGTATGCTTTCCGGCCGTGCCGCCAGTAGATGGATACCGGATCACGCGTTGCAGGACCGTCGGCGGGCTGAAATGGCGTCGGAACCAGCCCTTTTCCATATCGAGCAGGTCGGCCAGGGCGCCACCCAGCTGCGGCACAACCTCGTTGAGCACTGTAGCTTGCAATGCAAGCAGGCTTCGAGCGAAACCAGGAGCCAACACGTCATCCGGAAGGCGCGTGATTCCGGCGAACGGACGCCGGTCGCCCTGTTTCTCGATCCCGAGGTCGAACATTTCCTTTGGATCGGGGCCGGCCTCGGGATGCAGCATTTCACCGTGCAACGGAATGTATCCCCGGGCGGTAGCGGGGTACACGTCTTGAGAGGCGTGACCGTAGAGTTCCTTAGTAGTCTGTGGCAACGCGAAGAAACGCCGAGAAGCGTCGATGGCTTGTGCAATCTGTTCTTTCGGAATTCCGTGCTCGATAAGGTAAAAAAACCCGTACTCCTCGCAAGCCATGCGTAAGCACTGTTGTTCTTCAACTCGGGTTTTATCGGACGACAGTTTCGCCAGTGATATTTGCGGTAGCGTGGTCATAGCCTCTTCTCCCTTGGTGCTTTGCCCTTATGGGGCTCTTGGATACCTGTCAGTCTCTTGATCGCGATGTATCAGTGGTCATCTAGACAGTGGGCTGGCAAAGGCGCGGTCGCATTTTGTGGACGGCTCATCTCGTCATCAAAGGACGGGTGACGCGAGCCAGTTCGAGCAGCCAATCCGAGGCCGGACATGCCCGAGAGTGAAGACACTGCCGCAGACCGTGTTGTGATAGTTCGCCCCTCGTTTATTTGGAGAGCGGTTCTCAAGGTCGACGTTGCTTTTGGACATGGCGGTCAACGTGGGATTGTCGGACGTTTCTCCCGTAACGCCCCTCTTTGTTTTTGAAGTAAGCTTGATCCTAACTTTAATACTGCCAACGCCTGCTCGGACAATGTCTCTTGTCGCTACATCATTTTCTATGATCTATCAGCTTTCCGGAAAATACAACTCAAAGTATGGAGAATATCAATATGTTATTGTTAAACTTTTTTTAAGGTGCTTTAATAGACATTGCAAGCAAGGCGTATTCCCTCGAATTCAAGGCGACGACTTTTGAGGAACTTTCCTGCTGATCCTGTTGGAAGATACGCCGTTGATCGGTCTCAAACTCGTTCGAATTTCATGCTGACCGTGCGATCTCAACTCACAAACGGGAGCCGTATTATTACAGTTTTCCGCGTGAGATGCCGAAAGCGGTGCGTCATCAAGGCTTCCTGCCCCTGTGGTCCAGAAGCAATTCAAAAATCCGCATCGGCATGGACCGCCGCTCCGACTTGCCGCCCAGTTCCATGATGCGAGGGGCGATACGTTCTGAGGCGGTCCTGAGAACCGCGTGGCCGGTGGCCATCGGTGCTGTTAGGACGATACCGCCAATGCATCTAAATCAGCGCCGAGTCTGCCGTCCGGCCATAGCCGGTGAGAATATTGATTGTTCCGGCTGGCAGCCCCGGCCGTCCTCGGGGCGCATCAATATGGCGGCCGAATGGATGGCTCCGGTTCAGAGAATCACGACGAAGCGCGATAAGACTGCCGGCCGGAGTTGTTTCCGTCTCGACGCCCGTGATGGCGCATTCTGAAAAGGTCAGCAGCACAATTGTCGCTTCCGAAGATTGTCAAATTGGGGTCGAGAGCGGACGCTCTCGGACAAGTAGGCAGATCGTAGCAGAAACGCAGTGACCGTTGCGGTTGTGAACGGAACAACGGAGTATCACCGACGGGCTTCTGGCGCATGTCAGGACACTATACGGGCCAAACGGCCCTGCGCCATCATCACTTCGAGTCCCTCGGACTCCGGCTCTATGTCTCTGCCAAGCTTAAATTCGATCGAGCCGCCGTGGTACGGGCCCTTATGCCCGGTGGTGTGGGAGGGGCAGCGCCGTGAGGCGTCCCCCTATCCCAATCAATCCTCAAACCGTTCCGAGCATCGATCCCGAGGTCGCAGTCTGCCTGATGCTCGCCGGCTTCCTGCTCGGGATTGTGCACGATCGCCGGATGATGCGCGAGGCGCAGGTCAACGTCGCCATCCGGTGGTTCGTCGGCTATGGCCTGCATGAAGCGCTGCCGGATCCATTCCTCGTGGACACGCATCCGCCAGCGCTAGGGCGAGAATCGGTTCCGCCGGATGTTCGAGCGCACCGTCCAGGCCTCCATCGAGGCAAAGATCGCCAAGGGCGAGGTGGTTGATGTCGATGCTTCACTGATCCGAGCTGACGTGAGTTGGGACAGCCTAGCGGTGCGCCATGTCGAGGCTGTGAGGTCGGTGAACGAGGATGCTGAGGCCGCTCTCAAAAGGAGCCGCAAGACCGGGAAGTTCAAGAAGGTCTGCTTCACCGACCCGGATGCCAGCATGGCCACCAATGGCCGCAATCGCCGGCTGGAGCCTGCCTACAAGCAACATGCCGTCGTTGATGATTCGCGCGGCGTGGTTCTGGATGTCGCCGTGACCACGGGCGAGATCAACGAAGGGCAGATGATCGTCGAGCGGATTGATGCCACGATGAAGGCGACGGGGCTCTCCATCAGCACCGTCACTGCCGATGCCGGCTATGCCTATGCAAAGGTTTACGGAGCTTTCGAGTCTCGCGCCATCGAAGCTTTGATCCCGGCCAAGGCTAAGCCGATCCGAAGTCCCGTACCGCTACGCCGTTTTCGCTACGACGCCAAGCACGACGTCCTCAAATGCCGGGGGCGTTTATCTTGAGCTTCAATGCCGTTGGTCCCGATGACGCCACCTTCGGTGCGGGCGACGATCTCGCTCAAAGCTGCGCCCCGGCTTTCGCCCAGGAGACGCCCGATGCGTCTGTACAATGGCGCGGCGTCGTCGCCCATATCCAGCCGAATGTGCCGGAGGTGGCGACAATCATGGACGACGCCGAGCCGACGTGCTGTCCTACATGACCTTCCCGAAGGAACATCGCGCCAAGCTCCACTCGACGCTCGATCGAGCGTCTCAACGGCGAGATCAAGCTGCGCACCGTTCGTCCGAAACCTAACATTCTTCGGCGGCTAATCGACCGATGGCGCACTTCTAGGCATTTGGATTTACATGGCGGAGATACCAACGACAGGTCGATCGAGATCATTGCGATCGCGGTTGACGCTTCTGTTCCTGATGATCAGAGCGGTGCCGGGGGGTCCTGCCGCGATTCTGCTCGGACGGCCGCTTGAAGACACCGGCTTATGGCGTCCTTGCCGGCATTACCCGCCAGACCGTATTTGCTCTATGCGGCGAATTGAGTCTATCCGTCAGCGCCGGCGACATTGATCGTGACGAGCTGAAGGGCGCCGATGAGGTTTTCATTACGTCTACAGCGGGCGGGATCATGCCGGTGTCCAAGATTGACGAGACCGTTGTAGGCGACGGGAAGGTTGGCGCTCTAACACGCCAGTTGACAGACCTGTATTGGGAGAAGCATGCCGATCCGGCATGGTCGCCCCCGGCAAATTACGCATAGTGCAGCGATCGTTCTTCCCCAGCGCGGGGAGTCTGTGCTGCCGTGAGTCTACCGACGCCTGAGCAATGGGTCAGTACTTCCAGGCATGCTAACCACCCGCTTCCGCATGCTGTAAGTTCACCCTTGGGGCCGACATCGGTTTAGGATGACGCGAGTTCTTAGCAGAGATCGGAGTCGGACGGTGCCGCATTGAGTCATAGCGAATTGTGCAGGGCGAACCTCCGTTTGGTGAGCGCGAATTCCCCGCATGCCTTGCCGCCGCGTGCCCCGGCTGCGGCGGACGGAGATCGATCCGAACTACCCTGGCATCCCTTCGGCCCCTGCGACCCGGGCTTGCTGCTCGCAGAGCAGCGTCAGTCTTCGGTGCGCGGGCAGGCGGAGCTCAAAACACTCGAGCGCTATCTGCCGCCGAAGAGGCCCGGGGTCGTGCGTGTACGGCGAAATGCGGCGCGACAACGAAGCTGCGAGCGTTGCGTCAATCAAGCAAGATGAGAATGCTGGCGGGTTGGAACGCAGGGAGGTTAGCCCGACTGGAGTTTCAACCCGGCGTTTGTCGGATGATCGCGGTCGACTGGGTATGCCGGTAGTCCGAGAGCTTTCAAAGTCATGGGCATGCAGCCTCCACAACAACGAGCAGATCTTTCGCGTCGATCTGATCGCCCGCTTTGACCAGCACTTCGGCGATCACCCCGTCGCGCTCGGCATGCAGCGCCGTCTCCATCTTCATCGCCTCGATCGACAGCAGCACGTCACCCGCCTTGACCGCCTGGCCGGCAGCGACCGCAAGCGCCGAGACGACGCCAGGCATCGGCGCGCCGACATGCGCCTCATTGCCCGGCTCCGCCTTGCGCCGTGCCTTGGCAGCGGAGGCGCCATGCGCCCGGTCCGACACCTTCACCCGGCGCGGCTGCCCGTTGAGCTCGAAGAACACGGTGACCATGCCCTTTTCGTCGACATCGCCGATGGCAAGGCAGCGCACCACCAGCGTCTTGCCTTTTTCGATGTCGACGAAAATCTCGTCTTCCGGCTTCATGCCGTAGAAATAGGTCGGCGTCGGCAGCACGCTGACCGGCCCGTAGGTCTCCTGCGCGGCGGCAAAATCGGAAAACACCTTCGGATACATCAGCCACGACGCGAACTCGAACCCGCTGAGCTTGCGCTCGAGCTTTTGCTCGACCTCCGCGCGACTGGCCTTGAGGTCCGCCGGTTTGAGCAGCGAACCCGGCCGCACAGTGATCGGCTTTTCGCCCTTCAGCACCTTCTTCTGCAATGGCTTTGGCCAGCCGCCCGGCGACTGGCCGAGATCGCCGCGCAACATCGACACCACCGAATCCGGGAAGGCGATGTCCCTCGCCGGATTCTCGACGTCGGCGACGGTCAGGTCCTGGCTCACCATCATCAGCGCCATGTCGCCGACGACCTTGGACGACGGCGTCACCTTGACGATGTCGCCGAACATCAGATTGACGTCGTGATAGGTCTGCGCCACTTCGTGCCAGCGTGTCTCCAGCCCGAGCGAGCGCGCCTGTTCCTTGAGGTTGGTGAACTGACCGCCCGGCATTTCGTGCAGATACACCTCCGATGCCGGCCCCTTCAGGTCGCTTTCGAAGGCTGAATACTGGTTGCGCACCGCCTCCCAGTAGAACGAGATGTTCCTGATCCACTGCGGGTCGAGGCCCGGATCGCGCTCGGTGCCCTTCAGCGCCTCCACGGTCGAACCCAGGCACGGCTGCGAGGTGTTGCCCGATAGCGAATCCATCGCCGCGTCGATGGCGTCGACGCCGCTCTCCACCGCCGCCAGCACCGTTGCCGCCGACAGGCCGGATGTGTCGTGGGTGTGGAAGTGGATCGGCAGGTCCGTCGCCTCGCGCAGTGCCTTGAACAGCGCGCGGGCAGCGCTCGGCTTTAGAAGCCCAGCCATGTCCTTGACGGCGATGATGTGGGCGCCTGCCGCCTGCAATTCCCTGGCCAGGCCGACATAGTATTTCAGATCGTATTTGGCCCGCGCCGGATCGAGTATGTCGCCGGTATAACAGATCGCCGCTTCGATCAGTCTGCCCTCGGCGCCGACCGCATCCATGGCCACGCGCATGTTCTCGACCCAGTTCAGGCAGTCGAAGACCCGGAACAGGTCGATGCCGCCGGCAGCGGCCTGGCGGACGAAATGCTGGACGACATTGTCGGGATAGTTGGTATAGCCGACGCCGTTGGCACCGCGCAGGAGCATCTGCAGCAGAAGGTTGGGTGCTGCCTCGCGCACCAGCGACAGCCGCTCCCATGGGTCTTCGGTGAGAAAGCGCATGGCGACGTCGAATGTGGCGCCGCCCCAGCATTCGAGCGACAAAAGCTGCGGCAGAGCACGCGCATAGGTGCCGGCAATTCCGGCAATGTCATAGGTGCGCACACGCGTCGCGAGCAAGGATTGATGCCCGTCGCGCATTGTCGTGTCGGTGACCAGCACCTCTTTTTGCTCGCGCATCCACGCGGCGAATTTCTCCGGCCCGAGCACGTCGAGCTTCTGCTTGCTGCCTTGAGGCACATTGCCGTTGAGATATGGCACTACCGGTGGCGCCGCATCGGCCTTTGGCTGCGGCCGGCCGCGCGTCTCGGGATGACCATTGACCGAAACGTCGGCAAGGTAGTTGAGCAGCTTGGTCGCGCGGTCCTGCCGCTTCACACTGGCGAACAGTTCCGGCGTCGTGTCGATGAACTTGGTGGTGTAGGAATTGTCGGCGAAGCTCGGGTGATTGATGATCGCCTCGAGGAACGTGAGGTTGGTCGCCAGGCCGCGGATGCGGAATTCGCGCAGCGCCCGGTTCATGCGGGCGATGGTCTCGGCCGGCGTCGGCGCCCACGCCGTTACCTTTTCCAGCAGCGGATCGTAGAAGCGGGTGATGACCGCGCCCGAATAGGCGGTGCCGCCATCAAGGCGGATACCGAAGCCGGTGGCACCGCGATAGGCGGTGATGCGGCCATAGTCGGGGATGAAATTATGCTCGGGATCTTCCGTGGTGATGCGGCACTGCAGGGCGTGACCGTTGAGCCTGATGTCCTTTTGCGCCGGCACGCCCGATTCCGCCGTGCCGATGGCAAAGCCGTCGAGTATATGGATCTGCGCCTTGACGATGTCGATGCCGGTCACCTGTTCGGTGACGGTGTGCTCGACCTGGATGCGCGGATTGACCTCGATGAAATAGAATTTTCCGGTGTCGGCATCCTGCAGGAACTCGACCGTGCCGGCGCCGATATAGCTGGTTTGGCGCGCAATTCTCAGCGCGTAGCCGCAAAGCTCTTCGCGTTGTGACATTTCGAGATACGGCGCCGGCGCCCGCTCGACGACCTTCTGGTTGCGGCGCTGGATCGAACAGTCGCGCTCGAACAGGTGCACGGCGTTGCCTTGGCGGTCGCCCAGCACCTGCACCTCGACATGGCGGGCGCGCTCGATCAGCTTTTCGAGATAGACCTCGTCCTTGCCGAAAGCCGCCTTCGCCTCACGCTTGCCTTCCATGACCTCGCGGGCGAGATCGGCCTCGGACCGGATGGCGCGCATGCCCCGGCCGCCGCCGCCCCAGGACGCCTTAAGCATCACCGGGTAGCCGATCGTCTTGGCGAGTTCCTTTACCGCCGCCATGTCGTCCGGCAAGGGATCGGTAGCGGGAATTACCGGCACACCGACTTCGATTGCGAGATTGCGGGCGGCGACCTTGTTGCCCAGCCTGCGCATCGTATCCGGCTTTGGCCCGATGAAGATGATGCCGGCCTTGGCGCAGGCTTCGGCGAATTCCGGGCTTTCCGACAGCAGGCCGTAGCCTGGATGGATGGCATCGGCGCCCGATAGCCTGGCGACGCGGATAACCTCCTCGATCGACAGATAGCTTTCGATCGGCCCCATATCCCTGGCCAGATGCGGCCCGCGCCCGACCTGGTAACTTTCGTCGGCCTTGAAGCGATGCAGAGAGTATTTGTCCTCCTCTGCCCAGATCGCCACGGTTTTAAGGCCGAGCTCATTGGCCGCGCGGAAGACCCGGATGGCTATTTCGGACCGGTTGGCGACGAGGATTTTTGAGATCGGCATTCGACTCCTCCAAAGGATGCGCGTGAAGATGCCGTCTGCGGTGCCAGTATACGCATCGAGCATGGATTAAGCTGCCGTTTTGTGGGTGCGATACGGCAATGATCGCTTCACAGCCACAAAGAACCAGCCATGTGCTGACGCCATTCGGCTGGCAGCTTTGTGGACAGAATTGCCTTCTAAGTCACGAGCCAGCTTCCTTACTGCGGTTGTTCCGGGAAAACGTGAGCCTTTTCACTGGCGGATCGGTATGACCGCATGACCGGCACGTCCCAGATGGAAGCCCAGGGAGGCGAGAGTCTCACGCTGGCTACTCACCCGCTGCACCTGGTGTACGGTCACGGCGCAGACCGTGAGCTGTGTTCTCGAAGCCGGATCATTCGATGTGGCCACTGCCTGTCGGTCCGGCCGGGGCTGGTCATGGCGTCATGGTTCTCTCCATGAACCACTTCATCATCGCGCTGTTGAACGCAGTTGCCACTGGGTTCGTACAGTAGGCTTCGAGTAGCGCCAACCGCCCTCGGGCTTCGGTCCAAGGCTGCCGTTTGCGCAATATGACGACAACCCATGACCGCGACAGAGACGCCAAAATGAGCCGCCGCCGATTGTCGCGAATGGCCACCGTCAACAAAACGCGCGATCCGCTCCTGAAGATCCAGCGAGCAAGTGTTCCCGGATCCGGTAGAGTTCGCTCGACAGGAGTATGCACATACGGCAAGGCGAGCCGGTGTCGACGCCGCTCGACGAATGCGACCGTTTTACGCCGGCTCACGATAATCGGCATCGCAAAAGGTGACCGGCGCGCTTGGGAGGTACCTGATAGCGCCGGCCAGCGGAATCAGGTTCGCCGTAGCCCCGAAATAGTTGAGGAGCCATATTGTCGATTACGCAAGTACTCTGGCCTTAGCCCGCCTCAAAGAATTCATCGATGTGATCCTTATCTCGGGCGGCCTCATCGATCTTTTCCTCCTTCGCAAATGGCGTGCACATCGCCGCGCGCACCGTAAAGCTGAGTCTTGATTGCGTGGCTCGCATGTTGGTCATTTGATATTGAACATCGCGATCCTTATAGGGAACGGGGCGGGACGCAATTTACTTTTTTGTCAGGGCCGGGATAACAATTACTCATGTCGAAGAATTATCGTCGGCTTCCACCAGGCTGACAATGAGCTTTCGGTCAACCAAGCTACAGTGAGCACTCCAAGCGACAGTGAGCCGCATATCTTGATGCTGGAAAACCGCCTCGACACCCAGCTTTTCACCCGCAGAAACCAGAAGGTGTGATTATCCCCGGCGAGGAGTTGTTTGAAGCTGCGACCCTTAGCCTGGCGCATATTGCAGCTTTTGACAGTGTGCGGAATCAGAAAGCCCGACGGTTGACCGTCGGCATGGCAACGTCGTTCGCAACGCTGATGAGCCGTCGGATTGGAGATTTCGTGCGAACAACCCAGAGGTGACCTGCACTTGGCGCGCCCGGGGATCACAGCCACCGAGCTCTTCGGCGAGAAAGTCTTCCCGGCTTCCTGTAAGTCATATCAAACACACTCGCCGCGCATTCTGACTCCGGTGGATCTGGTATACGTTCAACAATTATCCAACGATGATGCAGGGCTGTAATCAGAGGCTATGGCAAACGGGCTGGGCTTGCGTCATTTGGCAAGTGATTACCTCAATGAGGTACCTTGATAAGGCCTCAGAGGGAAAGCTATCCAACTGGCCGAAAACATCATTGGTAATTCCCATACCGCATTGAGCGAGATACGTTCATATGTTCAGATCTTACGCAATTGGTTGATCACCCTGGTCGCAAATCTCAATCCGGTCCCGCCAGCACCAACTGCAGAACCATTAAGGCCACACCCGTTGCACCCAGCGAGATATCAGCTGGCCATCCATCCACCTGATAACATTTAGTCGTGCGGTACATAACTTTTTATTCCGTTGTTTTGTTGCTCCCGGGCCCCTAGCGTTCCCAACAATAAAAGGCAACAGCCTCTCAAGCTGTGCTGACGGTCCGTGACCTAAACAACTGTCGGAGACATCTATGAGCACTACGACAGACCAAATCCCTCAGGTTATAGCCCGGACAGGTCCACGCAAAGTGCGTGAAATCGAGAACATCTGGATTCCGATGTCCGATGGCACCAAGATTGCGGCGCGCATGTGGCTGCCGGAGGATGCCGAGGACAGGCCGGTGCCCGCGCTGATAGAATACATCCCTTACCGCAAGCGCGACCGTACGCGATTTCGTGATGAAACCACTCACCCCTACTTGGCTTCCTATGGATATGCTTGTGTGCGGCCGGACATTCGCGGATCGGGAGATTCGGAGGGATTGCCGCAGAACGAGTATGTCAAGCAGGAGCAGGACGACGGCGTCGACATCATCGCGTGGCTCGCCAGGCAACGCTGGTGTACCGGCAAGGTCGGTATGTTCGGGATTTCCTGGGGCGGTTACAGTGCACTGCAGGTGGCTGCACGACGTCCACCTGCGCTCAAGGCGATCATCACGGTTTGCTCGACTGAGGACCGCTATTCCACAGAGCCCTACGGCGGTGGTTTGATCAACATGGACATGTTCGGGAATACATGGGGTCCCGGTTACCCCGTTCTTGCTTGCAGTCCTCCCGATCCGGCCATTGTTGGGGACCGCTGGCGGGACATGTGGATGCAGCGTCTCAATAACGTCGACTACTATCCCATGATCCACCTTACCCACCAGCACCGCGACGCATACTGGAAGCATGCGTCACTCAATGAGGACGATGGAAATTACGGTGCCATTCAATGCCCCGTCTATGCCGTAGGTGGTTGGTTAGATCCTTTTCACCGCACGGTTCCGCGCATGCTCGCCAACCTCAAATGCCCGCGCAAAGGCCTCCTCGGCCCCTGGGCTCACCAATATCCGAACAATGGCGATCCGGGTCCAGCGATAGACTGGCTCACTGAGTCGCTGCGTTGGTGGGATCACTGGCTCAAGGATATCGATACGGGCATCATGGCCGAGCCGATGTACCGGGTCTGGATGCAGCAAGAGCCGGTAATGCGCGGCGTACACGAGACGCCCGGCCGGTGGGTGGGCGAGGAAACCTGGCCGTCGCCGCGCATCACGCCGCGTAAATTCTATCTCACCAAGGACGGACTGGAGAACAATGCCGGTACTGAAACAGCCCGTGTTCTCAAGCCTTTGCAGACGGTTGGAACAACGGCGCCGGGTTGGCATCCGTTTATCGAGGATGCTCCGACCGATCAGCGAATTGACGACGCTCGCTCACTGACGTTCGATTCCGAGCCGCTTGAGGGGGACTTCGAGATTCTCGGCGCGCCTGTGGTCACCCTCGATCTGGCGGTCGACAAACCGGTTGCGCTCCTGGCCGTCAGTCTCAATGAAGTCGAGCCGGACGGCCTGTCGAAGCGAATTACCTATGATGTGCTCAATCTGACCCACCGGGACAGTCATGAGTTTCCTGAGCCGCTGGAGCCGGGCAAACGCTATCGCATCCGCCTGCCCCTGCAGGATTGTGCCCATGTTTTCAAATCGGGCAGGCACATTCGTGTTGCCGTGTCGACTTCACGTTGGCCAACATACTGGCCGTCACCTGAGCCGGTGACGCTGACGGTTTATGCCGGGCGGTCCGAGCTCGATCTGCCGGTACGACCGCCGCGGGCCCAGGACAGGGACTTGAAGCCGTTCGGCCCGGCCTATATGCCAGAACCGACCTCCGGACGAACCATTTTACAAGAAGCGCCAAAGCCAACCAGAGTCTCTGAATGGGATGCCACAACGAGCAAACTTACGATACACAACGCCCAAGGCGACGGACGATCCCGGATTGACGCCATCGGCACCGAGATGTGGACGACACGAAGCGAGGTGATAGAAATAGTTGAACACGATCCCACCAGCGCCAAGATCGACGCGCAAAACATTACGGCGTACAAACGTGGTGACTGGGACTGCCGCATCGAGGGTCGCCTGCGGGTGAGCGTTACCAAAGACGAATTTTTATTTGTGGGTCAGATCAAGGCCTTCGAACATGACGCGGAGGTCTTCACCAAGACCTGGAACCGTACAATCCCGCGCAGGCTGGTCTAGCAGGCTTCTGATTGGGGTCGTTGAGGTCAAGCTCCTCATGCTTTATTGTCCGGACGATTTCGCTCCGTGGGTCCTTCTCTTCGCGGTCGGCGCCGGGCCGCCGCATGATGTTGGGGTTGGACGGTCCCCGCACGACATCGATGTGCCAGAATGGGGTCGTTACAGATCTCAAGCATCGGCGCGTAGTGGATTGATACGATTTGCTGCAGGTCGGGAAGACCTCCTCGCTCAGTGGCTGAGAACCTGGGCGCGGCTCCAATACCACTGACACATCAAAGCCGTCGGTCACCGGCGCCGGCCGGTCGGTCCGCCTCGACCATCTCCCGTGAACTGCGGCGCAATGCAGCCACGCGCAGTGGCGGGTTGGAGTATCGCGCGACGACCGCCTAGTGGCATGCCACCAATCGGCCCGTCGACCCAAACTGACCAAGCTTGTCCTAAACACGAGCCTTGCACACTTATGTAGAGCAGAGATGTAGAGGAGAGACTTGTGTAGAGGAGAGGCTTGCTGGCGTCGTCTTCGCCCCGAGTGGCATTCCCGTTCATGGTCCTGCCGTGCCGTGGAAGGGCCGCCGGCATGGCCCTCGAAAGGACCGGCGATGGGCCAGGGCCCGGAGCTCGGTGTAGATCCCCGCGCTTGCCGATCGACTTCCCGGACGACAAGACAATGCACATAAGTCACGAAGCCATCTATCTGGTCCTCTTCGTTCAGGGCCGCGGAGCGCTACGCCGCGAGCTCACCGCCTGCGGGTGCCGAGGGAGCGCGTACGCAGGCGAGGCAAGGGCTTTGTCTCGCTGGAGATCACGATCAGCCAACGTCCCGAAGCGGCCGGTCGCGCGGTGCCAAGGCCCTAGGAGGGAACCTTATCCTGGGCCTTGGCAGCTCCGGTCATCGGCACGCTGGTCGAGCGCACGACGCGCTTCACAGCTGCTGCATCTCTCCCTGCGCATTCTGACTCCGGAGTATCTGGTAACGAGGTACTTTTGGATCTCGACGATCAGCATTCGTCCTCCTCGTTGGTCACCTTTGAATTGGGCCCGCTGGCTTGGACCGGAGTTTCGTCCAACTTCAAACGCGCCATTACTTTCAATAGTTATCCAACGATGGTCCAGTCCGGGCTGGCGTAATTTGGGAAGCGATTCGCTCAATGCAGGCACCCGGATAAGGCCTCTGAATGAAGCTATCTCACTGGCCGAAACCATCATTTGGAAAGTCCAGATACCGCCATTGAACGAGACGACGTTCAGATCTTTCGCAATTGACAGGTCGCAGACGTAAATCCGATCTGGCCAGCTTCGCTGCCGAATATGTGCGGGCAACACCAGTCGGGTGCAACGAGATATCAGCTGGCCTACAGTGCCGCCATCCCTGATAACATTTAGTCGTGCGGCACATAACTTTTTCTTCCGTTGTTTTGCTGCTCCCGGGCCCCTAGCGTTCCTAGGTGTAAAATGGCCCGGCGAATGGCCGGATGGGAACTACGGCCTTCGCCAGCGACTTCATTTCCAACCAGCTGACCTCTGAATTTGACGCAAGCCTTCGTTGTGACTGTTATCGACTAAACAAAATCAAAATGGGAGCAGATCATGAAACATACCATGAGCAATGTAAGCCGCCGGTCCTTTCTCAAGACCGGCGCCGTGCTTGGCGGGGGGGTCGTCGCTGGCGGCATGCCGTTGTCGCAAGTCATTTGGGCGGCCGAAGGCAAAGTGTTCAAAGCGCGTTCCCCTCGTGATATCGAAACCTTCGATCCCGGCTTCTACCACGGTGAACCCGATGTCGCGGTGATGAATTGCATTTATTCAAAGCTCACGCGTTACACCCCCGGCACCAAATGGGGTTGGGAGCTGGAGGCGGCGGAAAAGATCGAGCAGGTCGACCCTACGCACGTTCGCTTTCGTCTGAAGAAAGGCATCAAGTTTACCGGCGGTCACGGCGAGATGACTGCGAAGGACGTCAAATTCTCCTTTGAGCGCGTCATCAAGCATAATTCGCCGACGAAACCTGATTGGGGTTCGTTCGACCGTGTCGAGATCGAGGATGATCACACCGGCGTAATTGTGTTCAAAGCTCCTTACGTACCTGTTTGGATGCTCACCCTTCCCTTTGGAGTTGGCCACATCCTTTCCGAAGATGCGGTCATGAAGGCGACCAAGGACGGCGGTGATTTCGGCCTGAAGCCGTCAGCTTTCTCCGGCCCGTATATGGTCAACGACTGGAAGGCGAACCAGTATCTGCTCTTGACCCGCAACCCGGATTGGTCAGGCCCGAAGCCGGGCTTTGATGAAGTTCGCATTCTGCCGATCAACGACATCAAGTCGGCGGAACGCGCGTATCAGGCCGGCGATATCGATTTCACCCATGTCAGTCTGGATTCGTTAGCGACGTTCAAGGACGCGCCACTCGCCGATACCACGATTGAGGAAAAGCCCTCGCTGGATTACGGCTGGATCGGCATCAATATGGATCACCCGAAGCTGAAGGACATTAATGTTCGCAAGGCGATCCAATGGGCGATCAACGTGCCGCAGATCCTGGATGCTGCCTATGCAGGTCACGCCGTCGTCGCAACAGGCACCATTGCTCCGGGCATTGTTGGGCATCGCGACAAGGCACTCGTCCCGCCGGAAGGCGATGTCGCAAAGGCAAAGGAGTTTCTGGAAAAGGCCGGTGTGAGCGATCTGAACTTGACCATCGATTGCCTGAACGGGAGCACAGATTCGACCATAGCCGCGATGGTGCAGGCGCAATTGTCACAGATCGGCATAACGGTCCAGGTCAATACCCAGGATTCTGGCTCCTACTGGAGCCTTGGCATGGAATCGGAAGGCGACCGCTGGAAGGACCTGCAACTCTTCGTAATGAAGTTCGATGGTTTTCCCGATCCGTCTCCTGCAACTGGCTACTTCGTGAGTAATCAGGTCGGCGTCTGGAACTGGCAGCGATTTCGCAGCGCACGCTTTGATGAGCTCAACGACAGGGCGCTCACCATCAACGACCCGAACGAGCGGGCGAAGCTATACTACGAGATGCAGGATATCATGGAGCAATCCGGCGCATTCCGCTTCCTGACCCATGGGGGCGACGCGGCTATATATCGCAACACGCGAATGCAGGCCGCAACCCGCCCTGACGGACGAGCGCTCTACGTCGATTTCAAGCCGGTTTAGGCTCGAGCGATGTGATCGGGCGGGAATCATGTGGATCTATCTCCTGAAACGCATTGTCCTCGCGATCGCAATCATTGCGATCGCGGTGGCGCTTCTGTTCCTGATGATCAGAGCGGTGCCCGGGGATCCTGCCGCGATTCTGCTCGGACCACGGGCGACCCCCGAAATGAAGGCGTTGCTGCATCAGGAGATGGGGCTCGACAAGCCGCTCGTTGTGCAGATCGCTACTTTCTTCGGCGGGCTGCTCCACGGCGATCTCGGCTTCGACGTATTCAGCCGTAAACCTGTAGCCGACATTGTCTTCGAGCAACTGCCCTATACGATCGAACTGATTTTGGTCTCGATCTTCTGGGCGGTCGTGATGGCCGTGCCGCTGGGCTGCTACTCGGCGATGCGGCGCAACTCCGTGATCGACCAGGTCGTCGGGGTCATGGCGGTCGCCACGATCGCAATTCCATCCTTTGTCGTGGCAGTCTTTGCGCTGCTGATTTTTGCCGTGACTTTGCGCTGGTTGCCAGCGATCGGAGCCGGTAATGGCTTTTGGGATGGACTTATCCATCTCATTCTCCCAGGGTTCGCCATAGGGGTTGGCTGGGTCGGCTACATCTCCCGATTGGTGCGCGCGTCCATGCTTGAGGTTCTGGGAGAAAACCACGTGCGCATGGCCCGCTCCTTCGGGATCTCCGAATGGCGCATCGTTGCGCGCTACGCGCTGCCGCTCGCAATCCTGCCGACCGTGACCATACTCGGGGTAGGCATTGCGTGGCTTCTTTCGTCCGCTGTCTTTATCGAGGTGGTCTTCGCGAGACCTGGCATCGGCGCTTTGATTGTGAACGCGGTCAATACGCGCAACTATCCGATTGTGATGGGTGTCGTCCTCGTGAGCACGTTCCTAATTGTTAGTGCTACGACGCTCTCGGATCTTGTCAACGCATTTCTCGATCCGCGAACCCGGGAAAAGCTTTGACATGGTAAGCGTTGAAGCCATCCGTCCCGAAACCAACGATGCGATGGCTACCGGCGCCTTTCGCACCTTTTTGCGGCAATTTCGCAAAAACCGCCTGGGCATGCTCGGAGCAGTGCTTGTCGTACTCATAACAGCAAGCGCGATCTTCGCTCCGCTGATGATCACGCATGATCCGATCCGGATCATGGTCGGGCCTCGTCTGGCCGCACCTTCACTGGATTTTCTGCTAGGTACGGATCAACTGGGCCGCGACACGTTTTCTCGCGCTATCATGGGCGGCCGCATCCCGCTCCTCGTTGCGTTCGCCTCTCTAGGCAGTTCACTGGCAGTCGGCCTAGTCCTTGGTTTGATCGCGGGCTTCGGTCCGCGTTGGCTCGACAATTTGCTCCTGCTTTTCTTCGATACGATCCGGTCGTTTCCAGGGATCATTTTTGCGCTGGCCATGATCGCACTTCTGGGACCAAGTCTGGGGAGCGTCATTCTCGTCATCTCGATAACGTCCATGCCCATCTACGCGCGTGTCGTACGCACCCAGACAGAGGCGCTGCGCAGCAGTGAGTATATCGCTGCAGAGCGCAGTATGGGCGCCGGCACGACGCGCATCCTCGCCATTCATGTACTGCCCAATGTCCTCGGCCCGCTTCTCATTCTGGTGAGCATGGACGTGCCGGCCGTCATCGCCGTAGAGGCGGGTCTCAGCTTTCTCGGCATGGGCGTGCGACCACCAACGCCCGATTGGGGAGCTCTCCTCAACGATGGCTATAGCTACATTAACCAAACCCCTTGGCTGGTGATCGCTAGCGGCATTCCGATCGTCCTGGCAACGCTTGGCTTCACGTTCCTGGGCGAGGCGCTACGCGACATATTCGATCCCAAATTGCGGAAAGATCTATGAGACGAGACGATCCGAGACCGCCGTTCTCATCCAGTCGCCCGCTTCTTGAGATCCGCGACCTAAATCTCGATTTCGGCACACCGCGCGGGCGCGTCCACGCCCTGCGCAATGTGTCGCTCGATGTGCCAGCCGGACAGGTGGTTGGCATCGTCGGCGAAAGCGGATCTGGAAAATCGACGCTCGCCTATACGGTGATGGGCCTGCTTCCAGAAAATGCAGATGTCACCGCCGGCAGCATCCTGTTCGAAGGTAAAGACTTGCTCACGATAACTGCTCAGGCGCGTCGGAGCCTGCTTGGCGATCGTCTCTCCATGATTTTTCAGGATCCGATGACCGCACTCAATCCGGTGCGGACCATCGAGAGCCAGATGATCGATATCCAGCACCACGAACAAGGAAGCCGCCGCGAAAAGCGCGATCGAGCCCTCGAGATGCTTGATCGGGTCGGAATTCCCGATCCCCAAAGCCGTATTGGCGCCTATCCGCATCACTTCTCTGGCGGCATGCGTCAGCGCGTTTGCATTGCCATGGCGCTTCTTGTGAAACCCACGTTGCTCGTCGCTGACGAGCCAACCACCGCGCTCGATGCAACGCTGGAAGTGCAGATCATTCATTTGCTCAAGGATTTGCAAAAAGAAATTGGTTGCT
Organism: Mesorhizobium sp. M1403; assembly: GCF_040317695.1. Classification (NCBI taxonomy): domain Bacteria; kingdom Pseudomonadati; phylum Pseudomonadota; class Alphaproteobacteria; order Hyphomicrobiales; family Phyllobacteriaceae; genus Mesorhizobium; species Mesorhizobium sp. M1403. The sequence continues at coordinate 13,319 of NZ_JAMYKY010000038.1, read as the reverse complement.
CGATTCTCTTCATCTCCCACCACCTCGGCGCGGTGGCCGAGTTGTGCGACCGAGTCGCCGTCATGTATGCGGGCGAAGTGGTGGAGCAGGGCGCCGTTCGGGACATCTTCCACAATCCTGCTCACCCCTACACGCGCGCGCTGCTTGAGTGCGATCCCGGGCGTATCAAAAAAAGCACGCGCACTTTGCCGACCATTCCGGGCGAGGTGCCGAGTCTCCTCGGCAGCAGGGTGGGATGCATCTTCCGCACGCGCTGCCAACATGCGTACAACCGCTGTTCGCACGACAACCCGACTGAGTATCGCATCGGTGTGGATCAGGTCGCTCGATGCCATCTCCTCGACGAAGTGCGGTTGGTTTCGGCATGAGCGCGCTGCTTCGGGTTCAGGACCTGCGCGTCCGCTTCCGCACCATGGGTCCGCTGAAGGCGCTCGCAACCGGGACGAAAGCCCCTTTCATCGACGCAGTATGCGGTGTGTCCTTTGAAATCCGCAAGGGCGAGACGCTCGCCCTTGTCGGTGAAAGCGGCTCGGGCAAATCCACCATCGCGCGCACGATCATCGGCTTGCAGCGGGCTGTGAGCGGTAGCATTCGCTTCGATGGAGAGGAAATCGAGGAGCTCAGCGGGACCGAACGCAAACCCTATTTGCGGCGCATGGCGATAATGTTCCAGGATCCAATCGGCTCACTCTCGCCGAGGCTGACGGTTCGATCGCTCCTGACAGAGCCTTTTCGCATCCATGGATTAAAGCGTCGCGATGCCGGAGGCGAAGCCGAGCGCCTGCTTCGGATGGTCGGCTTGCCGGCGGATTTTGCTCGCCGCTATCCCCATCAGCTTTCCGGAGGTCAGGCCAGGCGCGTGGGTATCGCGCGTGCTCTTGCACTGAATCCGGACTTGATTATTGCCGATGAGCCGACCGCGGGCCTCGACGTCTCAGTGCAGGGGGAGGTGCTCAATCTTCTCGCGCGGCTTCAGGATGAACTCGGCATGGCGATCCTGATTATCACGCACAATCTTAACGTGGTCCGTCACATGACCGACCGTATGGCGATCATGTATCTTGGCCGCTTTATTGAGGTCGGCTCGACCGAACGTATCTTCGATCAACCGCGGCACCCCTACACCGAGGCGCTGCTTGCGGCCAATCCCGAGCCTGACCCGGATGCGGTGCTGAACCGGATCGAGCTCAAGGGTGAGGTGCCGAGCCTGTTGCGGCGGCCACCCGGCTGCGAGTTTCACACGCGCTGTCGCTACGCGCAGGATATCTGCAGCCGCGTCTTCCCCGAACCTTCAACAAGCCCGGATGATACCGAACACAGCTTCAGATGCCATTTCCCGCTCGAGCGTGAAATCATCTCCGGTTTGGACGGTCACACCCTGTCTCAGTCGGAACCAAACGATCGTGACTAAGGAGAGCCTTGGATGTTGCAGGCAGGAGCTTGGGTTGCCATCACTCGCAGAAGCGCGGAGCGAGCAAGTCTTTCGCTCTCCGGGCAGCAGGATTCACCTCTGATTCCACCGCCCGACTGTGGCGTCAATCAATTTCGGTAGCGCGCACCGCTGTTTTTAGGGGGAAGCGCTGTTGCTGAATGAAGTCGAGATTGGGCGGAGGGAACACGTCCATCCGATGAATGAACACTACAATTCTCGAAGAGTGGTTAAAGGAAAGCCCATATGAAGCTCCATGAATATTCGAGGTATGACGCCACCGGGCTCGCGGAACTAGTTCGCAGGCGCGAGGTCACCGCGGTAGAGCTTGCCCGACTCGCCCGTGAGGCCCACGATCAAGTTAACCCAACGCTCAACGCCGTGGTGGAGTTCTATGAGGACGCGGAATCCGTGCCTGGCTCAGATGCAGGTCCGTTCGGCGGCGTGCCCTTGCTGCGGAAGGATATTAGTGTAACCGAAGCTGGTCGCCTCTACGAATGCGGAACCCGGCTCTATCGAGGCTTCCGTCCCAACGTTGATAGCTATTTCGTTGAGCGGGCCAGGGCCGGGGGCTTGCGCATTGTGGGCCGCACGACGACAACTGAACTAGGAGTATCCGCCCTTAGTGAAACTGCAATGTGTGGAATTACGCGCAATCCCTGGAATCTGGATCGGACAGTAGGCGGCTCGTCCTCGGGGTCAGGAGCGGCAGTGGCCGCCGGCATCGTCCCCATAGCATCAGCAAGTGACGGCGGCGGATCCATTCGTATTCCGGCATCCTATTGCGGGCTGGTGGGTCTTAACCCCACGCGCGGGCGCATCTCCGGCGGGCCCAACGACCAGGATCCAGGGCACGGTATAGTTCGAAGCTTCGTCCTTTGTCGGACGGTTCGCGATATGGCGGCGGCCCTCGACGTGCTATCCGGGAGCTACCCGGGCGACCCGTTCCTTATCCGCCGCCCGGAACGCCCCTACGTTGAAGAGCTTTCGCAGCCGAGCGGCCGCTTAAAGATCGGCGTCGCATTGAGTTCATGGGCCGAGTTGAAGCTCGATCCGGAAATTCGCGACCGGGTGGCGGAAACGGCCAAAGTGCTTGAGGGAATGGGCCATGTGGTGGAGGAAATCGACCAGCCATTTTCTGCCTCGGATTATCGCGAGGTTATCGCTGGCTCTACTTATTTCGGCCGTGCAAATCTAGATGCCGTGGCAAGTGCTCTCGGCCGAAAAGTGGATGAAACGACACTCGAAAACATAAATCTTATATTCTACGAGAGGGCGAAGCATCTCCCGCTGTCCTATGCAGAAAAAATCTTCGAACACGCCCGGAAAATACGTTTCGATGTAGCAAAGGCCGTTCAGGATTTTGACATCTTGCTGACACCTACCATGCCTTGCACGGCTGTTCGGCACGATGCTCACTCAACTGAAAACATGTCGGTAGACGAGTATCTAACCTTGGACGCGGTGGGATTCTGCCAGTATCTTGGTGTATTAAGTGTGACCGGTCAACCGTCGGTGTCATTGCCGCTCTTCTGCAGCACCGAAGGATTGCCCATCGGGATTCAGATCGTCGGCCGCTTCGGCGATGAGGCGACTGTTGTCCGCGTTGCGCGGGATTTGGAACAGGCAATCCCTTGGACAAAACGGCGACCGCCTGTCTTTGCCGGGATAACGGGATAAGATCGGCTTCGGCAACGACGCAGGGTCTAGGCGGAGATCCAAGAAGCTGTCTCGACGGGGTTTTGGCTCCGCCGCGAACTGCTGGCTGAAGGGATCGAAAGCCACGTCGTCGATCCCGCCTCGATCGCGACATCTTGGCGGTGACGGCGGGACGACCGACAGGATCGACGGCGAAGTCATGGTGCAGACGCTACTGGCATACAAGCGCGGCGAGTCCCAGGTGTGGGCGATGAGTCAAGGCCCCCAGCCGGAAAGAGGGAGACCGCCGTCGCATTACTCGAAAGATTGTTGTTGCACGGGGCATCTCCGGATACGAGCCGCTGCGCCGCGATCGGCGGGCACGGCTTGAGGAACTGCGGGCCGGCGACGGCCGAGCTCTGCCAGCGCATCTCAAAGCGCAGATATGTCGCGAACTCGATCGGCTGGAACTGCTTCTCTAGTAAGTCAAAGCCGTGGAGGCGGAGCGAGCCGCGTGCTGGGCGAGGGGCAAGACGCGGCAACGCCCACCCCGGCCGCGATGTTGCTGGACGTGAAGGGCATCGGACCGGAGTTCGCCGCCATGCTTTGGTCGGAAGAAGGGTTCTTCCGCCATTTCCCAATTCCGTAATCCGCCAGGATCCGATCCGTCCTGGCCGATCAGGTGGATGAACCGATACCTGGCATGCGTGAATGCCGTTTTGGAGAATGGTTTCATCCTTTTGAGCCCTTGCCCGCCGGAAGCGGTTCAGGTATTGAACGGCGACCGCATCTGAGGTTCATCGTGCTCGGAACTGGTCGAATGCCATAGCGCCGGTAATCAAAGCGTTGCAACATCCGGTGACGGCCCAAGCGCGAATCTGATCGTCACGGATATTGCGGCCATGCTGACAAATGCCATAGGCGTTTGAATCCGAAACAAATGGTAGGCTTATCGATTAAGCCATGATGTCCTTGGAAGGTCTATGTCCTCGTTGTGGCGGGCGCCGCCGAAAGCATTGTTGCGGGTGTAAGCAAACTTCATATGACCCGGATCGGAATAGACGCCGATCATGTCAATATTCTCATTTAATGGGTCCCCGCGTGCGAGAAAACCTGCATAACAACGACGCCGCTGACGATTAACATAATCCCGCCGATTGCTGCAGTATCCAACTTCTGCCCAAAGATGACCGCGCCGATAGCCGCAGTAAGCACGATCCCCAAGCCTGACCATATCGCATAGGCGACGCCCAGTGGCAGGCTTTTCAACGCTTGCGTGAGAAAAAAGAACGAAATTCCATAGAGGACGATGCAGGCCAGAGTTGGACTTAGTTTAGTGAACTGGTTGGATTTCTGCAGAAACGTAGAGCCCGTCACCTCGAACAGGATTGCGAGGCCGAGCCAGGAATAGCTGAAAAGAGAGTTTCTCACAGCTTTGTCAATTTCTTGGGTTCTGACTGCATGACACCCCGAGCCGATGTTTGGCCGTGCACCCTTTTGAAGCTTCTTGTGAAATGGGAAGCGTTCTTCATGCCAACCTCCAGCGCGACTTCTATGTTCGAGGCCCTCGTCTTTAAGATCGCTCATTTTGCGGAATGCACGCATTTTTTTGATGGCTTGTACCGGGAGAGTTCCGTTGTTTCGATGCAGACCCGCTCGAGATGCCGTCGGATCCTTTCTGCCCGGTGGCGACGCCGTTCGACGAATGGGTGTTGCACGCTGGCTCACGACAATCGGCATCGCAAGAGGTGACCGGCACTGCTTGGGAGGGACCTGATAGCGCCGGCCAGGCGGAATCAGGGTCCGCCGTAGGCCAGAATAGTTGAGGAGCCATATTGTCGATCACGCAAGCTCTCTGGCCTTAGCTCACATCTAAGAGGTCATCGATGTGATCCTTGTATCGGGCGGCGTAATCGATCTTTTCCCGCTCGCAAACGGCGTGCACATCGCCGCACACACCGTGAAGCTGAGCTTTGTTCGTCACCCGCACCCTCCCGACAGACAATAACTTTCTTGTTTTACGCGGTAGGCATGGATTCGCTCCGGAGTGCTCTAAGTTGCACCTCGAATTGGCGTCCTGTCGAACCTTGCCAATGTTCGGGGCCAGCGCTTGCGGGGCTCGCAGCCCGAGTCATTTGATATTGAACATCGCGATGCTTATAGGTAACGGGGCGGGATGCAATTTACTTTTTATCAAGGCGAGGATAACAATTACTCATGTCGAAGGATTGTCGACGGCTTCCGTCAAGCACGCTACGCGCATTTGAATGCTGCCGCACGGCATTTGCGTTTTACCAAGGCTGACAAATGAGCTTTCAGTCACTCAAGCGGTAGTGAGCCGCCACGCTGGAGAACCACCTCGACACCCAGCTTTTCAACGCGGAAACCAGAAGGTGTCATTGTCGCCGGCGAGGAGTTGTTTGAAGCTGCGACCCTTAGCCTGGCGCATATTGCAGCAGCTTTTGACAGTGTGCGGAAAAGGCAGAAAGCCCGACGGTTGACCGTCGGCATGCCAACTTCATTCGCCACGCTGATGAGCCGTAGGATTGGAGATTTCGTTGCGAACAACCCAGAGGTCGAACCTTGGGTCCACTGGCTTGGGCAGTTCGGGGGTTTCGTCCGAATTCAAACGCGCCATCACCTTCAGTAATATCCAACGAGATCCCGTCAGTGATCAAGGACTACGGCATCGGGCTGGGCTTGCGTCATTTGGCAAGTGATTACCTCAATGAGGTACCATAAGGCCTCAGAGGGAAAGCTATCCAACTGGCCGAAAACATCATTGGTAATTCCCAATACCGCATTGAGCGAGATACGTTCAGATCTTACGCAATTGGCTGATCACCCTGGTCGCAGATCTCAATCCGGTCCCGCCAGCACCAACTGCAGAACCATTAAGGCCACACCCGTTGCACCCAGCGAGATATCAGCTGGCCATCCATCCGCCTGATAACATTTAGTCGTGCGGTACATAACTTTTTATTCCGTTGTTTTGTTGCTCCCGGGTCCCTAGCGTTCCCAACAATAAGAGGCAACAGCCTCTCAAGCTGTGCTGACGGTCCGTGACCTAAACAACTGTCGGAGACATCTATGAGCACTACGACAGACCGAATCCCTGAGGTTATAGCCCGGACAGGTCCACGCAAAGTGCGTGAAATCGAGAACATCTGGATTCCGATGTCCGACGGCACCAAGATTGCGGCACGGATGTGGTTGCCGGAGGACGCCGACGACAATCCGGTGCCCGTGCTCATGGAATATATCCCTTACCGCAAGCGTGAGAATACTAGCGGGATGTACCGCTATTTGGCCTCCTATGGATATGCCTGTGTGCGACCGGACATTCGCGGATCAGGGGATTCGGAGGGACTGCCGCAGGACGAGTATGTCAAGCAGGAGCAGGACGACGGCGTCGAGATCATTGCATGGCTCGCCAGGCAACGCTGGTGTTCCGGCAAGGTCGGTATGTTCGGGATTTCCTGGGGCGGTTACAGTGCACTGCAGGTGGCTGCACGACGTCCACCTGCGCTCAAGGCGATCATCACGGTTTGCTCGACTGAGGACCGCTATACCGAAGAGCCCTACACCGGTGGTTTGATAATGGAGGACATGTTCGGGATTGCATGGGGTGCCCGTTACCCCGTGATTACTTGCAGTCCTCCCGATCCGGCAGTCGTTGGCGACCGCTGGCGCTCCATGTGGATGGAGCGCCTCAATAACATGGACTACTATCCCATAAACTGGATGACCCACCAGGACCGCGACGCATACTGGAAGCATGCGTCACTCAATGAGGACGATGGAAATTACAGTGCCATTCAATGTCCCGTCTATGCCGTAGGTGGTTGGTTCGATGCTTATCGCCGTACGGTTCCGCGCATGCTCGCCAACCTCAAATGTCCGCGTAAAGGACTTGTCGGCCCCTGGGGCCACCAATATCCCAACATCGACAATCCGGGTCCGGGTCCGACCATAGACTGGCTCACTGAGTCGCTGCGTTGGTGGGATTACTGGCTCAAGGATATCGATACCGGCATTATGGCCGAGCCGATGTACCGGGTCTGGATGCAGCAAGAGCCGTCAGTGCGCGGCATGTGCCAGATTCCCGACCGATGGGAGATTCCCGGCCGGTGGGTGGCCGAGAATAGCTGGCCGTCGCCTCGTATCAGGCCACGCAAGCTCTATTTGACCAAAGACGGACTGGAGAGCAATGCCGGGGCTGAAACAGCACGTGTTCTCAAGCCTTTGCAGACGGTCGGAACAACGGCCCCTGGTTGGTGGTTGAGAAGCGCCGAAGATGCGCCGATAGATCAGCGAATTGACGACGCTCGCTCACTGACTTTCGATTCCGAGCCGCTCGAGGGGGATTTCGAGATTCTCGGCGCGCCTGTGGTCGCTCTTGATCTGGCGGTTGATAAACCGGTTGCACTCCTGGCCGTCACACTCAATGAAGTCGAGCCGGACGGCCTGTCGAAGCGAATTACCTATGATGTGCTTAATCTGACCCACCGGGACAGTCATGAGTTTCCTGAGCCGCTGGTGCCCGGCAAACGTTATCGCATCCGCATGCCGCTGCAGGATTGTGCCCATGTTTTCAAATCGGGCAGGCGCATTCGTATCACCATGGCGACTTCACATTGGCCGGCATACTGGCCGTCACCTGAGCCGGTGACGCTGACGGTTTATGCCGGTCGGTCCGAGCTCGATCTGCCGGTACGACCGCCACGGGCCGAGGACAGGGAATTGAAGCCGTTCGGCCCGGCTTTTGTGCCAGAACCGACCTCCGGACGAACCATTTTGCAAGACGCGCCACAGCCAACCAGAGTCTCTGAATGGGATGCCACAACGAGCAAACTTACGATACGCAACGCCCAAGGCGACGGACCATCTCGAATTGATGCCATCGGCACAGAGATGTGGACGACAGAACGCGAGGTGAAGGAAATACTTGACCACGATCCTACCAGCGCCAAGATCGACGCACAATGCATCACGGCGTACAAACGTGGCGACTGGGACTGCCGCGTTGAGAGTCGCCTGGGGGTGAGCGTTACCAAAGACGACTTCTTGTTTGTGGGTCAGATCAAGGCCTTCGAACATGACTCGGAGGTCTTCACCAAGACCTGGAACCGTACAATCCCGCGCAGGCTGGTCTAGCAGGCCTCTGATTGGGGTCGTTGACGTCAAGCTCCTCCTGCTTTCTTTTCCGGACAATGTCGCCCCGCGGGTCACTCGCTGAGCGAGCAGGCGCCCCGCTCTACTTGGCCCATCATGCGGCGGCCATGCGCCGACCGCGAAGAGAAGCTGCGGATGCGGTGCTTTATCCGCCCGATCCGCCGTCCGTCGATAGCGCCGCAGCGTTGTCTGCTCGCGATGCTGTTGCAGACCTTTTCCTGCACCCCTCCGAGCGTCAGTTGATGGAGCGGATGGAGTTCGATCGTTTGTTCCGATGGTTCGCGGGTCTTGGTGTTGACGATCCGGCCTCCGCTCACTCGAGATTCACCAAGAACCGAGACCGTTTTCTGGAAGGCGAGATCGCGGAAGTTCCTGCGCGCGATGCTGGCGTAGTCCCGCGGGAAGCGGTTTGTGTCGTCGAAGCATTTCTCAGTGGGACCGGACGCTGATCCTCGATCAAGAGTTTCCGGCGCAAGGATGGCGGCGACAATGGTCTGGACGGTAGTGGCTGCAACGCCGAACGCGGTTTCCGCAAATAGAAGCGCCCAAGGTGCGGGTTAAGATGAAGCAGGTGAATGCGCCTTCGTTCGATCTCCGCAGTGCACTTTATTTGTGTGGTTGGCGTCGATCTGACCCAGATCGATGGCCTGGGGCGATCAGGGAATGTGGCACCGATCTCAGCGCTTGCCCGAGCGCCAACACTTCGCGTTCTGGGTTTGCCTTGCGCAGGGCAACAAGATATTCGGCGGCAAGTTGCTATCGTCTCGAAGGCGCCGATCTTCTAGTCGCGCGGCTGCCCTTTTGCGCCTAGCAGCAAGCACGATCGGGCGTAGCGATACCGCCCTCGGGGCCTTCTATTGTCGCCTGTCATCGCGGATTGGCAATCAAAAGGCATTCACTGCCGCCGCCCGCACCACCCTGCGCCTCGGCGTGACCTACCGTGACCCCGGCGCAGATGCCTATGAAGAACGCCATGGCACGCGCGTCCCCGCAAACCTGCATCGGCGCACCAAGGCTCTCGGCTTTGCCCTCACGCCAATGCCAGCCAGCCACTGAGTTATTAGGAAGGCCGCAGCCTATTTCGCGAGGGAGATGACATGAGGCTCGCTTTCGTCGCCGAGGCACCGGAACATCTGGCCGGCGGCATGGCTTCATTCGACGACAGACAATTGTGGCGCGACAATGAAGCTGCGGGACGGCATATGAGTTTTACCAAGGCCGGCAATGAGCACTCGGCCACTAGGTCGACCTTTGGATTATGCGCAACGAAATCTCCAATCCGACGGCTCATAAACAGCGTTGCGGACGACATCGGCATACCGATGGGTCAACCGTCGGGGTTTCTGCCTGCTGCACACACTGTCAAAAGCGACTGCAACGTACGCAAGGCTCAGGGTCACACATTCGAACAGTTCCTCGACGGCCGGAGACGATGACACTTCGATGCCGAATATGTGCGGGCAACACCAGTCGGATGCAACGAGATATCAGCTGGCCTACAGTGCCGCCATCCCTGATAACATTTAGTCGTGCGGCACATAACTTTTTCTTCCGTTGTTTTGTTGGTCCGTGGTCCCTAGCGTTCCCAAAACGGCTCGGCGAATGGACCGGAATGGGAACCAGGACCTTACGCCAGTGTGACTTCATCTCCAAACCAGCTACCTCTCTACACAAACTCGATCTGACCTAAACCTTCCCTGTGACTGTTATCGACTAAACAAAATCAAAATGGGAGCAGATCATGAAACATGCCATGGGCAATGCAAGCCGCCGGTCCTTTCTCAAGACCGGCGCCGTGCTTGGCGGGGGGGTCGTCGCTGGCGGCATGCCCTTGTCGCAAGTCATTTGGGCGGCCGAAGGCAAAGTGCTCAAGGCGTGTTCCGACGGAGACCTCACCAAACTCGATCCCGCTTTCAACGCGCGAGCGGTGGAAACGGACGTGATGAACTGCATTTATTCGAGGCTCACGCGCTACAAGCGGGGCTCTGAATGGGGTTGGGAGCTTGATGCGGCAGAAAAAATGGAACAGGTCGATCCTACGCATGTTCGCTTCCGGCTGAAGAAAGGCATCACGTTCACCGGCGGTTACGGCGAGATGACTGCGAAGGACGTCAAGTTCTCCTTCGAGCGCATTATAAAACTCAATTTACCGCTCAAGCCGAATTGGGGTTCGTTGGATCATGTCGAGTTGGAGGACGACTATACTGGCGTAATCGTATTCAAGGCGCCTTTTATACCTGTTTGGCTCGTTTCGCTCCCCGATGCTGCCGGTCAAATCATTTCCGAGAATGCCGTAATGAAGGCAACCAAGGACGGCGGTGATTTCGGCATGAAGCCGCCAGCTTTCTCCGGCCCGTATGTGCTCGCCGACTGGAAGCCCAACCAGTATATACTCTTGACCCGCAATCCGGAATGGTCGGGCCCGAAGCCGGGCTTTGACGAAATCCGCATCGTGCCGGTCGACGACCTTAAGGCCCGGGAACGCGCCTATCTGGCAGGCGATACGGATTTCAGTGATATCAGTCTGGATTCGCTTGCAGGCCTCAAGAGCAACCCGCCCGCCAACACCAAGGTCGAGGAATGGCCCTCGCTCTGGTATTATTGGATCGGCATGAACATGGATCACCCGAAGCTGAAGGACATCAATGTCCGTAAGGCGATCCAATGGGCGATCAATGTGCCGCAGATCCTGGACGCTGCCTATTCGGGCCAAGTCAACGTGGCGACAGGCCCGATCGCTCCGGGGCTCGTCGGGCACCGTGCGAAGGCGCTCGTTCCGCCAGAAGGCGATCTCGCAAAGGCAAAGGAGTTTCTGGAAAAGGCCGGTGTGAGCGATCTGAACTTGACCATCGATTGTGCAAACGATAGCGTCAATTCAACTATTGCCCAGATGGTGCAGGCGCAATTGTCCCAGATCGGCATTTCGGTCGAGGTCAATGTCCGAGATAACAGCACATTCTGGACGCTCGGCATGGAGTCGGAAGGCGAGCGCTGGAAGGACCTGCAACTCTTCATGATTGGGTTCTACGGTCTGCCGGATCCGCATTTCAATGTGACCTGGTTCGTGCAAGATCAAGTGGGCCTCTGGAACTGGCAGCGCTTCCGAAGCACACGCTTTGATGAGCTGATCGCTAAGGCGGTCACGATCGACGACCGGGATGCGCGGGCGAAGCTCTACTATGAGATGCAGGATCTATTGGAAGAATCGGGCGCATTCCGCTTCCTGACCAACGGGGCGAAACCGATAATGTACCGCACTACACAAATGGAAGCTGCAACCCGCCCGGACGGAACCCCCCTCTACGTCGATTTCCAGCCGGTTTAGGCTCGAGCAATGTGAGCGGGCGGGAACCCATGTGGATCTATCTCCTGAAACGCCCTCGCGATCGCAATCATTGCGATCGCGGTGACGCTTCTGTTCCTGATGATCAGAGCGGTGCCCGGGGATCCTGCCGCAATTCTGCTCGGACCACGGGCGATCCCCGACGCGGTATGCGGTGTGTCCTTTGAAATCCGCAAGGGCGAGACGCTCGCCCTTGTCGGTGAAAGCGGCTCGGGCAAATCCACCATCGCGCGCACGATCATCGGCTTGCAGCGGGCTGTGAGCGGTAGCATTCGCTTCGATGGAGAGGAAATCGAGCAGCTCAGCGGGACCGAACGCAAACCCTATTTGCGGCGCATGGCGATAATGTTCCAGGATCCAATCGGCTCACTCTCGCCGAGGCTGACGGTTCGATCGCTCCTGACAGAGCCTTTTCGCATCCATGGATTAAAGCGTCGCGATGCCGGAGGCGAAGCCGAGCGCCTGCTTCGGATGGTCGGCTTGCCGGCGGATTTTGCTCGCCGCTATCCCCATCGTAAGCGCCAAGCCGACCCCATCTGGCGCGGCTTGAGGTGATGAGCGAGAGATAGTGACACTGAAGAAGCCGAGGAGCTTACAGTGTCAATTTCTATGTCTGCGCCTATGCCTGATGATAGAAGTTTCCATGTTCTTGAAGCGGTTGCCAACCGACTGGAGGCAAGCCCGCAGCGTCCGCGCCGGCGCTGGTCGGCGGAAGCGAAGTCGCGGCTGATCGAGGCGACACTGAAGCCGGGCGCGAATGTATCGGCCATCGCCAGACAAGCGGGGATGGCGCCAGCCCAGCTGTTCGGCTGGCGGAGCAAGGCGATCAAGAGCGGTGCGGTCACGCCGCGGCGAGATGCGGATCGGCTTGGCTTTGTCGAGGTCACCCAAGCGGCGTCTTCGGCAGTGGAGATCTGTTTGGGCGATGTGGTCATTCGGGCCGGCGCCGACGTCGGCCAGGATCATTTGGCCAGGATTATCCGGGCGGTCCGCCAGGCATGATCCCGGCCGGCGTGAAGGTGTTGGTCGCCAGTCATCCCGTCGATTTTAGAAAAGGTCCCGACGGCCTTCTGGCACTGGTGCGCGATGCCGGCTCGGATCCGTTCAACGGTGCGCTTTACGTCTTCCGTGCGAAAAGAGCCGACAGGATCAAGATCGTTTGGTGGGACGGCTGCGGCGTGTGCCTCTATTTGAAGCGACTTGAAAAGGCGAAGTTCTGCTGGCCGCGGATCGGTCATCACCGGGTTCAGCTCAATCATGCCCAGCTCATGGCCTTGGTCGACGGAATGGACTGGAAACGGGTGCGGACAGAGACCGTCAGGCGGCCGCAATCGGTTGGGTAAAACCCTGCGGCATGATGAATCAGGGGGCTGAAAAGGCGGGAAAATCGCCCGCGAATATGCTCTGATTTGGGCCATGTCGGCACCCGATCTTGCGCTCCCGGACGACGTTGACGCGCTCAAGGCGATGGTTGTTGCCATGGCCGAAAAAGCCGCCGGTCTGGAAGAGCGCAATGCCGATCTCGAAGCCCACAACACGCATCTCGAATTGGTCAACAAGAGCGCCGAGGAGCGGATCGCACGACTGACGGCGGTGGTGAAGATGCTGGAGCGGTCGCGCTTCGGCAGCCGCTCCGAAAGGTTGCGGGTCGGTGCGCTGAGCGAGGAGCAGTACGCTCTGGTCTTCGACGAGATCGAAACCGGCGTGGCGGCCATCCAAGCGCAGATGGAGAAG
>NZ_JAMYKY010000037.1:0-36710 GCF_040317695.1 Mesorhizobium sp. M1403 | reverse complement strand
CCTGCAGCAGGCGCGCTATGAGGCATCGCTCGCCGAGCGCCGCTATGCCGCTTGCGACCCGGAGAACCGGCTTATTGCGGCCCAGATCGAGAAGAGTTGGGAAGCCACGCTCAGGCGCGTGGAGACCTGCGAGGCCCGGCTGAGCGAAGTCCAGCGTGTGGAGCCTGTCGACGCGGTTCCGGACTGGGCTTCGCCCAGAATCTCGAGGCCACCTGGAACGCGCCGAGTGTCGACATGCGCTGTCGTCAGCAACTGCTGCGCGCGCTCATCAAGGACATCGTGGCCGATGTCGATGACGATGCGCGCGACGAGCCGATGCCGTGGAATTGGACGCGTCGCCAAGTGATGCCGCTCCCGTTGGCAGCATGAGCGCGATCGATGACATGGCGCTGTCGGACGAGGCGCTGCAGGCCTGGATGGCCATCAAGACCAACCCCCGCCCGTTGGTGCGGACCCTGTCGGCGCTGGATGGCTTCGTAACGGCGGCAGTCACCGGGCCGCGGTTCGCGGACCCGCAAGACTGGATGTGCCCGCTCATGGGGTTGCCGCGCGACGTCCTGGCCAAGCTCTGCAACCGATCACGCCGTGTTTGCCAGCGTCGCCAGGATCCACAACTGGATCAACGAGACGCTCTTCGACAGACCGCAGGATTATGCGCCCCGATTCGCCACCAGCCCAGCGGCGGCATCGACCCGCGGCCGTGGTGCCAGGGATTCCACGCGGCCATGAATCTCAACATCAAAAAATGGAAACGGCTGCTCGACCTCAACAACCCCAACCACGGCCTGCTGCTGCCGATCCTGATCTACTGCGTCGACAAAAAGGGCAGGCCCGTCCTCGGCAAGCCCAGGCCGGGGCCCGACACCGCGCACTTCATCGAGCACGAGGCGTACAAAGACATCGCCCTCGTCATCCCCGCCCTGCGCGAACTCCACTACGTCACCCGTTATGACGATCGGGAGTGATCGGCGCCGGCGCGCCGACCAAGGAGCGATCTAACCATCAAGACCGATTTCGGGAAGGTGCCTTGGCGCAACGCTTACTCCGTAGAACGCATTTGTGATTGACTTGCCACCCCTCGTCGCAGCAGGGCTCCAATCCGGCGGTAGCCGTAGTGTGTGTTGCCGAGAGCCAGCTTCTGAATGAGATCGCGCAAACCCGTCTCGTCCCGACGAGGGGCCGAATCCAGCCAGTGACGGTAATAGCTCGCGCGGCTGACACCAGCGAGCCAGCACATTCTGTCGACGTTGAATTCGCCTTGCGACAGGCCGCTCATCATTTTTTCGATGACGTTGAAGATCCCATTTCGCCAGGAGCGCTGCTCCGACGCTGATCTTCCTCGAAGTGCCGCAAGGCTTCGCGAAAAAATCGAGATCGAGCTGCTGCTGCCCGACCTTCTGCTCCAGTTCCCTGATCCGGCGCCTGGCCTTGGTCAGTGCCTTTTCCTGAGCTGCCGGCACATCGACTGCACTCTGCAGCTGTGCGGCCCCGTCAACTCCTGCCGTCCTGGCCGGCCGGCCGCGCCGACGTGACTTCAGATTACCATGAAGCCTGAGATGATCACGCGACTCGTAAAGTCGTTGGCGACTGATACCAACCTCATCTGCCAACTTGCTGACGGTTTCGCCGCGCCTCCATGCGCCGGAGAAGCTCCAGCTTTTGGTCATCATCAATAATTCTTTGCCGTCCGGCCATGCCCCAGTTTCCTCTCTTTGCGGTGAAACTGTCCGCGATTTTCCTTGTCTCAGTCTGGGGGTTCACTCCACCCTGTCCGCGAATTACCGAAACCCGCAGATCTCCAGCGCAACGATCTAGCCCCAAAGCCGACAAGTCCTAGCGCGAGCATCACCCCGCCAGCCCCGGCGGCTTTGGCTTCGTAAGCGCGCGGCAGGATGTGTTCTTGATCGCTGCTGATATTTGGGACGAAGCGACTGTTGCGCCCAGTTTTCTAGTTTGCCGTCTCGATTGCTGCAACGCAGGCCGTCAGGCGGTCCGAGAACGGGGCGCTGAGTTGATCGACCAGTCCGTGATCATCGTTGACGAAATCCATTCCCCCATTGCGAAGTCATGGGAAAGCTTAGCAAGCGCCTCCACGCCGAGCCCAACCGGCTTGATCGCCGACATGAGGAACGGTCCGGATGCAACGCCAGCCAACTCGCGGAGCCCGGGCGTTCCCCAGCGCGGGTTTGCACAGAGGCCGCGAACATAGGAATTGAACGTTACCCGTTCCACCTTGGGACCGCGATACATCGAGGCATTGCCAAAAACAATGTAGGAACTGCACAAAGTCCCCGCCTATGCGTCATTGCTATACGATATCTTGGCCTCGAAGCCACGACCACAGCCGCTCTGCTCAACGCTAGATACCTTACCGAGAATGACGCCGTGAACGTAGCCCGCAGGAACGACCTCGAGCGGCACTTCTACTGTCTGCTCTACCGAGACCTTTTGCGCGAATGCGTCCGCATCCTTCTTGCTGACCGCGTCGATCCAGTAGTTGACGGAAAACCGCCCCTCTTGGACACTCATGCGCCCCCCTCGGCAAAAGCCGAAAGCTTCGTGTAAAAGTCACGCATCATCGCGTTGCGATCGATCCACTCGATGTTGGTGATCTGGTGCCGGTCATTGTCGCCCACGATCCATCGCATCTCCGGTGAAATCCCGGGTGACGGCCCCATGCTGCTCTTGATCCATTGATCGTTAATGACGTAGGCGACGCCCCCCATGTCCCAGAGTGCTTTGGTCCACCCCGCGTGGTCGGCAGAGGTACACCCCTCGAAGTTCTTGAACCTTTCCGACAGGAATTTTCCTATGGCGCCATGGGGCTCCACATATCGCTCAATTTCCGGAACGGAAGCTAGCAGATGCGACGTGACTGGAAAGCAAGGCACGTGAACGACCCGAACACCGCAGTCGAAGATCGTCCGCGCTGCACCGGGGTCTTGAACCAAATTGCCCACCGCGGTGTCCGCCCAGTACATGGCGTTGCCCCCGAGCCAGACGACCACGACGCGGTCAATAATGTCGGGCGCCAGCCTGAGGGCGACGGCGATGTTGCTGATAACGCCAATCGCTACGACATAGATCGGGTCGGCGCTAGATGCGGTACGCGCCCGAGTAATGAGGTCGTCCACCGCAGCGGCCGACCTTGGTCTCGGCTCGTCGCGCGCATAGTCCGTCACCCCGCGGAATACTCGGCCAGGCTCGAAATTGCCAAGCAAGTCAACGATCTTTAGTATCTCGTCGTAGCTCTTGATCATACCATCTTCGGGGCTGCTGCTCCTCTCGCTTGTGGGGTAGGTGCCCCTCTCGCTGTAGAACGGCGCTGCATAAATGGCCTCTACAGTCATTTGGCTCGGTGAAAGGATAGCCTGCACGATCGCAAACTGGTCATCGACCTCATTGAAAGCGTCGGTGTCGAGTACCACCCTCACTGGTCGCTTGACGGATTTAGGTTTCGTTGCTTCCGACGCTCGGTCTGCTTCTGTCACTTTAGACAACTCCCCTCTCATTCGCGTCCGCCGCCTGGCAAAGATTGAATTCCCTGGTATCCGGCCGCTCCCGCCGCCGAAGATCTGATTGGCCGCGCTCGCGCAAGCAGGATCTCGTCATAGCTCAGTTCCATGCCATGACCCGGGTTTTCCGAGCGGGCATTATGAAACGGAGCGGCATAGATCGCCTGAAGGTCGAGTCGATCGGCCGATAACAGCATTTGTACGACCGCGAACTGGTCATCGATCTCGTTGTATGTATCGGTGTCCAGAACGCATCTTACGCGGCCTTTTGGCGCTTCGAGCATTCTGATCCGGTCGGCATATCCAATTTGAGTCATTGAGTTTTCTCCCTTAACCGAGATGCTGGCAGCGAGCCGACGGCTTTCCCGTCGCCGGCCGTGAACAAGTAGATATCGTCAGCCTTTGCGCTGAGTTTGACCTTTTCATCCAGATTGAGGACCACCATCCCCTAGCCGTCCGCAACGACATGTGTCTGGGAGAAACGGGATGAAGCGGCTCGGCTTCTCCACATTGATGCGGTTCTTGCTCGGCTTGCTGCTACTGGATCGCCGTCAGTCGCTCTCAACCCTAGATTAGATTATACGAACACTGTTCTGTTTACAGGCAATTTGCCGAATGTCAACGAGGCAGCCGTTAGGATGATGCTATTCTCGTAATGCAGAGGTATGAGGCCAGGGAAGCTGGGGAACGCGAGGAATTAATTCTCGCAGGAGGCGGCCGTTCTGCCGAAACGCCGGCCAGGCCGATATTTGGTGCAGCCGCAGGCGTGGTTCTGGGCGATCTGGCCCTTGACCTTCACCTTCACCGGCTTGCTGGTGCAGGCGCAGACCAAGCACCCCAAGATCGACAACGGCCTGCCCAAGGAAAGCGCGAGCTCAGTTTGAGAGTGTCTGTCGCCTGGGCGATACCGTGGGAACGAACTCTTAGCTCCGTCAGTTTCAAGATCGTTTCTTCCCGCGATCTCGCAGGATCTCCCGCACCGCGTTAAAACCTGGCAAGCCAGTGACGCCCCCGCCAGGGTGGCAGGAGGAGCCACATTGATATAGCCCTTGGATGGGTGTCCTATAGTCCGCGTAGTGCGGGTACGGCCTGCGCGAGAACAATTGATCGGGAGTCATCTGCCCATGCAGGATGTTGCCCCCTGGTATGTTGAGGATGTTTTCGATATCGGTGGGAAGCAGGACCTGATAATCTATGATCTCGTTCGTAAATCCTGGAACAAATTCATCCAGTACGTTCCAAACAGTTTGGACGAACTCGGATCGGCGTGACGACCAGTCTCCCTCGCGTAGTTTATATGGAACATGACCCCCGTAGAGGTTTACGACATGCTTACCCTCGGGCGCCATGCTCTTATCGAGGTAGGTTGGTGTCGCCACGGTCATCCACGGGACCTGGGCGAATTTTCCGTACTTCGCATCATCGTATGCTTTTTCTAGGTAATCTATGGTGGGCCCGATATGCACGAATGCTGATACTGGCCTGCCAGTGTCTGACCCAAGGCATTTGAGCTGAGGCGGCCGATTGCAAGCGACGTTGATTTTCCAGTTCGTGCCGACAGTGTTGAATTTTTCCAGTGATTGAACAAGATCATCAGGAAGATGTTTTCGCTCAACGACCTTACCAAAAAGAATTTTCGAATGCATACTGCTAGCTACAATTCGGGCGCGATACTCTCGGCCATTTTTGGTTGCTACGCCGTTGAGCTTGCCGCCGTCGACGATAACGTGTTCGACCTCAGCGTTAGTGTGAATCTCTACACCTAAGCTCTGAGCGGACGCCGCCAAGGCTTTCGATACGGTTCCCATGCCTCCGATAACGTGCCCGCGCACTATTTCGTGGGAATGATCAGTGAGCATATTGTAAAGGCACGCAAGCGCGGATCCTCGCGAATGCGGGCCTACGAAATTGCCAATGCCCGCCTGATAAGCGAACATCGCACGAACGGCGTTGTTCTCAAACCAATGGCTCAGATATTCCTCGGCGCTTTGAGTCATAAGTTCGACAAAATCAAACATCTTGGTTCTGAACCCAAAGTTCCGCCAAGAGAATGCGAGCGTCTTAGTGACATCACGGAACGTTGAAGCAGTTGGATCTGGCGGAACCTCCGTGCCGAGATGGCGCATGTAAGCCGCTAGTCCATTATGAAAGTCGACGAACTTCGGATACGCTTCAGCGTCTCGCGTCGAGAGCTGCTCAATGTTCTTCGCGGTTGCTGCGACGTTATCATTTGTTATCAAGCAACGTCCGTCTTCTGTCGGACTGAAGAGGTCGCCATAGGGGACGGCTTTCAGACCAAATTTCCCAAGGTCCAGATCTTTGATGATTTGCGGGTAAAGGTGCTGCAACCCGTATGAAAAAACTGAGAATGTGAAGCCGGGAAACACCTCGTCAGAAAATGCGGCACCGCCGACTGCGTGCCGCCGTTCCAGAACAGCCGTTCGCATTCCTGCTCGTGCCAAATAAGCCGCACACACTAGGCCGTTGTGTCCGCCTCCTAATACGACTGCGTCATAGTGGTTTGTCATGAGTCACCTCCTGCCTTTGCGCATAAGACTGGTGCGCCCCTAGCACCGCAGCGGCCCCAGCAGTTCCCACAGAACGCCCCCCGGGAACACGGACGCTTTTTGCCATCCGTCGCGGCTCATATGTGAAACACCGTTCTGCTTTTAAGCGCAATGGTTGTGGCTGTCAATGTTCGGATGGTCTATTTGCCGAACGATGTTTTTCTTTTTCCGCGCGCCACGAAGGGCTCAACAATTGGGTAGAGGCGACGCTCTTCCCTGTGGCGGACATAGCTTATGCACGATGACCATTGCGCTCGCGGGCCGTCTCAAAGCCAATCCGGCATGTGTTCGGCATCTCTTTTTCGCCCGTGTGCACACAGGTGCGGCCGATATTACTGGAAGAGCGAAATAGCTCCTTTTGGTTTCTCTAGGCAGCGTGAGCCCGTGTCCGGATTACTGCCTTCTTGCAAGTCCAGGGATACGATCCAAGAGTGTTTGAGAAAGGCCACCATCAACTCCAATATTCTGTCCCGTCACATAGCGGTTCGTGGGGTCAATCAAAAACTCTACCAAGCGCGCAACGTCCGAGGGCTGTCCGATAGTACCCAAAGGCACAATGGCCTCGCGCGCCCTCAACATCCGTTCGTCCTGATACACTGCTTCAGTCATCGGGGTTCTGATCATACCGGGCGACACGCAATTGACGCGGATACCGTATCGTCCCCACTCAATCGCAAGCTGGCGACAAAGCATTGTTAGTGCGGCTTTAGCAGAGCTGTAAGCGCCGGTGCCGCGATGGGGATGGCTGCCGGACTGCGATGATATCGCCACGAAGCTCCCGCGGCTGTCGCACAAATGGGGGAATGCAGCCTTCGCAAGCAACCAACTCGCTCGACATGTAATAGCAAACATGCGGTCCCATGCCTCCAACTCCAGTGACTCCAACGGAGCCGGGTCGGCAATGCCGGCATTGGAAACAATGGCATCGAGACCGCCAAATTCTTCCACTGCCCGGGCCACTAATTCTGCAGGTGCTTGAGGTTGGCTAAGATCGGCTGTCACGATCACGACTGTGGAGTCCCGAAGCCGACAAGCGCTCGCCAACTCTTCGACCAGCTCTGTCGACCGCCGCACACACATCACCAGAGAGAGAGCCGTGCCGTGCGTATCGGCGAGTTGCTCGCAGATCGCTCCGCCGATCCCGGCGCTAACACCTGTCACAAGTACCTTCAAGGGGGTCACCGCGTGACCCGACGCAGGTCACGAGAGGCACATTCGCCCTTCATGCGTTGCAAGGCTCGGCAAGGCGAAGTGGCTGGAGACAATGACTGCGATAGACGGTCGACTATGGGCATGCCAAAATCTTTCTCGATGCAAGTGTTAGTCGGAGCGTCGGAGCCGCAGCAGCCGGAGTCCGATATGTAGCCCTGCCGCCGAGTCTCGATGCGAAACTCGGACAACAAAACATCGAAATGCGTCCGTTTGGCTGCTGCCTGGGACAGCGCTGATCGTTAACTCTAGCTGTTTCGGGGGACGAGGACTGCATCCCCAGTCGCGAAACGCAAACCTAGGATTTGGTTGCGCTCGAAACGGCGCGATTGGTTTGGCTTTGCTAGGACAGTAAGGACACCCATGGGCGTCTCAACGCCGAGGCGAACTGAACTCCCTAGGTAGACGATACTTTGTATTCGACCTTGCAGCATTGCCTCACCGTCCGAGCAGACCTCGATTTCCTCGGGCCGCAGCATCAGGAGATAAGGTTGTGACGGATGTACGGTTATATCGGGGCTGATCCGCACCACCTGACCATCCAAGAGGGTGAATTCCCTTTCGGAAGTCTGATTGACGGCGACCAGATTCGCCTCACCAAGAAAGTTCGCAACGAACTCCGTTCGCGGTCGTTGATACAACGTTTCGGGATGTGCAACTTGCTCGATCCGTCCATCCCGCATCACGGCCGCACGGTCGGAAAGCATCAAAGCCTCTCCCTGATCGTGGGTCACGTAAACGATTGTCAGGCGCAGCCGCTCCTGAAGGCTGAGCAGCTCAAGTTTCAGCTCATCGCGGAGATTCTTATCCAGCGCTCCCATCGGCTCATCCATTAGAAGCACGTGCGGCTCGTACACCAACGCACGCACTAGGGCGACCCGCTGGCGCTGTCCTCCCGAGAGCTGTTGCGGCAATCTATGGGCGAACTTGTCCGCTGGAAGCTTAACCATGTCCATTGCGCGACGCACGCGGTCATTAGTCTCTGATTTCGACATGCGCCTAAGTTTGAGAGGATAGGCGATGTTTTCATAGACGTTCATATGGGGGAACAACGCATAGCTTTGGAAGACCATCCCAATTCCCCGAGCGAAGGGCGGAACTGAGGTGACATCCTTCTCGCCGATGAGAATTGATCCCGATGTCGCTCTCTCGAAACCGGCCAGCATCATCAGTGCTGTTGTTTTCCCCGACCCAGACGGACCTAGCAGCGAAAGAAACTCGCCTGGCGCGATATCGAGGCAGACGTTGTCGACGGCTCGAATTACTCCATACTCCTTGGTGAGATTCCTCATCTGCACACGAGAGCCGGCCATTGCACCGAAATTTTCTGACAACTGAACTCCTCCTACGCGATCTTTCGATCGCGAAACGTTAGAATGTATCCCCATGAAACGTTCCTTTTGAGACGGATCTGAGTACGGTACGCGGCTCGCTAGATTGCTGAGGCTGTCTCCGCCCACCGCCGCTGCCAACGCTGCAACTGGCCCAGCAATGACATCAACACCAACGCAATGATGATTTGAATCGTTGAGACGGCCGCCACGACAGGCGAAACAGCAAGCGAAAGGCTGGAAAAGACCCGAACAGGCAGGGTCGGTGTCATCGAACCAGACAAGAAAACCGTCACCACCACTTCGTCAAAGGAAATCAAAAATGCGAACAATGATCCTGTGACGATCGCAGGAAGATTAGCGGGAACGGTGACGTCTCGGATGGCACGCCAGCGGTTCGCGCCAAGACTCAGCGCCGCGAGCTCAATACTTGGGTCGTTGCGTGTCAAAGCCGACGACACAATGAGATACACATAGGGTACGCCCAAGACAGTATGCATGATGGCGAGCCCGATGTTCGATCCAATCATGTTCAGCCTGAAGTACAAGGAATAGCCGCCGGTCGCCAGGATAATTGGAGGAACCACCAATGGGACGATGGCAAAGGCCTCAACGATTTGTTTTCCGGGCAATCTGGTACGGGCTATTCCAAATGCAGCCACGGTGCCAATGAGTGTCGCGAACAGGGTTGCGAGAGAACCCACCAAGAGCGAGCGCACCACAGCTGCGTTCCATCGCTCGTCAAAGAAGAACTCCGCATACCAACGCCATGAGAACAAATGGGGTGGGAACCTTAGGACTTCGTCCGTGCTAAATGAAAGCCATATTACAACAAGTGTCGGCCCGATTAGATAGAGAGCTACCAGAGCAATTAGTAAATACCGAACACGGCGAACAGTATTGGTGTCACTCATGCTCGTCCACTCCTGTAATGCGCTGCAATGGAGCCGATTTTGCTGGCAACAAGCAGCAAGGACAGAGTGACAAGCAAAAGAAGAACAGACATAACCGCTCCGCCCTTTAGGTTATAGAACGTCATGACCTCGGTACTGATAACGTTTGAGATCATCATACTCTTCGGTCCTCCGAGAATTGCCGGAGTGATATAAAATCCTAATGAGATGACGAAAACCAGAACAGCCGCAACGCCTGCCCCTTGCTTGGTCAGTGGCAGAACGATCTTGAAAAATGTTTGCCGTCCTCGCGCGCCGCAGATTGCCGAAGCACGCAGCAGATCAAAGTCAAGTCCAAGAAGGATCGTAAAAATGGGCAAGATTGCGAATGGAAGCATTGCCTGAACCATTCCCACCAACACAACTGGCTCTGTGTTAAGCAAACCCAAAGGATGATCGATCAACCCTGTCTCGAGCAGCAATGTGTTGATCATCCCAAAGCGGCTAAACAACGCTGTCCAGGCGTAAGTCCTGACGACAATGCTGGTAAAAAGCGGAAACATGATAAGCGCGAGAGCAACGGTCCGGACACGCGGCGAGCTCCTCCACATCGCATAAGCCATCGCGTATCCAACAACCACGCTTATGGCTGTGACGAACAGCGAAATGCGAATTGTTCTCAGCGCCACGGTCTCAAATAACGGATCAGTTAGGACCTCGGAGAAAAGCGCGGCGGCCTCGTTGAAGCCACCGCTAAATATGGCCATTATCAGCGCGACGATTGGCCCGAAGAAAAATAACCCGACCAACATCAAGAGCGGGGAAACGCTGGCAAACCCAACTGGTTGAGAGAGGACGACCCCCCTGTCAACTTCCGCGACGGCGCTTCCCCGCCCTGCTTTCGTATTATTTTCCAATTGCATGTCACTCCATCATTGGTGGATGCTTTCGGCTGCTTACTGGCCGACGTAGGCCTGCCAAGCCTTTCCCAGCTCTACCTGCTGCCTCGACATTATCTCAAAGAGCGCGTCAGGCAGGGTGGTCAACACAGCTTGGGCTTCGGGCGTGACGCTGATAAACGGCTTCAAGTTGTCTGGCAGGTAGGCCACAGATTCGGGGTTAGGTGAACTGTAGCCGACCAGCTTGGTGAACTCCGCCTGCCGCTTCGGATCCAGCATGTACACGGCGAAGGCATCGAGGACATCCGCATTTTTAGTACCCGTCGTGTAGGTAAGATAACCGGGGAACTGGATGCCACCGTTATACTGGATCTTCCATTGCGGGTTGGCCAGCGCCGCCTGAATGACCCTGCCGTCCCAACACAGGCAATAATCCACACTGTTATCGATCATCAATTGGGCCATCTGGCTGCCATTGGCCCAATACGCCGTGATTTGGTCCTTTATGGGGTCAACGACTTTCAGGCAGCGATTGACATCGATTCCCTTGGTTAATTCATTAACACTGACCCCGTCGCTCAGGAGTGCCAAAGCGCAGACAAACTGCGCTTCACCAGCCAGGGAACTTACGGCCCGGGGTCCTTTGATGTTCGGGTCAAAGAAGTCCTTGACGCTCTTGAGCGGCACGACGTTATCGGCGTCGCGATAGGAAACGGTTACGACCGAGTTGAGGACAGGCACACCGTAATCACTCCTCACCGCCTTCGGCAGCTTTTCGAGACCAGGAATTTTTGAAACGTCAATTTTTTGAATGACTCCGTCCTTAATGAACTTCGGCATATACGGGGCATCGACGCTCGACATTCCGTCCCACTCGACCTTCCCAGCCTTGACCTGCGCCGAGACTGCGGCGACCGACTCGTCTGCACCGGCTTCAACGAGGCGAATTTTCGCTCCGGTTTCCGCTTCGAATGGCTTGATATAAGCCTCTTCTAGAGCAGTGGTGTATTTCCCGCCGGGACTCTGGATAACGGCTTCCTTCCCTTTGATGTCCGCAGCGAACACTGCCGAAGACGCTATTGCGAATGCCGCAGTGATGCCGATGTATTGCATCGGCTTTCTACGGCCGATGTATTGCATCGGCTTTCTACGCAAGCATTTCATAGTCTCTCTCCTCTGGTTTCACGCCTTACAGTCGTGATGGCCTGCACGCTCGGCTCTCTCCGAGCTCAAGTGATCGCAGCTCGTTTGCTCAGGCTTCGCGCGGCAGACTGACGGGCCCGATGCAGCTATTGCATTGGGACAAACCTCTTGTTCTATCAGCCTGACGTTGGGTCGATGCTTGCCTGAGCATTTCATCCTGCTCCCAGCCGCCTTCTGGCGATCTTTTTTTTGGAATGTGTTTCCACTTTAGAACAGCAGCTCATATTGATGTCAAGTCGAATAGTCTGGATTAAACGCCGGCGGATCAAAGAGCTGAACTGGGATCCTACCTGAGGCAAATGGGTATTTGCGGCCGCTTTTTTGCCCTCAGCCGGCGGGTGCCGGAGCGTGCTTCTTAAACCGTGGTAAAGGGAACGGTGGATCCTAAGGCGCATGCTCCGACCCTTCTCAACCCGTAATAGGAGAACAGCGTTCTATTATAACCGCTTGGTCGAATTGTCAACGAGAGGAACAGGAGAATGGTAAGGGACGGGCCCGATTAGCTCAGGGAGGAAAATTTGCGCAGACGTGGTACCCAGGTTAAGGACATCCTTCGGTGCTGACTTGTCCAGCTTGCGATAGTACCTATTTATCGGACGAACCTATTAAAGCGCGGGTTTCGGTAACGGTTGGCTGCGGCATTCCCAACGCGAAGCGATTTAGAGGGTGGCTGATCAAGGTAGTGGTCGAATAGCTCAACCATTCGGCTTTCGACCGGGTCACCGGAGGCGGTCGCCCGCCCCCGGTTCCCACAGAACGTGGCGTGCGGAGCTACCGCACCACGCTCTTCGGCAGTTGCTTCACAGCACCGCAAGTGCCCGCAGCCCCCTGTATGGGAGCCGCAGTTTCGGATGCAGTAGCGGGGTCCGTTCTTTGATCTGGTGGAAGGCGTCCCAGTCGAGGCGACCGCCGTCACGGCTGCGACTGCACAGCATCTTGCGCCAGTAACGCTCAGCGGCCCGATACACCTTGGTCAGCGACCGGATATTTCCGGCAACACCATAATAGGCACAGTGGCCACGCAGGGCAGCGTTTATCGCTCTGACCTGATCACTGATCGCGTGATGCCGTATTTGTCGCATCAACTCCTGCAACGACGACACGCTCCTTTGAAGCCGAGACTTCTCCGTGCGCATGCCAACCTTGAAGTTACCCTTCAGGTTCCGCGTGCAGTACAGCGTCATGCCCAGAAAATAGAATGTCTCCGGACGGTTTCTGCCGCGTTTGCCCGCGTGTCGTTGTGCGAACCGACCAAACTCGACCAGCTTGGTCTTGGTCGGTTCGAGGGTGAGGCCAAACTTCCCCAACCTGTGACGCAAGGCCTCCTGGACGCGCAGAGCGTCCGAACGATATTGGAAGCAGATCACAAAATCGTCGATATAGCGCACCAGCCGAGCCTCGCCCCGTAACCGGGTCTTCACGATACGCTCGAACCAAAGGTCGAGCACATAGTGCAGATAAACGTTGCTGAGCAAAACGCTGATCGATCCGCCTTGTGGAGTTCCTTCGTCGCTCGGATGGACCGCTCCGTCTTCCAGTACGCCCGCTTTCAACCAGCGCCTGATCAAGCTGATCAGGCGTGGATCCCCGACTCGGTGTTCAACAAACCGGAGCATCCATTCATGGGAAAGGCTCCCGAAGAAGTTCTTCAAGTCCGCCTCCAGCACCCAACCCGTCAGGCCGCCGGCGATCGCCTCATTCAGGGTCGCCAGAGCGTGATGGGCGCTAAGCTGCAGCCTGCCGCCGAACGAGCAGGGCAAGAAGTCCTCCTCGTAAATCGCCGACAGCACCTCAGCCGTACTGCGCTGAAGCGCCCGGTCCGAAACGGTTGGCACCCCGAGCGGGCGCTTCTCCGTCTTGCCGGGCTTGGGGATGTAAACTCGCCGTACTGCCGGCGCGCGATATCCCTGGCGGTGAATGGATTGGAGCATCGGCTCTATCCACTCTCCAAAGCTCTCCTTCGCCGCCTTCACCGTCTGACCATCCACCCCGGCGGCCGAGCGCTGCGGAATCCTGAACAGACTCCTCTGCACCCGTTCGCGGGTGATATGATGGGCAAGCGACGTAAAGCGGAGTTTCGGCTCACACCGAGCTTTCGCTGCTATACGTTCAAGCTCTGTTTCCATGGTCAGCTAATCTTCCCTTTGCATGAAAGGCCGTGTCTCCCGTTGAATGGAGCCCATGTTGCCCAAGAACATTTCAACTACCGCTGACCGCTTCCCCATGTGGCCGGTTCTCCCGTCCTCGGAGTACATCAGTCAGTCTGACTTCCACCCGGTCATCAGCCCCTTCTCACCTCATCGGCTTGGCAGGTCCTACAAGCTTGCGCTTGAACCGGATGGATCTCCCTTGTTCACGTCAAATCCTTCGATTGCATGCTGGCGGTACGAACCCCGGGAGCACCTCATACCACTCGCAATGACGCGGCATGCGATTCCGCCTTCCCCTTTGAGGGACAGGGTCGGCTACTCCGATCTCGATCGATTTCGGGGCTATCTATCCGTTCACGTATGTTCCGGCCTACAATCTCCTTGTCTACGCTTCGCAGCGGCCGTTACCGGACACCACGCAAGACTCAGTACACGGCTGCTCGCTAGGCTTTGCCGTGGCCGTCATCTCAGACGGCTGAATTCAACGCGCTTGCAAGGCGCAACCCTCACAGACCCGGACGAGCGGATTTCCCGCACTAAAATGTGTTCGAGCACACTTGGTGCGTAATGTGGCTTCGGTAGAGATGTCGCGTTGGCCGCCGCAGGGCAGAGGCGGCAGCGGTGAGGATCTGATCGCCATATAACAACTGGATACAGGTGATCGGATTTCCCACCTCACTGGAGATCCGAGGCATGTTGGAGGACTTATTCGCCTACCCGAAGGTCCTCGCGCGTCGCCCTGACGCCCCCCGAGGCCTCGAAGCGGCTGTGCTATCTCAAGCATCCCGATCAGCGTGCGGATGTGAGACTTTACCCTTGGCGCATCGCTTACGACTTTACTACGCACGGCCCACGAGTTGCTGGTAATTGCGGAGTGGCTCTGTCCGGCGGCAGGTGCGTCAGGCAGGCCGAGATCGACGCGGCCGCTCAATCTTCGATGCCTGAAACAGAGCCTGGGGTGAGAAGTGGTCACGGCGTTTTTTCCATGACGTCGCCGCAGCGTGGCTTTGCTTTCTTGGCACGAACCGGCTCCCACGAACCGAAGGTCCATTGTGAAAAGGTCGACGGACTTCATCGCCTATCAACATGATGAGCGTGGCTTGTCGGCGAGCACCCTAGCCAACCAACGCTAGAGACTTTCCTCGAACATTAGGCGTCGAAAAATCTTCGATCGCCGACATCACCGTTGCAGACGTAGACGCTTTCCTCGACGTAAAGAGTCGTGGCGGGTGGTCTCGGGTGTCCGTAGCGACGAGCGCGTCCGCCATGCTCAGCGTCGACAATGGTGTTGCCCCAGGAATCGCCGCAGCGATCGACGCGCCGTGACTGTTCATGGAAGAAGCTTGCCGATGGGCCTGGCATGGCCCGATGTCCAGCGCTCTTTGAGAGCACGAGGAACAGGACCGCGCGTGCCGTCCGTGACACGCGATTCTAAAAGCTGCTGGCGATCTACGGACTGCCAAGCGGCGAAGTCCGCGGTCTTTGTCTCGAAGACATCGATTGGACGAGAGAGGTCATCAACGTGACCCGGTCCAAGCAGCGCAAGACGCAATACTACCCCTTGTGACCTCCGTCGCCACGCTGTTGTGGGACTGTCAGGAGTTCCGTGTGTGGGCGAGGGGTTGAACATTACACCGCCATGGTGCAGAAAGCTGGGGATCAGCTTCTGGATTTAACTCGGCGACCGCTTCGGTATCCCGGGCGTCAACATCCCACCGCTCCCCCATGCTCGTCGCTGTTCGCTGAACTCGCATCACTTAAACGCCACCGCTTTTGCCCGGGTTACATGCGCTTCACCTCGCCGCCAAATGCAACCTGCGCCCTGCCGATGGGGAGGGGCGCAGGGTCGCAGTCAATGGGCAGTCAAAGGGAGGGACCGGACGGCAGCGGCGTCTGAATTGTCCGTTCGAGTGTTGATGCAACAGCTTGTCACAAATGCGGATGCTCAGATTCCGATTGCCTCGTAAGCAGCTGCAATCCTGCGAATGGCTGTGACATAGGCGGCCGTCCTATAGTCACCTAGTTCAGGCTCTGCCTCTAAGAGGCCGGCCATGCTTTCCCAGGTGTTGCGCATAACATCTTCGAGACCGGAGCGAACAAGATCGATTTCGGCGCCACCTTCCAAGAATTCGTCACGCATATCAGCGGGAAACGACTTGCCTGTCATCCGCTCAAGCGCGGTCGCAATCGTCTGATTGCATCGCTCTCGCCGTCGTCTTTCCATAAGGCCAAATGGGATGTGGGTCAGGTTCTTAACCCATTCGAAATAGCTCACCACTACCCCGCCGGCGTTGACGTAGAGATCAGGGAGGATCGTCGCGCCTCGAGAGCGCAGGATCTTGTTGGCGTCGAATGTAACCGGACCGTTGGCGGCTTCTACGATGAGCTCCGCTTTAATGCGCTCGGCGTTGTCGCCGTGAATGGCATTCTCCAGGGCGGCCGGGATGAGAATGTCGCAAGGCTCTTCTAAACCCGACATGTCGCCGGCGAACGACTTCGCCCCTGCAAATCCTAGGATGCTGCCGGTGCGCACCTGGTGTTGCTTGAGTGCCTCCACCGCCAGGCCCTCCGGGTCGGCGACATATCCATCTCGTTCCGCAACAACTGTAATGCGTGCACCATCTTGCTCGGATAGGAACTTCGCGGCATGGTATCCAACATTGCCAAACCCCTGAACCACGACAGATGTATCGTTCAAGTCTCGCCGGCCACCGATCCCTGAAGTGCGCGAGTCTCGGAGATAACTCTGGATGGCGAATTGCACGCCGCGACCTGTGGCTTCCGTTCGTCCGGCGATGCCCCCCTTCGAGAGCGGCTTTCCCGTCACGCAGGCGCGGGCGTTGACGACGTCGGTTGGATTTGCACGACGAAACTCATCGACCATCCATGCCATTTCGCGCTCCCCCGTGCCAACGTCAGGCGCAGGCACGTTTAGCCCCGGGCCGATAAGACCGCGCTTGGTAAGTTCCTGAGTGAAGCGGCGCGTTATGCGTTCAAGCTCTGGAACGCTCCATTCGCGCGGGTCAATCTTGAGCGCACCCTTGGAGCCGCCGAAAGGAACATCGACCAAGGCGCACTTAAGGGTCATCAGAGCAGCAAGCGCCTCCACCTCTTCGGCATCTGCGTCGGCCGCAAACCGAAGGCCGCCTTTGACTGGCTCGCAATGTTCGCTATGGACCGAGCGCCAGCCTACAAAGCTATACATGCGCCCACGAAGTCGGACTCCAAAGCGCACCGTATATGTCGAATTGCACTGTATGATGCGCTCCGCCAAGCCCTCCGGAAGATCAATAAAGGACATGGCGTTTCGAAAATTTAGGTCGATGCTCTTCAGAAACCCGAGGCGGTATTTAGGACCAAAGCATCCATTGGCTGTTTCCCTGTGAATTGGCTCGCGCGCTCGGGGAGCGCAATGACCTTCGGGGTTGAACTTGTTTTCCACACCAGCCTCGTCCTGTGTCGTCATGCTCGCGTCATCCTGCTGGGGCATTTCGCATCAGCGACACGTAGACGAGCGTAAATAGCAAGCGGGCGGTGTTGCCGTCGACAATCACCTTTGTCGAGAGCTGGTTCCTCAGCCACTCGGCAGCGTCATTGTGAAGGGCGCGCCGGTCGATCTCGATTGTCTCGAGTTCGGTGCGGCTGGCTCGAGGCATGGTCTCGTAGTAGTTCTCGCAAGTCAGCACGTAGTGCTTGAGGAGCCGCCGCAGTGGGCTAAGCGACAAATAATGGTTGGCAAGTTGAACACGATTGTGGGTAGCGATGTTGAGCCGCAATTGTCCATCAACTAGCGCCAGCTTGAGACGGTATGGTCCGCTCTCCAGGCCGAGTGGACTGAAAACACTGCTTTGAACAAGTTTGTCCACTGCAAGGGCACGTTCCCGCTCGATGTGCTGGTTACGACTGAACGGACCTTCAAGCGACACCTCGCAAAGACGAGACGGTAAGGTGAGCATCGACGGTTCTCCCTTGTGTCCACTCCCACGCCTGCTTGGTAGGCGAACCGGGCGCGCACGGCATCATTCTCGAACCATTGACTCAGATACCCGTTGGCGCTTTGGGTCATAAGTTCGACGAAATCGAACCGCGTAGTTCTCAAACCAAAAGTTCCGCAAAGAGAACGAGAGCGTTCTGGTTATATCCCTGAGGTTTGAAGCCGCGGGATCAGCCGGAACCTCAGTACCGAGGTGGCTCGTATACACCGCAGGCTTGCTGTGAAGTTCCACGGACTTGGGGCAGGCCTTAGCATCTTTTCTGGAAAACTCGCGAGGCCCGAGAGAGGCGCGCACGGATGCCGCAAACGAGGTGCGACAATAGAAGCTGCGCTGCAGGGCTCTCACCTCGGATCGTGCTCTTCGCCAAGCGGTCGCATGAGAGCTGGTCCTGCGTCCTTTGGAGAGGGATCGTATCGAAGACTCTCGGAGTTTCCTTGGGGCCATGGCAATCCGAACCAGCTCTCCGCTTTTTCTACGCAAACAGGAACGATCTCGCCGGTACGTTGTGCCAGAGTGCTACCTCGTTAAATTGCATTCACTCCGAACTTGAGCATCGCAGATTGGTTTCTGCGATGCCCATTCGAGTTGGAGCATATGCCTTCATCTGCGGTCAGGCAGCCTTGGCGCGAACTTCCATAATGGCTGCATCGATGGACTCACCGAGCAACGCAACGATCGTGTCTAGATTTTCTCCAGTTGCGATCAAAGGCGGGCAAACGACTACGTGGTCTCCCTTGTAACCGTCCACCGTGCCGGTAAGCGCATGTGTAATCAGACCCTTTGCTCGCGCGTTCTGAAACACTCTGGCGCTCAGGGCATTGGAGGCTGCGAATGGAACTTTTGTTTCTCGATCTTCCACAATTTCTATAGTCATCATCATTCCACGACCCCGTATGTCGCCGACGTGCCGGTGTTGAGCGAATCTGTCGTTCAACCCCTTTGAAAGCAACTTTCCAGTTGCTTTCACTTGATCCAGGAACCCGGGGCCACGAAGTATCTTCTGCACGGCGATTGCCGCAGCGCACGCTACGGCGTGTCCGCCGTACGTGTAGCCGCCCTTGTAGGTACCAGAGCCAGAAACTATGGCATCGTAAACCTTTTGATTGACGAGGGTCGCAGCTATTGGCTGGAAGCCAGCAGCAATACCCTTTGCAAAGCAAAGGAAGTCGGGACCCACGCCATCCTGCTCGCAAGCATGCAGCGTCCCGGTGCGGCCCAGGCCACAAAACACCTCATCCAAAATAAGGAGAACACCATACTTGTCGCAGATTTCCCGCACCCGTTTGAAATACCCTGGAACGGCCGGCGTCGTACCGTTCGTAGTTCCTGTCACCGTTTCTGCTACAAATGCCATTACGGTTTCAGGTCCAAGCCCCAGGATGGCCTGCTCTAGCTCGTTAGCGACGCGTAAGCCATATTGCTCAGATGTTTCTCCCTCCAAGCGACCCCTGTATTCGTAGCAAGGCGAAATGTGAAATACATTCTGAAGGACTTCTTCAAATGGGGCGCGACGAGCGAGCTGATATCCAAGGGCAAGGTTAGTCAAGCCGGCACCGTGGTAGCTGTTTCGCCGCCCGATCACCTTTCTTCGCTTGGGTTGGCCAATCTCCACGAAATACTGGAGGGCCATCATAACGGCAGTTTCGACAGCCTCGGACCCGCTGTCAGAAAAGAACACTCGGCTTAGACCTTCCGGAGCGTCCGTGGTTAGAATTGATCCCAGTTCTTCAAGCGGCTCCGACGAGAACATGCCGGAATGAAAGTAGGCAAACTTTCCAATCTGCTCGCGAACAGCTTCAGCGACGGATTCTTGGCTGTGACCAAGGCACGAGACGCAAGCGCCACCCGCGTACGCGTCGATCCACCGCTTGCCCTCCTTGTCGAAAATGTACATGCCTTCGCCTTTGACAGCGATTGGAAGGCTACGGTTCGGAACTCGGTGGAACACACTGCTCATTTAACTCTCCTAGTGTTAGTGAATGGAAGACGCTGTCTATGTCTGACGATGAGGAGGAAGGTCTCTGAAGTGAATATCTGGTCCGCTTTCCAACCGCGATTAGGCGAACATCGTTCTGCTTATAAAGCCTTGGCCGACATGTCAAGGATAAAGATGACAGACGGGAAGACACCAGCTCCCACCTGCCAGTGGAAAAGCTGTCCTTCGCCGGACGAAGTGAGGTGAATTCGTCGATGGGTTGGCTCGACCCAGCATCGGCGATGAAGGCGCTCGCCAGATTGGTCCAACTCATTATCTTTAGTCCCCATAGAGGGTAGGCCAAGCGCCGATCCGGAGAGAAGCAAGCTCCCGCGAAATACATCAGAAGTCGGAGAAGCGAAAAGGAGATAGAAGGCGCTTGACTTCAAACCAGAGAAGCCAGTCGTTCAAGACCACCCAAGTGGCGGGATACCCCAAGGGATATACGGATTGCCCTCGAACGCCTTGGCCGCCAGCACGACGCCCTCGCGGTTGGTTGCCGCGATCCCGACCTTGCAGCCGAATTCGTAAGGGTTGCGGGCTTTGCCCTTCGAGATGCAGACCACCTCGGGTGCGTGCAGGGAGTAGATCTTGTTCCTGTCCTTCGGCTTCTGCGCCAAGAGCCGCTCGACGAGCCCGAGCAACCGGCAGTTTTTCAGGGCGAACTACTTAATCTCCAATGATTTCAACGGTCCCGAAGGACTCGATACCTTCGACACGCATTCCGTGACGAAAGCGTACCCTCTACGGCAATCCCCGTTCAAACACCCCAAAAATCTCACCACCTGTGTGCGCGCTATCGGATTCCTTTCAAGCAAGTTTCGATTCTGGATAGGGCCTTACACGCTGACCCAGGCACCGTCCCTTTTGGAAGAAGTCACACAGCCCTGAACGAACACGACGCCCTTCACGCCGTCATCCAGGTCGGATATATAACGGCCTTGTTGTCGACCGCAACGCCCTGCTTGGCGGCATTGATGGCGTGGGCGGCCTCCGTTAGATCGTTGCAAACGCTTCAAGAAAAGCTTCAGGATGGCCGGAAGGAATGCGAGAAACACGAGCGGCCGAGGGGCTCGAACCCGCGCCGTTTCGGGTAATAAGGCGCTTTGGCTCGCCAAACGGAGCGAACCATAGGTAATTCGGATCGGCTTGCACCCATTCGATGCCGCCCTTGGTGCCGTAGACGCGGATTCTCAGGCCGTTCTCATGGCCGGGCGCTACCTGGCTGCACCAGAGCACGCCCTTGGCACCACCCTCGTACCGCAATATCACATGCGCGTTGTCGTCGAGACGGCGGCCCTCGACAAAACTGTCGAGATCGGCGGCGAGGCTTGTCAAGGTCAAGCCAGTGATGAAGTCGGCAAGGTTATAGGCATGCGTACCGATATCTCCGATCGCACCGCCGGGGCCCGACTGGGCCGGATTGGTGCGCCACATAGCCTGCTTCGCGCCAGTCTGCTCGACCGCTTGGGTCAGCCATTCCTGTGCCTATTCCACTTGCACGACGCGATTTTTCCGAGATCGCCATTCCGAACCATTTCGCGTGCCTGCCGCACCATCGGATAGCCGGTGTAATTGTGGGTGAGGATAAACAGTACACCATTCTCGTCTGCAACCTTTTTCAACTTCTTCGCGTCAGCGAGGTTGGAAGTCAGCGGCTTGTCGCAGATGACATGGATGCCGCGCCGCAGGAATTCCTTGGCTGCATGAAAATGCAAGTGGTTCGGCGTCACGATCGAGACCGCCTCGATGCCGTTCTTCAGCCGCGCCTCGCGGATCGCCATCTCCTTATATGACCCATAGGTACGCGACGGATCAAGTCCAAGCTCGCGTCCAGATACAATCGATTTTTCTTGCGTGGAAGAGAGCGCGCCAGCAACTAGATCGAACCGGTCATCAAGCCGAGCTGCAATACGGTGCACCCCACCGATGAATGCGCCGGCTCCGCCACCCACCATACCGAGCCGGATGCGTGAATTCCGGTTCTCACTTAGGTTACCCTCAATTGCCATGATCGCCCCCCTAAAGGCCCAGCATCCTTAGCTGCTCCGCCACCACCGCTCGTGGCGAAATCGTCGAACGCGTTTTCGGTGACACGGATGATATGGGCCTTGACGAACTCGGCACCTTCGCGCGCGCCGTCTTCGGGATGCTTGAGCGCGCATTCCCATTCGACCACGGCCCAGCCAGCGAAATCATTGGCGGTCATCTTCGAGAACACAGCTCCGAAATCCACCTTGCCATCGCCGAGCGAACGGAAGCGGCCAGCACGATTGACCCAGCTCTGGTGGCCGCCATAGACCCCCTGCCGGCCGGTCGGGTTGAACTCAGCATCCTTGACGTGGAACATCTTGATCCGGTCTTTGTAGATGTCGATGTTGTCGAGATAATCCAGGCACTGCAGCACGTAGTGCGAGGGATCGTAGAGCATGTTGGCGCGGGCATGATTGCCGGTGCGCTCGAGGAACATCTCGTAGGTGATGCCGTCATGCAGGTCTTCGCCTGGATGGATTTCGTAGCAGACGTCGACGCCGCAATCCTCCGCGTGCTCAAGAATCGGCATCCAACGCTTCGCAAGCTCGTCGAAGGCAGTCTCGATAAGGCCCGTCGGCCGTTGCGGCCAAGGATAAAAGTAGGGCCAGGCGAGCGCGCCGGAGAAAGTCCCATGCGCCTTCATGCCGAGATGCTTAGACGCTGTTATCGCCATTTTCACCTGATCGACGGCCCATTCCTGGCGCGCCTTAGGATTCCCGCGTACTTTACTTGCTGCAAAACCGTCGAAACACTCGTCATAAGCAGGGTGCACAGCGACTAACTGGCCCTGCAGATGACTGGAAAGCTCAGTCAACTCAATTCCGTTTTCTCGCGCGACGCCGGCAAATTCGTCGCAATAGTCTTTAGAGCTCGCTGCCTTGCTGAGGTCGCGCCACCGGTCGGCCCAGCTTGGCACTTGCACTCCGACATACCCATTTCGGCCGCCCATTTGGTGATCGCGTCCCAGGAATCGAACGGCGCGCGATCGCTTGTAAACTGGCCAAGAAAGATGGCGGGGCCTTTGATCGTCTTCATGTCCATCCAATCAGTTGTGTGGTCGGGCCGTGGGCCAAAACAAGTCAAAGCTCAACCTCACGTGAAGGCCGGCGTTGCGTGGGTTGATTTTCCATGGCGTCAATATCCCTCGCGGGTAATCTCACACTTCGCGACACGAGAATGTCGAGTGAAGACTAAACCGCTCCGCACGTATTAAAACGTCAGTTGGAGAGCGGCATTTGTTTTCCCAGGATCTACAACCACTGTAGCGCATCGCCTAGGCCGCAGGCCATCCCGACCCCGCCTGTGGCGTGAGACCAGTGTTATTGCCCCCACGCGCCGGCTGCACCTTGCCAGAAATGACCCGTTACGCGCGTCGTCTCGAAGCGGTGAAGTAGGATACCAGAAGGCTCCCTCGGGGGTGCCGTGTCGTCACTCTCGAACTGGCGAAGAGTTTTGAACAAGCTGCGCGGCCCCGCCGGCTCGAGCGGATGCATAGGCGGCATCCATGATCCGCATCATGTCTTCCGCTTCTCGAAGACCGGAAAACGGCTTAACTCCGGCGGCCATCTCCCCCAGGACCTTGTCCACAAAGAGGGGATAAAACAGGTCGGTGTCGAACGGAACCCTGCGGGTCTGAGTCCCAAGTTCGAGTTGATCACGCAATCGGTAGGCAATTTGGTCGTTACCCCCTTGGACGTAAGCTTTTCGGGATCCGATTGTGAACGTAAATTCTCGCTTAATGTCGGCAGCGCTGGGAAATGCGTAGCCTGTTTCCACCACGCCGACCGTTCCGTCCTCACTCCGCATGGTGACGACCGAATGATCCTCGATCTGCTCGCCATGGCACCGTGAGCTCATCATGGCGGAGACAGTCGACACAGGCTTTCCCGTCAACAATAGGAAGAGATCTATGAAGTGTGTCCCGACATTTATAGTCGAGCCGCCGCCGGCAATCGCCGGGTCCGTCATCCAGGACGCTCCAGCGTTTATGTATCGCGACGGCGGACCCACGATAAATCGAACTGCAAAGTTTGTGATATCCGTCGGCAGCGTGCCATTGATCTCCGAAAGCGTGTCCAGCACCTCGCCCATTCGGAAGTTCAGAGGGACGGCGACGTAGACTCCGGCCGCTTCGGCAAGTTTGCGCAATTCTGCTACTTGATCGGCATTCGTGCCGCACGGTTTTTCCAGCGAGAACGGTATGCGGCGCTCAACCAGCAACTTTCCAATTCGCGGCAGCTCAGGGTGGCGGCCGAAAGCAAATACAAAGTCGGGCTGCTCGTTGGCCAACAAATTCTCTACAGAGTTATATTCTTTGCATCCCAAGCGGGTCGCGATCTCCGAGCCTTTTAATCTATCCGAGTCCGAGACAGCGACGACCTCAAGCCCGGGCTGTTCGAGAGCTGGTAAATAAAGAGGTACATGCCAGTGGCTTACTTCAATCAGAGCAATTTTCATCGGAAATAATCCTTTGGGTTCAGAAAGCGTATTGGCCATCAACTGCGGATGATCAGGTCAGCCAGAAAGAGCACTCTTAGGCACGTCTCAGGCGACGGCTGCGGCAGCGGAGGTCATGGTCTCAGCGTCCTGCTTGGCCGGTGATTGCGTCGTAGACGCCCCGAACAATGATGTGGTGGTAGATCACGTGAACATCTTCGATCTGCTCCATCATGTCGAGAGGCACTCGCAAGCAGACATCGCACAGGCCAGCCATGGCTTCCGCCGATGGTCTAGCGCTGGTGAAGCCGATGACCATCGCGCCACGAGATTTTGCAAACTCCAGTGCTCGGAGCACGTTTGGCGAGCCGCCAGAGCCGCTGATGCCGATGACCACGTCTTTGGGGCGAAGGAGATTGGCCAACTGCTCTTTGAATACATCCTCGTAACCGATGTCATTGCCAATGGCTGTCAGCCAAGCGCAATTATCGTTGAGGCTCTGAATTCGGAGACGCTTGCGCCCACCGAAGCCATCATCTGCAATTAGCAATTTTCCGGCATCTGTAGCCATATGGCTGGCCAGCGCTGCCGAAGCGCCGTTTCCGAAGGCGAATATCTGGCGTTCCTCGCGAAACGCGGTCTCGAACGCTTCGATTGCACGGCTGACCGCAGCAAAGTCCGTACGCCCCAAGGCGCCTTGGACTGTGTTAACATATTCAATTGGTTTCATTGCGCGAAATCTACCCTTTTCGAAATTGCCAGAAGCCCGGCGCCTATCAGCGCTGCTTCCGAACCAAGCGTTGTCCTCGCCACCTGCGGCAAATGCTCGGGCAAAGTGATCGCGTGCTCTAAAACTTCCCGTTCCAGTCGAGTGATATCTAGGCTGTCGGCCACCCCGCCACCGATTACGATCATGTCCAGGTCGAGCAGGTTAACCGCATGCGAAAGCGCGAGGCCGATATGGCAATGCACTGCGTCAACGATCTCTATTGCTCGCGCGTCTCCACTATCGGCTAAGTCAAAGACTTCACGCCCACCCGCAACGGCGAGCCCGCGTTCGATGGCTGCTGCATGAATTGCGGTGCCGGACGCCACCGCCTGGAGACAGCCGATGCGGCCGCAACCGCATCTTGGTCCGGTAACGGCGACTGCCACATGACCGACTTCACCAGCAAGTGAGCGAGCGCCTTCGAACAGACGTCCATTCAGTACCAGCGCGCCTCCAATGCCGGTCGAGACCGTGACCCACAGGAAGTTCGAACAATACCTTGCGATGCCATAGCGCTGCTCCGCTAAGGCACAGGCGTTGACGTCATTTCCAATCGATGCTGGAAGTCCGACAGCGGTCGACAGCATTGCGGCGAAGGGTACATCGCGCCAACCCTGTGTCGGGGCAAAGCGTAGAATGCCGGTTTCCGTGTCAGCTGGGCCTGGCACCGTGGCACCCACCCCAACTAATGACAGTAGGTTGAGTTCCAGGCGCCCCGAGAGGGCTGTGAGTGCTTTGGCCGCGGCCTCGGCAACCTCAGCTGGTCCATCACTAGCAGTAGCGAACTGAGTGCTCCCGAGGACGTGTCCGGCAGTATCGACAAAGCCGACTGCGACCTTCGTACCACCGAAGTCGACTGCCGCAGCGATTGGCAAATGTGAGGCCTCATGCAGCATCGCGCTGCTGCATTGCTTGGCGCTCCGCCTCTAGCAGGCCGATCCAGGCTTTCATGTAAAGGTGGTGATAGTTCCAGTACATAGCACTAACGAGATGGCCGTCGACGCAGAACGGCGCATCTTCGTAGATCCCGCCGCAGACTTCCAAATCAAACCGACATTTAGGCACGCAGCTCATTCGGCGCCCTTTAACGCAGCCTGCCCTCGCCGGAATTTCAACCCCATGGCAAACACTGGCAACGGGCTTGTTGTGTTCAAAGAAATACTGAGTGACGCGGATGAGGTCAGGATCTTCCCGGATATACTCCGGCGCACGACCGCCGCTAAAAAAGATTCCAGCATACTCTGCAGGATCAATGTCGCGGAATGCAATTTCAGCATCGATCTTGTAGCCCTCCCACTCCCGCGTAATATCCCATCCGGCGGTATGTTCGTGCATAACCATGTTGTAGCGACGTCGCTCTGGACCGGCGACTACGGCCTGAAAGCCTTCCTCCTGCACTCGCAGGAAAGGGTAAAGCGTGTCCACCGTTTCGGTAGCATCGCCAATTACGATCAGGACCTTATGCAGCATGCTGCTCTCCTTGTGTTACACGAACGACGTTCTATTTATAGCCATCCGACCCATGTGTGTCAACGAGAGCTCCGCAAGAATGGCCGGATTTTGAAAAGCGGGAATTTTGTTCACCCGACGGAGCACCCTATACGCCGACTAGGCGAAGGGATCCTCCGAAGACGGCGACGCCCAGGTGATCGAAACGCGTATCCATCGGTGAAGACCGCAGACGTGCGTATCCGGCGGCCATGAGCACCTGACACTGCGGTGCTGGGGTCAA
The DNA here is from genome assembly GCF_040317695.1 of Mesorhizobium sp. M1403. Classification (NCBI taxonomy): domain Bacteria; kingdom Pseudomonadati; phylum Pseudomonadota; class Alphaproteobacteria; order Hyphomicrobiales; family Phyllobacteriaceae; genus Mesorhizobium; species Mesorhizobium sp. M1403. Next base: position 10,002 of record NZ_JAMYKY010000037.1, on the reverse strand, counting down.
GCTTTAGATGGGGAGACTCGATGATATTCTTCGAGGAGGAGTTTGACCTCCTCGATGCCTTCATCGGTGAAGGCCAAGATTCCGTCGTCATCGTTGGCGCGCCGTAGACCCAGATGACGCCGTCCTCGGCTCGAGACCGAGGGTCAGGTCCTGGATGAGCGCTTCGGCGCTGACATCGAGGTCCCTGGCGACATGTTCGACGGTGTAGACGTGATGCACCTTATTGCGCTGCATGATCAGGCCGCCGCTGGTTGGGTCCGCAGTTTTGCGGATCTCCAATTGCGCAATGCGGTGGTGATGATCTACGCGCGCCGCATGTTGAGGCGCGAAACCTTCTGTTGCACGAACTGGGTCACATCGACAGCCCGCAATTGTGCGAGCGAGACCTCGCCACTGCCGAAGCGGAAGTTGAGGAAATCTCGGACGATTGGCCGGTAATTTATGACCGTCTCAAGAGCTAGCGCACGGGCGTCTCGCAAATAGCCCTCGTATGCCAGCACATGTTGTTCTACTGGCGACAGGTCGTACTCGACCTTTCTCTCTTCAGCGATAGCATTCTGGCTCCGTAGAAAAATCAATAAATGTCGAAGAGCCGCCTTATCTCCAAGCTTTGGCCGCCGATCATGCGCTCGTGCCAGCAAATAGCGCCGAGGATGCTCTTCACTTATGTCGCTGAGCTCAATTCCCTTTTGCCAGATCCACTTGCTGAAGTCTGCAGCCATCCGCACTTGATTCCTCAAGGAAACAAGGGCGTAGCCTCGGCCGACGAGCCAATCAGCAAACGAAACAATATAACTCGCGACAGGCCCTTCAGGAGGCCGGGACAACGCGTGACCCGTTCGCGATAGGCTGTGAAGGGATCGATCACCGCCTGACGCGGCTTGCGCGGTCCGTAGGCCGGAGCCTCGAGCCCGCGCAATGTATTTGCGCACCGTCTTGCGGTCGATCCCGCTCTCCCTGGCGATCGCCGACACCGACAGGCCCTGCCGATGCAAATCCAGTATCATCATCATCTCCCCGATCTTGATCACCGAAATCCCTCTCCCGACCATCAGGAGAAGCATCATCGATCACGCGCCGCCGGTCTCCCGGAGCGCGCTCCGGAAGACCGGCGACAGCGCTAAACTGGGGAAGATTCAAACGGCACTTCTGGGGAGTATTGAGCCGGCATCGACACCCGCTTCCTGGGCTCGTTGAGCCAGCCCCGAAGGGCTTGCTGTGCAACCTTGGTGAGCGGCGTACTTCGCTCCTTGCGGCCCTTGCCAACGCATCGCACGTGGGCACCGTGCCCCAGCATCACCGAGTCACGGTCGAGATCGATGATCTCCGAGACCCGCAACCCCGTTTGTGCGGCCAGCAAGAGCAGAGTGTGATCACGCCGTCCCAGCCATGTGCTGCGATCCGGACAGGCCAGGATCGCTTCAATCTCGGGCCTGGTGAGAAACTGAAGCTGTCGCTTGTCGCATCGCTTGCTCGGGATCGCGAGCACGCGTTGAATCTGGGCGCTATGGGCCGGCTCCTCGAACGACGCATATCTGAAGAAAGACCGAATGGCGGAGATTACGGGTCCTCACTGAGGCGGATCGCTGTGTCTCGAGGTCCTCCAGGAATGCGCCGATGAAAGGCGCGTTCAAATCCCGCAGCGTCAACTGCGACGGAGACCTGCCAAGGCGTGTCTGCGCGAATGCAAACAGGAGCCGGAAGGTGTCGCGATAGGAGGCGATGGTGTTGGAGCTTACGCCTCGATGTCTCATGAGCCGATCGGTGAACCACCGCTCGATCAGCACGGCCAGATCGTTCGAGGCACTCATGAGCAAACCTCCCACCGCTTATCCAGCAGTCGCGCGGCATGGGTCATTAGCTCCGGCGCGGCGGATAGATACCAGTAGGTGTCGCGAACATTGGCGTGGCCGAGAAAGGTCGAGAGGACCGGCAGTTCCCGCTCGACATCTTCGCCCGCACGATACCAGTTGGTCAGGGTCTGGACGGCGAAACGGTGACGATAATTCCGGGTTCGGAATTAGCGGCATAACTCAGAGTGCCGGATTATTCCGAGTGACGCCATCGCTGCGGCGTAATTTCTAATGATTGCAAGTAATTGGATCAGCGTCAGCCGTTGATTGCTCGGCATTATTCGGCTGCTCTTTCTGAGCGTGGACTTTCCCACGCTACAGGGCGACAGACGAATGCTTGATCTGAATGAGGCGCCACACAAAGATCGCTGGATAGGCCGATTGGAGAGCCACCAGGATGGCTTCGAGGCTCTGCTTGATGGCCAGGGATACGCCAAAGCGACTGTTCAGGAGAAGATGAAGCTCCTGCCCGGTTTCAGCGCTTGGCTGGCGAGGCAGGATGTTCCACTGGACTTGCTCGGGGAAGAGCACGCAGATCGATTTCTGACGGAACTTGGTCTGCGCCCGAGGCGTGGCGATGCTTGGACCGTTCGGCAGTTGGTACGATATCTGCGCGACACGGGCGGCGTGCCGGTGCCGCTGCCAGAGTTCGATACGAGCACCAAGGGTAAGCTGATCGACGCATTAGGGGAATTCCTGCGCACCGAGCGTGGTCTCTCGGCATCGACATTGACGAACTATCTGCCAATTGTTCGTGGGTTCCTGGACGAACAGTTTGGGGGCAACGATCCGGATTTTGACCGCCTGCGAGTGGGCGACGTTCATCGGTTCATCGTGCGGCGAGCCCAGGCCGGTTCGCCCGGCCGCGCCAAGTTGGCGGTCACGGCGCTGCGTTCGTTTCTGCGCTTCCTCCAGCAACGCGGGTTGCTTGCCGCCGATCTCGCTGTCGCGGTGCCTGGGATCGCCAACTGGCGCTTGGCACACCTGCCGAAGGCGCTGCCTGCCGAACAGGTCAAACGGCTCCTTGCGTCTTGCGACAGGAGAATATCGGCCGGCCGCAGGGACTACGCGGTTCTGATGCTGCTCGCGCGCCTCGGCTTGCGGGGTGGCGAAGTCTCAGCCCTGACTCTGGACGATCTCGACTGGAATTGCGGCGAGATCGTCGTGCATGGCAAGGGTCAACGGCTGGCGCGGCTGCCACTGCCGGCGGATGTCGGTGCCGCCTTGGTCGACTATCTGCGGCAGGATCGGCCTGCTTGCTCAACACGCCGCGTCTTCATTCGCATAAAGGCGCCCAGACGGAATTTTGTCAGCCCGTCGACTATTTTCTGCATCGTCCATCGTGCGCTCAAGCGCGCCGGTCTGACGCCGGCGTTCAAGGGTGCGCACCTGTTGCGTCACTCTCTCGCCACCGACCTGCTGCGCCGCGGCGACCTCCCTCCGCCGGCATCACATTGGGATCGGTTCGCGGATGCTGCCGGGGCTCTGGTCCTGGCACCATCGTCCGAACCCGACCATGGAATTCTTGGCGCCTCACTCGCCAGCGAGGGAGCAGGATATGGCCTGATCCAGATCCCGGCCGGCGGCAGCAGCCGTCCTTTCTCACAAGAGCTTGACATTGCCGAAACGCAAATGACGATCGCCGACGGGCGCGCCGTGTTCGCAACGGCCGTCGAGATGATGGCGCGCTGTTCGGCTGAGGCGATGGCAGCGGCGAACATTCCGGTCCAAGCCCTGGACCGCTTTGTCCCCCATCAGGCCAACATTCGCATCATCGATACCGTGGCCGACAGGCTCGGGATCGACAACGCCAAAGTGGTGGAAAGCGTTGCCGCGTTCGGCAACTCGTCCGCCGCCACAATCCAGCTGTCGCTGTCTCTGGCTCATCAAGCCAAACCGCTAAAACTCGGGGAGAAGCTTCTGCTCGCGGCCGCCGGTGCGGGCCTCACCGGCGCACTCGTCGTGGGCGTCTAGGCTTAATCAGACAGACGGTGTCATGGCTGAAGCGGAAGCCGAGGCTGGGCGCGGAGCGGTCGGGGTGCACAGCGCCCGGCCTCGGCGTTCAACGGGGACCAGCTACGATCGGCCAGTTGGTCGACGCCGCCAAGCTGCGTTGGCGGATCGAGCGAGACTATTAGGAACTTAAACAGGAGCTGGAACTGGGCCAGTACGAAGCTCGAGGGTGGCATGACCTCCACCACCGTCCCAGTCGCGTCGCCTTATGTCTGACAATGTCGGACATCGACATAGTGGATGTCGCGGCATCACATTGTTCCACATGAATTTTCTTTTGGCACGGTATCTGCAACGCTAAACGCACATGGGCCAGGATAGTGTCTCATCGACAGGTGGGCACAACCCCACCAGAGGTCCACTCATTCGACGAAGAAGGAAGCAGAAATGGATAAGTTGGCGGAGCATCGCATCAGGCGCCCGTCAAGTCGGCACCGCCCGAGCGCCCGGTTCGGCGACCTCGAGCGTACCTTGCCCTTCAGCACGGAGTTCGGTTTTGATCGCGGCAAGCCAGTGGACCGCCGCTATGTCGAGACTTTCCTCGCGTCCTGTTCGTTGAACATATCCGGAATGGTCCTGGAGATTGGCGACAACGCCTATACGATGCGTTTCGGAGGCAATCGGGTTACCACAAGCGATGTTCTGAACCGTTATGACGGCCGCCCGTTGACAACCTTCGTGGGTGATCTGGCGAATAGCGATGATCTACCGTCCGAGACTTTCGATTGTGTCGTACTCACCCAGACCCTGCACCTTGTTTTCGATCTACCCGCTGCGGTCGCAACCCTGTGGCGGATCCTGAAGCCGGGAGGCGTGCTCCTGATTACAGTGCCTTGGGTCAGCCCGATTGACAGGGGAGAATGGAGCGGGAGCTGGTACTGGTCGATTACTTCGGCTGCCCTGAGGCGACTTCTGTCGGATAGATTCGGGGCAAAGAACGTCGAAGTCAGTCACTATGGAAGCGCGTATTCTGCTACCGGCTTCCTCTACGGCCTGGCAGAACATGAGCTGAATTCGGCATTACTTGATGTGAATGACCCCAACTGTCCGGTAATAGTCGCGGCGCGGGCTTTCAGGCGATGAGCGGCGCCGTGACTGCGCGTCAAACTGTCAGCAAACTCCTGCGACGCGGGCGTCTGATTGCCCGCTTCAATCGACCTATCGTGCTGATGTATCACCGCGTCGGAGCACCGCTCGTCGATCCTTGGGAACTTGCGGTTTCGCCGCAAAATTTCGCACGCCAGATCGAAGTCTTGACGAAAGCGCGTGACATTGTTCCCCTGCATTGGTTGGCGCAACGGCTTCGCGAGGGACGGCTACCGAGAAATGCGGTGGCAATCACCTTTGACGACGGCTACGCGGATGTCCTCCAAAACGCCGTGCCGACCATGCGGCGTATGAACTGTCCTGCAACTGTGTTCGTCACCACCCATGCGATCACCGATCCGTCGGTGTTCTGGTGGGATATTCTATCCCGCATCATTTTGGAAATGCCAGCTGTCCCGAATGCTCTGGCGATCGAGATCGCTGGTCAAAACTATGACTGGCGTGTGAGTGAGGACGCAATGCAGGCGGACCCTAACAACGCGGTCAACCGCATGACGCTCCATTTCGACTTGCACGCACTGCTGAAGCCGTTGAGAGCACCCGAACGCGAGAAGGCGCTGGAGCGGCTGGCAAGATGGGCAGGAACCGACGCCAGTCCCCGAGAGCGCGATCGCGCCATGACGCATTCGGAGTTGCGCCAGCTCGCCGACATCGATGGCGTTTCGATCGGCGCCCACACCTGTACGCACCCATCCTTGCCGCTACTGAAACGGGACGATCTTAAACGCGAGATTTCAGGCAGCCGCCAAAAATGCGAGGAGATTACAGGACGGCGGGTGGTGGGATTCGCATATCCGTTTGGAGATTTCGATGGCAGCACCGCCAACGCCGTAAGGTCTGCCGGCATGGACTATGCAGTAACCACCCTGCCACGTGAAGCTGGGCCTCGCGTCGACCCATTCCGATTGCCGCGCGTTGCGGTCGCCGATTGGGGTGAAGCTGACTTTCGGCGCATGGTGCTATGCCATGGCTGACAATTCAGGCGGACAGCCGCGTGTCACGGAAATTATAGTCGTGTTCAACGGCGAGAGGTATCTCCGGGAGGCAGTTGACAGCATTGTAGGTCAAAGCTTCGTCGACTGGGAACTCCTCGTTGTCGACGATGGCTCGACTGACCAGTCGTCCGCCATCATACGCGGCTATGAGCAGCCCCTGCCGGGCAAGGTTCGGCTATTGGCTCATCACGACAACCGCAATCATGGTATCAGTGCCTCGCGCAACCGTGGGCTGGCGGAGGCGCGCGGCGCCTATGTCGCGTTTCTCGACGCAGACGTGCGCAGGCCTGCCGGATCCGAGCGTGGCGCTGCGGCAGCGAGAAACGCCGGAATAGAGGCCGGCAGCGGCGATTTCCTTGCCTTCCTGGATGCAGACGATCTGTACGAACCGCATATGCTCGAGACGGTTCTGGCGGCAGCCGATGCCAACCCGGAAGCCGCAATGATCTTCGGGCCGACGAGATGGTGGTATCCAGACGGTGAGAGCCCCGACTGGATCGAGCCGATGGACGGGCTTGCCGGCCGTTTGCATCAACCTCCGTGGCTTCTAAGTCGTCTTCTGCTTATGCAGGATGGTCACGTTCCGTGCACCTGTTCCGTGCTCGTGCGCCGGAATGCCATCGAACTTGTCGCCGGCTTCGAGGAACGCTTCCGGCTCTACGAGGACCAGGCACTGTGGGTTAAGCTGTTTTTGCGCTACCCGGCCTATGTGACGCCAATCTGTCTTTCGCGTTATCGGCAGCACTCCGGCTCGGTGTCGGCGGATGCGGCCAAGCGTGGCCTTTATGATCGCACGGGTTTGCATCCGGCCCGCGCGCCCTTTCTCGATTGGCTCACCGAATACGTGGTCAAAAGCGGGATAGATCGGGAGCGTCAGAACGTCTCGGCCGCTGCGATCTTAACATTATCGTGGCTCACACTCCACGATAGTCTGAAAACCGACGCTTGGTGAAGAGGCCGATGGACAACCAATTTAATTTTCCTAATCGCGATATCGAGGCAGCGCCGTTCTCCGGCATCGATTTTTCTGCAAGCATTATGCTCGCAACGCCGGCTACAAATTTCGGATGTCATTCCGCAGCTCGACGCATCTGCGAGATTTTCAGTGACACGTCAAAGTCGCCTGTCGTCTGGCAAGCAGACGTGTACCATCACGCTCGACTGTTGGCCCACGCGCATGGCATCTCAAACATTATCGACATCGGATGTGGAAATGGGGACAAGCTCGCACATCATTTTCCAGTCGAGTCGTTCTTGACGATTGGCGCAGATTTCCTCGATTCCCTTGTGGCCGCGAAAGAAGCGTACCCAGATCGCCAGTGGATCGAGTGTGATATTACCCAGTATGCCGATTTGCGTAGAGTTTTCGACTCGCTGTCGGAACACCTGCCAGCCGTCGTAATTGCGAGCGATGTCATCGAACATCTCGCAGATGTAAGGCCGCTCTTGAGCGAGATACGAAGGCTATTGGCACACAATGAACGAAGCCGCTTCGTAGTCTCCACTCCGGATAGGGCACGCTTGGAGAAGGCTGAAATCGAAGGGCTGCCAGATAACCGAGCCCATATTAGAGAATGGAATTTGGAAGAGCTTGTCACTTTGTTCATGTCCGCTGGGTTCTGCGTTGATCGCTGCGGATGGACCAGAAAGAACCAGTTTGACGAGACATTTTCGACATCTTACCTGGAGCTTTCCTTCTCACGAGAGCGCTATCTTGAATGGCTCGTTGATGAGGGGCTAATTTTTTTCAGGCGCGAGCCCCAACACCTTCTGATAACAACGGAATTCCAAGAAGTTGGCGGTTGGGGCGGGATAGGCACTGTTGTTGAGCAGCAGCGCAAGGCTTATGGTTCTGAAGTTACCCTCGTTGTCCACGTGGGTGCGCATTCCCCTTCTCGTCTTCTAAAACGAAGAAAGCGGTTGACGACACCAACCGATCTATTCAGTGACGAGCCAACATTAGGCCTGCCTACCGAGGATCTGGCTCTCGAGGCTGTCCGGCAGCTTCTATTCTTTTTTCCCGATTTGCTTACGGTTCAGTACCAGGACTGTCACGGAATAGGCTGCCGAATAGCCCAAGCAGGGCGTGCGGCCCTTTTCCCACCATCTTTCAGAACCGTCGTCCATTGTCACGGAGCGGTGCACTACCTTGAAAATGGGATGCAATCATGGATTGGGGCGCCAGCTGATCTCAGCGCCGTGCGGGAGAAGGTGGCAATAGAATGCTCAGATACTGTTGTCGTTCCGAGTAACTTCTTAAAGAATCTATATAACGAGGCAGGCATATTGGGATCGCATGAGGACGTGCGACTAATCGGCTATCCATATGATTTTTCGTCGACGAAAGATCACCAGATTGGACCTATCGATAAGTTGATATTTGTCGGAAAGCGGATATCCATAAAAGGGATTCATTTATTTCTTGAAGCAATTCTATCATCGTCGGGCGATCTTTTGTCATCTGGCGTGACGACTATCATGCTCGTCGGTCCGAAATCTGGCGAGGAGGATTCGGCGTCGCCTCTGATCGAACGCGTTCGTGCTGTCTTCAATGTAGAAGAATACACCGAAATACATCACCACGACCTGCCTAGGTTTTCAAGTAAGCATGTTCAGAGTGCATTGTTCATTCTTCCTTATCTGGCCGACAACCAGCCATTAACGGTGTTTGACGTGATCAACCTTGGTGCGCTGCCCTTAATGGTCAACGCTGGCGGGATTCCAGAGATGCTGCCGCACCAGTGGGCAGCACATGTTCTCTCCAAACCAACATCGGACGCGCTCGGCAGCCGTATCCTCAAAATGGTCAACGCTTCCTCGGAAGAACAGTCGACCTTGGCGCGGCAACTGAAGGTCGGAGTTGTACGACACCAGGTTGACATTGTGCAATCTTTGAAGGAAGTGTGTAAACCTAAAATGTCCGCTGGATCGATATCACGCGGAACCTTAACTACCACTGTGGTGGTGCCGTATTTTAACACAGAGATCAAATATATACAAGACCTAGTGTGGGCTCTAAAGAATCAAACGCTACGACCAAACAAAGTATTATTTGTTGACGATTGCTCTAGCGTGGACTGCAGCAACGCCTTGGAGAAATGTCTTAAAGGGTCACTAACTTTGCCGTGGTCGATAATTAGACACGATAAAAATAAAGGACTGGCAGGAGCTAGAAATTCAGCTCTGTCGGCGGCTACGACAGATCTGTTGATCAACATTGATTCTGACGACGTTCCGCTGAATGAATTCGTCAGGGATTTGGTCAACTGCTTTCTATCCGATCCAACCGCGTCCGCAGTCGTTCCGTTCTTGGAGGCTTTCGAAGACGGAGAGAACTTCGAGCGCGAGCAAGCGAAGAGCTACGTTTACCGGCCCCTTGGGGATGGCCTCGTCCCCGCCTTGACCGACAATATCCTAGGTCACGCCAACGCTGGGTTTCGGGTTGATAGAATCAGAGCTGTGGGGGGATGGGACGAATTGGATAAATCAAAATACGAAGATTGGGCACTCTATATGCGTCTGATTTCTAGCGGTGAGCGTATCGGAGTCGTGCCGCGGGTCAGTTGCCTGTACCGAGTTCGTAGTTCCTCGATGGTGAGGACGTACGCTAAGTGGCCTGGCCAGCGCCGGGTTGCTCGCAACGTTCGGGGTATCCAGCGCTTCGATGCTTTTCGCCTTGCAGCTCAGGCTTACGGCTATGTTGATGAACGGAACCAGCGAAACGAGCTTCATTCGCGAATCGACGGTCTTAATGCCCAAATCGCAGCTCTGCACCAGGAGCGGAATTCATTGCTCGACGCCTTAGCTGCTCATCGAATGAGGTTATCCGCGCGCATCGCCGACGCCATGGCCAGACGAATTCGGCCTTTTCCAATGCTGTCCGGGATCGTATCTCGAATAGGCGCGGCTGCTCGACGTGCGATGGATCGACGGCACAACTGAAATCGTTCGTAAGCGCGATTTTCCCTGCACGTTGACGCCGGCGCTTTCGACGGATGGCCTTCGAATTGGGAACGGTATCTGGTCTGATCAGA
>NZ_JAMYKY010000036.1:0-40332 GCF_040317695.1 Mesorhizobium sp. M1403 | reverse complement strand
ATGGTCGGTCTCCAGAGAGTTCAAGCAACCGCGCCCTTTTACAGCCCCGGCCGCTATTCACACCTCATGGGATCTTGTAGCGGAATGTGACGCCGCTCTTGTCGAAGGCGATCAGCCGGCGGTTCGAGATCGCAACCCGGTGGGTATAGCGGGACAGATAGGCGAGCACCGCCTCCGGCCCGGCGAACGGCGCCTTGGCGTACACCACCCAGTGCTTCTTGCGGACCGGCGACAGGTGCCGCACGAATGCCTGCCGCGCGGACAGGTGCGCCATCGATCCGAAGAAGGCGAGCCGTCCTGCGTCGTGCAGCGCGACCAGCCGGGTGAGGAAGAGCCGTCGGAACAGCTTGCCGAGTACGCGTACCGGAAGCAGGAAGGCCGACCGAGAAGATATCCAGCGGCTTCCGTCCGGCGCGATGCCGCCGCCCGGCACGATCATGTGCAGGTGCGGATGGTGCGTCATCGCCGATCCCCAGGTGTGGAGCACCGCGGTGATGCCGATGCGCCCGCCGAGGTGTCTTGGGTCGGCGGCGATAGTCAGCATCGTCTCCGCTGCCGCCTTGAACAGCAGGTCGTAGACGAGCGCCTTGTTGTGGAAGGCGATGTCGGCGACCTCGGCGGGCAGCGTGAACACGACATGGAAGTAGCCGACCGGCAGCAGATCGGCCTCGCGCTCGGTCAACCATGTCCGTGCCACCGCGCCCTGGCACTTCGGGCAGTGCCGGTTGCGGCAGGAGTTGTAGGCGATCCGCCATTGGCCGCAGTCCTCGCAAGCCTCGACGTGACCGCCAAGGGCTGCGGTGCGGCAATACTCGATCGCCGACATGACCTTGAGCTGGGCGAGGCTCAGGTGACCTGCATGGGCAGCCCGGTAAACGGGTCCGGCAGTACGGAAGATGTCGGCGACCTCGATCGAGGCGCGCACGGCTCAGATGTCGGGCGAGACCTCTCCCGGCTTGAACAGCCCGAGCTTGTCGAGCGGGCTCGTCACGGCACGCACCGTCCGGGTCGCCACCTTCGCGTAAAGGGCGGTGTTGTTGAGCTTGGCATGCCCGAGCAGGACCTGGATGATCCGGATGTCGGTGCCGTCCTCCAGCAGGTGGGTGGCGAAGCTGTGGCGCAGCGTGTGCGGCCCGACCCGCTTGGCGATGTCGGCGGCCTGGGCCGCCTCGACGACGATGCGATAGAGCTGCCGCGTGCTGATCGGCTTCATCGCGTGCTGTCCGGGGAACAGCCAGCCGTCGCGGTGCATCACGCCCTGCTGACGTCCGACCTTCCACCACTCACGCAGCAACAAGAGCAGGTCCTCCGAGAGCATGGCGTTGCGATAGCGCCCGCCCTTGCCACGCTCGACGCGCAGCAGCATGCGCTCGCTGTCGACGTCGGCAACCTTCAGCATCGACACCTCGGCGACACGCAGGCCCGCGCCATAGGCGACTGACAATGCGGCCTGGTGCTTGAGACACGTGGTGGCGTTGAGCAGCCGGGCCACCTCGTCGCGGCTGAGCACCACGGGCAGGTTGCGCGGATGCGCCAGCCGGACAAGCCTGCGCGCCAGGTCCGGGCGGTCGAGCGTGTGGGTGAAGAAGAAGCGCAGTGCCGACACGATGCTGTTCATCGTTGGCACGGGAACGCCGTCCTCCTGCTGCTCGATCTGGAACCGGCGCAGGTCGTCGGCGGTAGCGGTGTCTGGTGAACGCCCGAGGAATGTCGCCAGGCGTCCGATGTCGCGGAGATAGTTGCGCTGCGTCTCGCGTGAGAAACGCCGCATGTTCATGTCGTCGATCAGCCGCTGGCGCAGCGGGCTGATGGGTGCATCGAGAACGGGATGGGGCATTGGTCAGGCTCCTTGTTGAAGAAGCCCGTCATGCTCTGCCCCCGCCGGACGACGCTCAACGCCAGCGCGACGACCGGTCTTGATCACTACCTCAACCGCAGGCGCCCCTCCCGCGCAGCGGGTTCGTTCCTCGGGCCCCATTTTGACATTCAGTCAGACGGTCCCGCAATGCGCCGACGACAATTCTTTCTCTAAGATGCCTCAGTTGGCTCCACTTTGCATTCTGCTGGAGCTTCGTCGAAGAACATTCCTGCCGCTAACCCAAAGGTTATCGTGGAATTTTGCTAGCCACTTTCTTTGACAAGCGGCTTGGTTTCAATCGCTCCTGAGGATAGGTTCTTCGCTTCAACTTTAGTTGGCGACGCTCTTGATGCCAGATGCGACCGCTGCGTTATCAGCGGATTGGGCTATGCTGTTGAAAAGGACACACGCACTTTCTTTTTTGCGGAAATTGAACCCTAAGCAGGATTTGTCGTTTGCACATTGCAGTATGCAGTCTGGATATCGGAGCGGAGAGGTCCAATAGGCGTTGCCAGAAATTTCCGTTTTTGTGGCGAACACCAAATTCGAGTAGCGCAAATTGCTCTCGACCACTTTTTTTGCGGCCATGATCGACTCTTCGCTTTTGACCAGTAGCGATGCGTCCCCTTTCATGAAACAAGCTCGAAATTTTGTGTTATAAGTAACCGCTAGACACCTGAAGTCGGTGTCGCAGGCGGTTTGACACTGCTCAGAACTCACGTTCCTAATTGGCATATCCGGCAGGTCGTTTCCGATCGCGTCCCACCCGGACACGACAACAAATCCACTATCTGGATCGACCTCTGTCGCAGGAGTTTCTGCAGGGACAGTTGCGGCCTGCTCTCGTGACGAGTCAGGAATGATGTCTGAAGACGCAAATGTGCGACCATCCAGCCACGCGCATCTTGTTGCAAGATCGACGGCGGATGAATCATTAAGGCCGACCAACTGAAGCGTCTGAGCAGCAGCGCCAGGCCCGGCTGGTGGCGCTGTCGGTGCAGAACGAGCTGCCAATGATACATTTACGTCTACGCCGTTCACACTCCGCCGAGAGTAACACCACGCTCGGTCCCAGGTTTGGTCGTTCTCATCCTTGAAGTGGTGACCTGTGATTAACTCCCAAGTGGTGCCTTGGAACTCGACGTTCTTAGTGGCGAACTTGTTGAAGTCGACGGTCACCACGTCAGGCTTGGTAGGGACGTCAGCCTGGGGCGCCTGCTCCTGAGTTGGCTTTGGAGTTGGAACAGGAATAGGCGGCTCATCTTTTGGGGAGGTGAGATCGCTTGGCTGCTCTATGGTCGGCAAAGCCGCCGGCTCCGGCAAGGTTTTGTCCCATAGACCAAGATTGATGCCTAGCCCAATCCCGACCGCCGCCACTGCAATGGCTCCGCCAGTCGCCATTCGGCGAAAGGCGGTCGCTCGGGCTGTCTTCTCTTGGGCCGCGGCTTGAGCCTGCAAGGTTGGAATCGCTGACCTTTTGACGGCGAGATCGACGGCTTGCTCAAGCAGGGTGGTGTTATGCCGGACGAGCACTTTTGCGACCCTTCATTGATACCGTTACGAGGTCTGAGACCTCAGGCGGCAAATCCTGGTCGAGGGCCTTGCGAAGGACTTCGGGATCATCGGTGAAGAGCGGAACATAGAGGATCTCTTTGACCACCTTTTCCACAGGCACCTCAACCCGCTTCTCAACCTCTTTCTCGACCATAACTTCGACTGGTACCTTAATCGTTCGAATTCGGCGCCAACGCCAACTCAGAAGCATTCTGCGGAGCAGCCTGGAAGTCTTGCTCTCGGAATTGTCCTCTTCTCGGGCGGCAATGCGCTGGAGCGCTAGAGCGACCATTGCCGTAATTGGTCCCGCGAGCGCGGCGATGAGCGCGAGCGAGCCGAACCAAATCACAGAGATTATTCCGGCCTGTGCCTCAGTCACCAGTTCAGGTTTGCTGCCGTACCACCGTGAGGCAATACGGCGGACCTGATCTGTCCGCGCCATTGGGATCCGCTCCTTGGCAAAGGCGCTGAGGGCTTTGGCAATATGGTCCTGTCTGACCTGGTTTTGCGCCGAGGTGTTTGCCTTGTTCGCTTCTGCCGCCTGGGCATCTGCGAGCCGTTTGCCCGCTTCATCCAGTCGACGCTGCGAAGCCGCGGCATCACTATCGCGCGTTTGCTCCAGAGACGAACGCCTATCGACAAGCTTCTGCCTCTGGTCAGCAGTCATAGGAGGGCTATTTGCCCGCAAACGATCGAAATTTTCGCGCAGCGCAGCAATCTCTTGATCGAGCGGCTCAATCTGAGTGTCGAACTTGGTGATAATTTTCGTGCGGGGGTTGGCAAGTTTAGCCACTTCCGATTCTAGCCTGCGTGCCGAGTCGCTGTCGCCTGAATCGCGCGCCATCTTGATACGTTCAACAAAGCTGTCGCGTTGGCGCTCAAACTGATCGACAGCGTCTTTAACTTCGCGATCACGCTGTTGAATCAGCGCCGATCGAACCGCGTTTTTCTCATCCACTTGATCGCGAACACGCGAGGCCTCTGGAGTAAGGGCTGTCGTTCCCTCCAATTCCGCATTGGCCTCGGCAATTTGCGACTGAAAGGTCGCACGCGATTTTTCCGCAAGAGAGGTCAGCTGCTCAATTTCGGAACGGGCTTGATCGACCTGATCGGCTCTTCGACCAAGTTCGTCAGCAGAGGCGAGCTTTGTCGCTTCCTGTTCAAGGGCATCAATCTTGTTTACGAGCTCCTCATAACGCAGCTGACGCAATGCGCCTGCCCTCTCCATCCCCATAATGCGCCTGCCCTCTCCATCCCCATAAAGACAGTTTCGAAAGTGATGCCTGCAAGAATCAGGAGGAAGACCAAGATTATGGGCTTCCAGAGCCAAGACGCGCTGAAAAGCAGTGTAGCTATCGGTATCTTGGTGAGCTCCGCGATTGCCACCATGAGAAAGGGTGCACTGGCGAGCGTTAAGTCCATTGCAGTGACAGACTCGCTTGCAGAAAACGCTTGTACGCCTAATGCTACACCTGTCGTAAGACCAATCGCTGCGGCCGCAATCTCTAGGGCCCAGGCACCACGGTAGGTCCACTGGCCATAGCTTGCCAGCTTTTGACTCATCACAGTCTGCATTTTACTCGCCCCCCCGACAGGGCAACATCACGCCTTGATCGCCTGTCAGCATACACTGAAAAATAACTGTGTTAACGATTTTGAAAGTCTTAGTTAAGGCGTCTTCTCTCTATTGTCGCAACAACTTTTTCTGCCCTTCAGATATAGAATACCTCGTCAAAAAATGGGGCTAGCAGACCGCGCCGCCCATGCATGGTCTTCGTTGGATCGGTGTAAGCGGAAAGCCGAACAGGCCGTAGCGCGCTTACTCCGTTACATTTCAGCTAGCAGAGTGTTTCGCAGGGGATCCCATCCTTGTCGCGATCGAGTTTTCCGCCCCATGAGCAGTTTTGCAGGTACCAGTTGGCGTCGTCGCAGGAACCGATCTGCTTGCACGTTCTCCGCGGCTCGCAAGAATAGCCGCTCTGCGCGACCAGCTTACGGCTGATGATGCCCAGCGGGCGACTCGACGGCGCCGCGCCGTCGGCGTGCGCAGCGCGCCATTCCCAGGGTGCCTGAAACGTCCCGGCCCACAGGCCGATCTTTGAGGCTTGGGCTTGCGCCTGCTGCCCCGCATAAGCGCCCTGGCTGTAGTGAGGCCAATCCAGCGCCTGGCCGTGCTCGACCATCCAGGCGGCCACGCCCGCGCCGTCGGCGCGCCGACAATGGCCGACAAAGCGGTGGTAGCGGTCCCACGTCACGAATGTGCATTCGAGCGGCCTCGACGCGGCTAGGAAAGTGTCCAGCGCTTCGGCCGATCGCCGGCCGCAAGGATACTCGGCGCCATTCGCATCGCGGCACAGCTGCCGGCTCTCTGGCGCGTCGATGCCGTTGAAGCGGACGCGCTGGCCGTGGATTTCGATCGTATCGCCGTCAATGACGGAAGCGACACCGGTAAGCGAAGCGGGCGCCACCCTTCGTGGGCTGGCCTTTGATGCATCGTTGCTACGTTGCGCGCTCGACGGCGCCAGGAAGGCGGCCACTGCCGCCGCTGCCGTAAGACCGAGCATTGCCGGCACGCTCGCAAGTTGGCGCCGCCACAGCTTGGCACCGGTGGGTCTCTGCCACCGATTGGATCGATATTTGCGGTATGGCCTGCTCATCCGCTACGCCGACCAGCCCGGCCATGCGCTGTCGACCATGGGCAGGCCGGCGCAATAGTAATCGTCAACGAACCGCCCGGTGGACCGGTCGCGGCAGCGCCAGATAACGCTGTAGTTCTGGCCATAGAATTGGTCCCACGCGACGCCATAGGTTTGTGGTGGCGGTGGCCGGTAATATGTTCCGCCTCCATAGCCGTTGTTGGCAGCGACACCCACAGCTGCGCCGCCGACAGCCGCGACCGCTATGCCCGTCGCGACAGCATTGTCGGTTTGCACAAGCCTGGTGCACTTCTCTGCTGTTGCGCCCCTGCGCACTAGAAGGGACGCTACCCGACTACGATACTGTTCGTCCGTGCTGCTGGCGAGAACGTGACATAGCGCAACGGTATTCATTGCCGTGAGATCGCTGTCCGACACGACAGTGCTCGTAGAGCAGCCGCTGACGCACAGGGCTGCACTTGCGATGAGTGCTCCAATTTTCATGTGAATTCCCCCAAACAAATATTGGGGCGAGTCCGACCTAGAAGTCCAGAGTTTGTTTTTCACTTTGCTACGATTCACAGCATGATGCGGCTAGCTTGCATCCACTGCAACCAACCCTTCCGCCGGTCGTTGACTGATGCTGGGTTGATCTCAGCCACTCCAGAACTTGCCCGCTGGCTCAAAACCAGCGGGCTTTTTTCCGCGAGGCCGGAAGGCTCTATCTCGCCGCATGTTGTGGTACATCGGCACGCCGTCATCGGGCCGTGCCGTTGACTAAGGTGGTCCCTGCGCCATGGTCGGCCGGCGCAGCCTTGACCGTCCGCGCGGGCCATCCCAGTCAAGCCCGCGGCTGGTTTCGGTCGGCGGGCTTTTCTTTGATCCCCGGCGCCGTCGGCTTGGATCTAGATCCTCGCCAGTGCCGGATTTGAAGGTAAGCTGCGGCGGTATGATCGCACTTCGCGCGGGACGGACCATTGGTGTGCAGCAAGAGCGCCGAGTTCGTTCGGCCAAGATTCTGCACTAGGCCGAGGTAGGTGAAGGCAGATAGCTATCCGGTAATCGCTGAGATATTGGAGATAATGTTCCGCCATGGAGGTGTGTACCAGTGTTATAAGTTTCCAAACTTCATGTACGCCGTGGACGAGCTGCTGTGTGCGCTTGCCGTAAATCGCTTCCGCGAGTTCACAGTCAGAGGTTGGCTAGGACCCTAACGCGAGAGCTTCAACGGCCACCTTCGCGATGAACTCCTCAACGAGACGCGGTTCACGTCCCTGGCCCAGGCCCGCGCGAGGCTCAATGTATGGCGCGCCGATTACAACGGCGCGCGTCCGCACTCGCACAACGGATCAGGGCAAATCCACCCCCGGAAACGAACTCACGACTGGATAAAATTTGGGGGAAACGTCAGGGCGGCCATAACTTTGCAGTCTTCAGACGCGAGGCGGCGTACAACAGCGCTGCCCACCATGCTTGTGGCCCGCGACCCACACGGCTTTTCCCTTCAGCTCGTACATTATGCTTCCTTCATTATTACCGATGTCTGCATGACCTTGAGGTCTTCCCGCACCATTTCCGCGGCGAGCTCGCGCACGGATGTCTCATGCACCCAGCCGAGCTTCTCCTTCGCCTTGGTGGCATCGCCCAGGAGAAGATCGACTTCCGTGGGGCGGAAGTAGCGTGGGTCTACCTGGACTAGGCATCTGCCGGTCTCGACATCATAGCCCTTTTCGTCGACTCCCTCACCACGCCATTCGAGCTCGACGCCGACATCTTCGAAAACCCATTCGACGAATTGGCGGACAGGGGTCGTCTTGCCCGTCGCCAGCACGTAATCATCCGGTTGATCCTGCTGTATCATCATCCACATACCACGCACGTACTCACGCGCATGGCCCCAATCGCGTTGAGCATCGAGATTGCCGAGATAAAGCTTGTCCTGCTTGCCGAGGTAGATAGCAGCGGCGGCGCGGGTGATCTTGCGCGTCACAAAAGTTTCGCCGCGCAGTGGGCTTTCATGATTGAATAGAATGCCGTTGGAAGCATGGATACCATAGGCCTCGCGATAGTTGACCACGATCCAGTAGGCGTAGAGCTTGGCGGCGGCGTAAGGGCTGCGCGGATAAAAGGGCGTTGTTTCGTTCTGCGGTACGGATTGCACGAGGCCGTAGAGCTCTGAAGTCGAGGCCTGATAGAAGCGGGTCTTGTCCTTCAGACCGAGGAGGCGGATCGCCTCAAGAAGTCGCAATGTTCCGATACCGTCGGCGTTTGCTGTGTATTCCGGCGTTTCGAACGACACCTGGACATGGCTCTGAGCGGCCAAGTTGTAAATCTCGTCTGGCTGGGATTCCTGAACTACTCGGATGAGATTAGTCGCATCAGTGAGGTCACCGTAATGCAAAATTAGGCGCGGATCGGGATCGTGCGGGTCTTGGTAGATGTCTTCGATGCGACCCGTGTTGAAGGAAGAGGAACGTCGCTTAATCCCATGAACGACGTAGCCTTTTTCCAGCAGAAGACGCGTGAGATAGGCACCATCCTGTCCCGTTATGCCCGTAACCAGAGCAACTTTCCTGTTCTCGCCCATTTTCTTCCTGCTCTATGGTAGTTGAAGTTTCGAATCTGGCTCGCCACACCGGCGGCCCGCCTCATACCCTATGGTAGGATTTCGACAGATGCGGCGCGGAGCTCGTCATTGACAGTGTCAGCCAGCGAGCACACCTGCTCCGGCTTCGAGGCATAGCAAAACAGAGTCTCGCCGCTAACCTGCCTAAGTCGCACATGCGGCCTGAGTGCCGAACTCAGCTCGCGGGGTGAGCGACATAGATTTCAATCACGTCGCACCCGATTTGCTCATCAATCAGCGAGTTAGGACGCCTTCTGGGATTCTACATCCGTTCTCAAGCACGCACAGTCGGTTGCATAGCCGCTCCGCTTCTTCCACGAAGTTGGTGGCCAGTAGAATCGTATTGCCCTGCGCCAGCAGGGCACGTAGCCGTTCCCAGATAAAATGGCGAGCATGTGGGTCCAAGCCACACTAGAACTCCACCATCCCTCTTTTGCGCTGACCAAGTAATCTTTGCCTGCTTCAGCGTCTTCTAATGGAAATTGTTTTGATCAGTGAAATCGATTGTTTGGATGAGGTGCATCCATAAAATGGATTGTTTGACAGGCAGCGCGGCACATCGGCGGCACAAAGTCGTGGGCGCGAGGTTTCGCTCCGCGCGAAGACAAAGTTCGTGGCAGTCGGGGGCTTTGGGCGAACCGCACATCTGAGACGGCGGCGAAAAGCCGGGTAGGGCATTACGTATTGACCTCCAAGGAATTTCGGGCGCGCTAGCCCGAAAACGGTAGCTGGGCTTCAACGATGGGCGGGACGAGGCGACCATCAAACTGTGTTTCATACTGTAGGCGATCGCAGTGCGGCGAATTTGAACGGCCGCCTTTGCCAGCCCTCGCCATCGCATCCGGCTACAGGTGCCGAAGATCTTCTCGATCCGAGTACAAATTCTAAGGATCGGTTGGTTCCAGGCGTCGAGCTTTCGGCCTCGTCGCGCCCCCACATAGCGGTTGCGACGATGCGCGGCCTTCCACCCTTGGCGCGCACCGCGTCGCCGAGATGATTGCCTCGGTAGGCGCTGTCGGCAAACACTTCGCCGGGATTGTCGGGCAGAGCATCAGGAACGGCGTTGCCGTCCTCGGTGTGGGCGCCGTGACGGCGATCTCCTCGACAAGGGCCGTCTCGGCGTAGGCACCGAAATGGGCTTTGAAGCAATGAAACGCTGGTCGGCGCTTGTACTTGACCCAATGGCCCTCTTCATCATCTTCGCTGGCCGAGGCGATGATCGCCGCATCGACCGGCGTGCCGATCTTCACCTGGATCGCTGAACTGGCGGGTGATCTCGGCGAACAACAGGGTCATGAACCTCAAGGGCCTGTCGAAAACGGACGAGAGCGGGTTCGCACAGGTGTCGGCTCTGACACCGAGAACCCGCAGAACCGTCGGAACGATCCTCCACATGGCTGCAGACGCCAAAATTCCTCTCCCGGCCATCGTCGCACAGCATCGCGTGCCAGTCGCTCAGTCCAGCCGGCTCGAAAGCTATCCGGCAGGAGTTGCGCCATGTTGGCGCACTTGAAAGCGTCAGAGGGCGCCGTGTCGCATCTTTCGGTGGGACCGACGCCATGATGGCCATAAATGACGTGGATGGCCTGCGCCTGACATTCGACGGCTGGCGGGTCCTGCACATCCGTCCTTCAGGAAACGCCCGCAAATGACATGTTACGTTGAGGCAGTTAAGAATTGGACTGAAAAAGGGACTTTGTGGACTGCCTCGACCGGCTGTTTCGCTTAGCTAAGCGCGGCCCCACGTCAGCAGAGGCTCATGGTCAAGGAACGCCTTAGTATCCATCACATGGATGGGCCACATTCACGCAATCAATTTTACACATGTCGCCGGGCGCATTAGAGAACGCTGAATTTAAACCGGAAGCGAATGTACCCGGCGTCAAGATTTGCGAGCGTCACAGAAGATAAGGATAGGCAGTGCTGAGGGAGCTCTTCTGCCCCACGCGCAGCCTCTACCAAATCGCCCGGCGTAACGGTCGACTAGTATCGACTAAGAGATCCCAAGCCAGATGCAACCTCGTCTCTGAAACGAGATTTCCGAAAATGCAGGTCAGTGGATTGGTAAAGCGCAGGTTCGTCGTCTCTCAGAGGCGTACGGGGTTCGGTGATTGTCTGTGGTCGCTGGCGGCCGCTTGGCGCTACGCTCAGCGGTCGGGACGAACGCTAGCCGTCGACTGGCGCGGGTCCTGCTATCTCGACCAACCCTTCACAAATGCCTTTCCGGTGTTCTTCCAACCGATCAATGACATCGCTGGCGTACCGGCTATTTGCGACGACCGGATCAACGACTTTTCCTTTCCGGGTCCATTCTTCCCGGAGTGGTGGAATAGGCCAGCGATCAACTGCCTTTACCGCCCAGATGAGCAGATTTTCCAAGAGCGCGACGAGTTGGGCGAGCTCTTTCAGGCCGAACACGATGTCGAAGCGAACACAGTAGTGTGTGACGCTTGCTTGATGTGGCGCTGCGATGAGGATGCCGAGCGGCAGGTCTTCCAGAGTGTCAAGCCTCGGTCTGAAATTCAAACACGCATAGATGCCATTTACCAAGAATGTTTTGAGGGGCACAGCATCATCGGGGTTCATGTTCGACATGGTAACGGTGAAGACATCATGGACCATGCGCCCTACTGGGCCAATCCGGAGTTCGCCGTTCGACAAGTGTGCACTGCGGTTGACAAGGCTAAAGCGTTACCGCACCCCAAGCCTGTGCGGCTGTTCTTGTGCACGGACAGCGCGCAAATCCTGGATCATCTGTCGGCCAAGTTTCCCGATCTTCTCACCGTCCCCAAGCATTTCCGATCCGATCAAGACGGCCCCTTACACACTGCAGCACTTGGGATCGACGGCGCAATTTCCGCCCTCGTTGAGATGTATCTTCTCGGGCGCTGCGATACTGTAATTCGGTTTCCTCCGACGAGCGCCTTTACACGATATGCACGCCTTTTCGTACCGCGGGTAATTGAGTTCGATCTGAAGGACCCAAGTCGTTTGATTTTGATAGAAGGCAGCCAAAGAATCTCTCATCTTGATTAAGACCGCTACCTGAGCAATTCGGCAAATGGAACGAACAGGCATAGAGACATCGACAATCCACGAGAGGCGGGCCATGGCATACGCTAAATGTCCCGCAGCTGCTCAGCTTGATCCGCAGGCTTGAGGATCCGGACACACTGCAGCAGTTCTTGGCTCCATTCGGGACTGTTGCCGACGTCGATGAAACCAACGGCCTTAGGGCACGAATACAGAATGACGAGATCATTCATCTGCGGCCGTTCGGCAACGGGCCAGAACTTCTGTTACTCGGAGCGCCGCAAGACCATCCTAGAGCGACGGCGGTCGTGACGCTGACGCTAGTCTAAGGGCGCGGGCAATGACGTCCAGAGACGAAATCGAGGTTGTTTAATGAAAGTGGTTCCCGTCATCATCAGCGGTGGAGCCGGATCGCGGCTATGGCCCGCTTCGAGGCAATCGCACCCCAAACCTTTCCTTAAAGTAGCAGATGGACATTCTCTCATTCAGCACACTGTGCTGCGCGTCGGTTCGATAAAGGGCGTAGTGGAACTCGTCGCCGTGACATCTGGGGAACACCTCTTCCTTACCAAGGACGAGTTCGACGAACTAGATTCCGTGGTCCTGCCACGCACCTTTCTGCTCGAGCCTGAAGGCCGGGATACGGCCGCAGCCGTTGCGGCAGCCGCCATCCATGCCAAGGCAACGCAAGGCCCTGACGCGATTCTATGCGTCTTCCCAGCCGATCACATGGTTGGCAACCTGCCTGCATTTTTAGACGTCATGTGCCGGGCCATCGAACATGCGAAGCTCGGGCGGATCGCCACATTGGGCATCGCCCCAACCAGACCGGACACGGCATTCGGCTATATCGAAGCGGATGGTGAGAAAGTCGTCCGTTTCGTTGAAAAACCGGATCTGGACACAGCCAAAGCCTATGTCGCGTCCAAGCGCTTCTTCTGGAACGCCGGCATTTTCTGCTTTAGCGCACAAACCATGCTCGACGAGATGGCATCGCATTGCCCCGCGGTGATCCAGGCCGTCTCCGACAGCTACGAGAACGGGCGCTTCAGTCAAGGCGAAGGCTTTGCCAAAATCGAACTCGCGCCTGAGCATTTCGGCTCCGCCCCGCGAATCTCGCTCGACCACGCTGTCATGGAGAAGACGAACAAACTTGCCGTGGTTGCCTGCGACATGGATTGGAACGACATCGGATCCTGGAACGCAATGGCCGATTTGATCGCCCCCGACGAAAGCGGGAACAGGATACGCGGCGATGTGCATATGGTCGACACGACCGGCAGCTATGTGAGCTCCGACAAGCGCGTCATCGGCACGGTCGGTGTCAGCGATCTGGTGATCGTCGATTCCCCGGACGCTTTGCTTGTCGCATCCCGCGACCGCGTTCAGGACGTCAAGAAGCTGTTCGAGGGCCTCAAGGCTTCAGGACATGAAGCTCACCTGGTCCATAGCACGGTACACCGGCCGTGGGGTACCTACACGGTTCTTGAGGAAGGCGAGCGCTTCAAGATCAAACGCATCGAGGTGAAGCCCGGTCGGCGGCTGAGCCTGCAGATGCACTATCATCGTTCGGAGCACTGGGTCGTGGTCAGCGGCTCCGCGAAAATCGTCAATGGCGAGCAGGAGTTGTTCCTGGCGACAAACGAATCAGCCTACATCCCCTGCGGCCATAAGCATCGGCTGGAGAACCCAGGCAGAATTGACCTGGTGATCATTGAAGTGCAGAGCGGCGATTATCTCGGCGAGGATGATATCGTTCGCTTCGACGACGTATATGGTCGAACGCAGATTTCACCCGCGCATGACGAGAAAGGTCAACGTGTCGCTGGCTAATTGCCACTAGGAAGGCCGTCTGCCCACTCAGGACCGGATGCTTGTGGAATCGGGAATTGACCAAGGCAGCGGCGAATGACCGCAATCGGCATCAGGGTGGGACAAATCAAACGGAAAAGACCGGAGAGCGTAGCAACGCAACACAGTCCCACTGTCGAATAAGCCTTTGATATTTCTGACTTTCCAAGCACCCCGCGCCCACCAAAATGTTTAATGTCAATATGGCCGACTTCGCTCTGAAGTGGGCCAAATCGGCCTCGCTATCCCCGCAGCACTCAGTTGATTATTTTCGCATGAAAACGAGCAAGGACAGGGGGGGCGATCTTGTGCTGGCTTGTATGTCCAATCTTGCTCCTGTTCGTCGTCAGGTTGTGTGCAGCCGCATAGCGCGGCTATCGCGAGGCTGGAAGCCTCCGATCGATAGGTGCGGCGAACGGGGGCAACGAGGTGCGAATAGGATGGGTGAGCGTATGATCGAGAATACCGCAGCTGCGGTCTAGCGCGAAATGCGGCGTCTGTGACTCATCGGTCATTGCAGCGCGATGAACCGGAAATCATGACCCTAAGCCGCCCTTCATCAGCCCACCAGCGCCCAGAAGAAGGCGAAGATCCGTCACAATGCCCACCTGTACCAAGGCTTCAAGCAGTTCACCGCGAATGTGAAGACCGCCAGCCATTGCTTCTTCATTTTCGGCCATTCGCTCGCTACGAATGACGACCACATCCTTAACCGCATAGCGCGTGGCAAGTTTCGCAAGCTCTGTGTTGGCATCTATGGTGAACCAGCATCCGCGGATAACCAGCGGATCATGAACCACGCGAACGAGCTAGCGGTGCAGCGCAACGAAAAATCGCCGCTTGATGTCGTCTTTTATGATGCTGCTACAGTTCATGTCTGGGGTTTAGGGTTAGAAGCGGAATGACTGCCAACCAGGTCATCGAGCCGGAAACTGACCGGCCGGTCGGCCCAAAAATGACATTCAGTTGCCTCCAGCCTTTCGACACGAGCCACTTCACGATCTCGCGATTGCCAGCTAGCGGCTTGTTGCTCGAGCTGCGCGATCCTAGTCTGTGGTCGCTATGCCTCAGCAAGAAGAGTCCGGTTTCTAGCCGGGCGGAGGCGCAACGAGATAGCCAGCTCAGGACAAGGAGAGCAAGCCATGGTCGCATTTACCCTCAATGGCGAGGCGCGAACACTCGACGTCGATCCAGAGATGCCGCTGCTCTGGGCGATCCGTGACGGCATCGGACTCACAGGAACGAAATTCGGTTGCGGCCTTGCCCAGTGCGGCGCTTGCACGGTTCACGTTAACGGCATGCCGACGCGCTCGTGCCAGACCGCAGTCGGCGACATCGAAGGAGCCTCGATCACCACCATTGAGGGCGTGTCGGGCAAGATCGGCGAAACGGTCCAGGCCGTGTGGGCCGAGTTCGACGTACCTCAATGCGGCTATTGCCAGTCTGGCCAGATCATGTCGGCCGTGGCCCTCCTGACAGAGACGCCGAAGCCGACGGACGATGATATTGATTCGGCGATGAGCGGCAATCTCTGCCGCTGCGCCACCTATCATCGCATCCGCGCGGCCATCCACGAGACCGCCAACCGGCTGGAGACTTGAGGCATGTTGCAGTTTCTCCCGAAGCATAATGCCGTGGGGCCCACGCGCCGCCAGTTCCTCCTCGGCACGGCCGTCACCACCGCGGGCCTCGCCGTGGGCTACCGGCTAATGATGGCCGCGCCCGCCAACGCACAAACGACGCCTGCAGCGGTCCAGGCGAACCCCTTCCAGACCTATGTCGAGATCACACCGGAGAACCGAATCGTCATCCACTCGTCGCAGTTCGAGATGGGACAAGGCTCCTATTTCGGCATCGCCACCCTGGTTATGGAAGAGCTCGACGGCGCCTGGGCGCAGGTCCACGTGGTCGGCGGATATGGCAATACCGCGCTCTACGGCAATCTCGCCTGGGGCGGGGCCGCGCAGGGAACCGGTGGCTCCACGTCGATGAGCTCGTCGTGGGAGCGCTATCGCAAGGCGGGTGCTGCCGCACGGGCCATGCTGGTGGCGGCCGCGGCGCAGCGGTGGGACGTGCCAGCCGGCGAGATCACAGTCGCTTCCGGGGTCGTGTCGCACGCCTCAGGGATGCAGGCGCGCTTCGGTGACCTGGCTGAAGCCGCAGCGGGAATGCCGGTTCCCGACGACGTGCCGCTAAAGCCGCGCGACAAGTGGGCCCAGATCGGATCGGACAGCCTCAAGCGCTACGATTCCGCCGGCAAGACCAATGGCGCGCAGACCTACACGATCGACCTCAAGATGGATGGACTCAATACGGCCGTTATGATCCATCCGCCGAAGTTCGGCGCTGAGATCGAGAGCTTCGACGCCTCCAAGGCCAAGGCACTCGACGGCATTGTCGATGTCGTCCAGACGCCGCGCGGCATTGCCGTGGTCGGCAGGGACATGTGGACGGCGCTCAAGGGCCGCGATCTCGTGGAGGTGACCTGGAACGAAGAGAAGGCCGAAAGGCGCGGCACGGCCGAGATCATGGCCGAATACACTAAGGCAGCAGACGATCCGGGCGCGCCCACCGCGCGCGACGACGGTAACACTCCCGCAGCGTTGGCCAGTGCTGAGAAAGTCATCCAAGGGCACTACGAATTCCCCTATCTTGTCCATGCTTCGATCGAGCCACTCAACGCGGCCGCCCGAATCAACGAAGACGGCACCATCGACGTCTGGGGCGGACACCAGATGCCCGACCTTTATCAGGCGGCTGCCGCTCAAGTAGGCGGCACCACGCCGGACAAGGTGAGGCTGCACGTGATGAAGACCGGCGGCAGCTTCGGCCGCCGAGCGGTCTCGGACGCAGATCTCATTATCGAAGCTGTTTCCACAGCGCGTGCACTGGGACCCGGCAAGCCAGTGAAGGTGCAGTGGACCCGCGAGAACGACATGCGGGGTGGGCGGTACCGGCCGGCCTATGTGCACGCAGTCGAGGCGGGGCTCGACAAGGAAGGCAATGTCGTCGCTCTCCATGACCACATCGTGGGCCAATCGATCGCGGGCGGTTCGCCCTTTGCGGCGATGATCGAGAACGGCATCGATCCGACCTCCGTAGAGGGCGCCACCAACCTGCCCTATGCGATCCCGAACCTGAAGGTCGAGCTGACCACCACGGACGTGAACATCCCAGTGCTGTGGTGGCGTTCGGTAGGCTCCACCCACACCGCTTACGCAATGGAAACCCTGATCGATGAGCTCGCCGCCGCTGCGAACCGTGATCCGGTCGACTTCCGCATGTCGATGCTCGGTCACCATCCACGGCATGCCGGCGTGCTGAAATTGGCTGCTGAGAAGGCAGGCTGGGACAAGCCTCTGCCGGAAGGCCGTTTCCGCGGCGTGGCCCTGCATGAAAGCCTCTCGACTTATGTCGCCGAGGTGGTGGAGATCACCTTCAACGATGGAAATGATTTCAAAGTCGACCGCGTCGTCTGCGCGGTAGATTGCGGCACCGCGATAAATCCTGACCAGATTCGCGCTCAGATGGAGGGCGGTATCGGCTTCGGGCTAGGCGCGATCCTCC
Source organism: Mesorhizobium sp. M1403 (assembly GCF_040317695.1). Classification (NCBI taxonomy): domain Bacteria; kingdom Pseudomonadati; phylum Pseudomonadota; class Alphaproteobacteria; order Hyphomicrobiales; family Phyllobacteriaceae; genus Mesorhizobium; species Mesorhizobium sp. M1403. The sequence goes on along the minus strand of NZ_JAMYKY010000036.1, from coordinate 23,207 downwards.
AGGAGGAGCTGACCCTGACGGGCGGTGTCGTAGACCAAGAGAACTACGACACCTATATGCCGCTCAGGATCGAGCAGATGCCGCGCGTCGAGGTGCACATTGTGCCGTCCGACGAGCCGCCCACGGGCGTTGGCGAGCCGGGTGTGCCGCCGATCGGCCCGGCCGTCGCCAACGCGCTACGGGCGGCGACGGGCAAGACGATCCGCAAGCTGCCGATCATAAAGAACTTGTCAGCATAGCCGGGAATGACACCATGAAAACGGCCGCGATGAAGATCGCGGTCGTAGGTCTTTTTTGAACGCCTCCTGACATGCGATCACCTCGATTCGATCAATTTCCGGCGGCTGCCCGGTCCAATATACGGTTTAGAGACGGTAACCCGTGTTCTGAACGACCGCAGACGGTCGTTGGTGCTGGTAGCACTAAAGATCCGCTTTCGAGACGCAAATGCCGCACGCAAATGTCTCTAAAGGGTCACGCTAGAGATTTTGTACCACCTAGTTGCATGTCTGCTATCGCTTCTTGGCGCGAGAAGCGGCCGGTCCTCTAACGGCCCCATAACAGGACATTGATGTCTTCGCGCTGAGCGTCAGCAGTTGGCGCTACCGCGACCTTCCTCAGGAAGGCTGCACACCGACGCGATCTTCCTTTCGCCTTGCGCAAACCTCCCTTCCGAGTGAGGCGTTCAGTGCGTCGGCTTGGTGGACTGAGGCACTTCTGAGTGGGACAACAACATCGAAAAACATTGGAAAAGATTTGAATACTCTGAAGTCCCACTGATCTCTAAGAAATTGATTTTTATCGCTTTCTGAACACCCTCCGGGCCCACCAAAACTGTATAATATCAATTAGTTATGGTCAACTTCGCTTAGAAGTGGGCCAAACCGAGCTTCACTATGCCAGCGTTTATATGAACACGATCCAAGGGCAGGGTAGAGGTTCTGCTCCTTGCTTCAGTTCTTGCTCCTTGCAGTTTTGTTTTGCACGGCCACACATAGCGCCTCTCCTTCGAGGATGGAAAGACCTTAAGTCGATGCATGCGGCAAAAGGCGGTAATGACGTGCGATTGGGATGGTCTCGAGCGCCTGATCGAAGTGCTGCCCATGCCATATAGGCTAACCGAAGACGACGTAGGTTAGTCGCTGCGTGAACGACCGCTTCGCGCTGTATATCGGACGTTCAGGTCAGCTTCGCGGCGGACTGAAAGCAGACATCCTCGGGGCCGACGCGAGAGAAGCTGGCTTCACCTCGGTATGAACTCGTCGGCGGTATTCGCTTCACGGGAGATGTCGACCACAGTTCGTTCACACGGTTGGCACGGCAACAGAACTTGCCAGCTGTTCGCGACGTGACCTGCGCCTCCACGATGGCGAGAGCTCGCCAGCGCAAATCGGCGACCTTCTCCAGTCCCACTTCGTCGGCCTAGCACAGATGTTGGCGCCTTTGCCGGAACACTATGCTGACGAGCCATGCTAAAGGGCACTGCCTATGAGGAAGATCGAACGCAAACTCTGCACACGCCGTCGCTTTGATCGCTATCACGCCTCGCTCTACATTGCCTGCACCCGACCATGAATACAGGCGCCAATTGTTTCGCACCAGCCAGCTTCGCAAATTCCAGGAGGCGACCGTCGTTGACCTCTCCGAAAGCGACGATGAGGTCATCGGGATCGTCAACCCGTCTCACGCCAAAGTCTGTGGGTGGCGCAGACGCGGCAGCGCCGGCTTGGTTAGGCCCAGCCTAAGCAGAATTATCGAAAATCATTATTTGTGCATCGCACACAGCGTGCTTTGCTTCATCCGCCGGCTGAAAGAGAACAAAAAGAACGTCAGGCGGCAGCCTTCGGCGATGCGCCCGAAGCGGGTTGTTTTGGTGCAGACAGCGCCTGACCTCAGAAAAAGACAGGGGAACGTGATGACGACAATAATCTCGAAGTTTCGCCGTGCCGCGCTTGCGGCCGGCATTGCCCTCAGCACCCTTTCGGTGAGCCTCCACGCCGAAGCCGGCAGCTTGAAGCTGGGCATGACGACCTGGGTCGGTTACGGCCCGCTCTTCCTTGCGCGTGACATGGGCTACTTCAAGGAAGGGGGCCTCGATGTTTCGCTCGAAATCATCGAGGAAGCATCGCTGTACATGGCCGCCGTCGCCGCCGGCGAACTCGACGGCAGCGCTTCCACCATAGACGAAATCATGAAGTACCGCTCGAAGGATGTCTGCTTCAAATCGGTATATGCATTGGATGACAGCCATGGTGGCGACGGCGTCCTGGCGCCGAGCGGCGTCAAGAGCGTCGCCGATCTCAAGGGCATGGAGGTCGGGCTGAACGAAGGCTCGGTGTCGCAGTTCTGGTTCAACATCCTGCTCAAGCAGGCCGGTCTCAGTCAGGCCGACGTGAAGATCACCAACATGACGGCGGATGATGCCGCCGCCGCCTTCATGGCCGACCGCATTCCTGTGGCCGTCACCTGGGAGCCGCATCTGACGCTGGCCAAGAAGGAAAACAAGGGGCAGGTGCTGATCGACTCCTCGAAGACACCAGGCGTGATCGTCGATGTGGTGGCGCTGAACTGCGACTACATCACCAAGAACCCCGGGGACGTCGAGGCGCTGGTGAAGGGCCTCTACAAGGCCAACGAGTTGATCAAGGAAGATCCTGCGAAGGCTTACGAGGTGATGGCCAAGGGCGTTGGCGGCTGGCTCAAGGATCCGAAGGACTTCGCCTCGTCCGCCGCGGGCGTGAACTTCTACGGCAAGGACCGCAATGCCCAATTTTTCGCCGGCGGCGAGAGCGGTGAAGCCGGCAAGCTGATCAAGCTCGGCGGCGATGTCTGGGGCGGCTTCGGCAAGCTCAAGATGGACATCAAATACGATGACCTCGTCGATCCGTCCTTCCTTGCGAAGTGATCTGGCCTCACGAAGTGATCTCGCCTTGTAAAGTGAGGTCGCTGGACCGCAGGTAGGGCCTCGCGCCTGCGGTCTCTCCAGCCCAAAGGGTTTCCCTGTGACACTGGCACCGAATGCAACCTCTCCCATCAGCCATATCGTGACCACGAGCGTGGATAAAAATCAGCCCGGTCGATCCGCCTGGAAAGCTGTCGCCACGCCTTTTCAGGCCGTGTCGCGCCCTCTCGCCATCACGCTCAGCGTCCTGGTCTGGGCCGCGGTCATCGGCGGCTGGTTCGCTTTGACCTATTCCGGAGCGGTCAAGGAAATGTTCCTGCCGCGCCCGGAATCCGTCTTGTCCACTACCATCAGGATGGCGCTTGACGGCTCATTGTGGGAGCACGTGCTCGCCAGCGTCCAGGTGGTGCTGATCGGTTTCGTCATTTCGAGCATCGTGGCGGTGCCGCTCGGCTTGACGATGGGCACCTATCGCATCGTCCAGGCCGCGCTCGACCCGCTCGTCAATTTCATCCGCTATCTGCCGGTAACCTCCTTCGTGCCGCTTTTCATCCTGTGGATCGGGATCGGCATCGAGCAGCGCGTGGCCGTCATCATCTTCGGCATCTTCTTCCAGCAGCTCGTGATGATTGCCGACAGCGCCCGCGGCGTTCAGCGTGATCTCGTCAACGCCGCCTACACGCTCGGTACGAAACGCGGCGACACGGTCTTCCACATCGTCTTTCCGGCCACGCTGCCGAACGTGCTGGATGTGCTGCGCGTGACCATGGGCTGGGCCTGGACCTATCTTGTCGTTGCCGAACTCGTCGCCGCTCGCAGCGGACTTGGCTATATCTCGCTCAAGGCGATGCGCGGCTTCCAAGTCGACGTCATCTTCATGGCCATCGCCATGATCGGCATCCTTGGTCTGTGCACCGACCAATTGTTCCGGGGCATCCGCCGCCTCGTCGCTCCCTGGGCCAATTGAGGAATTCGCTGACATGGACGCCCTGACACTTGCGACGAAACCGAAGAGCGCCGACATCGGCGTCGATAATGTGGCCCTGCGCTACGGCACCGGCGACAACGCCGTACTGGCGCTGGACGGCATCTCGTTCCATGTCGCGCCCAATGAGTTCTGTGTGATCGTCGGCCCATCCGGCTGCGGCAAGTCGAGCCTGCTCTATCTCATCGCCGGTCTCGAGGAGCGCACCGGCGGCATGATCTCGGTCGGCGGCAAGCCGGTCACCGAGCCGGGCCCGGATCGCGGCATGGTGTTTCAGGCATATACATTGTTTCCCTGGCTCACCGTGGCGCAGAACGTCGAATACGGTCCGAAGCGCAAGGGCATGTCGGCGGTCGAGCGAAGGGCCATCGTCGAGCATTTTCTCCAAGAGGTCGGCCTGGCGAAATTCGCCAACCATTATCCCTCGCAGCTGTCGGGCGGCATGAAGCAGCGCGTGGCGATTGCGCGTGCGCTCGCCAACGATCCGCAGGTGCTGCTGATGGACGAACCTTTCGGAGCGCTCGACAGCCAGACCCGCCACTCAATGCAGAAGCTTTTGCTGAGGATCTGGGACCATTCCAAGAAAACGGTTCTGTTCGTCACGCATGACATTGACGAGGCGATCCTGCTGGCGGACCGGGTGCTCGTCATGTCCGGCCGGCCCGGCCAGATCAAGAAGGAAATCCGCGTCAGCCTCCCGCGTCCGCGCAGCATGGATCTGGTCATGGAGCCAGACTTCATCGCTATGAAGCGGGAAATCCTCGAGCTCTTGAAGAACGACGAAGACGAAGAGCACTAGCAGGCAAGGCATGAGCATCGCGACCGCGGAATTCGACTATATCGTCATCGGCGCGGGGTCGGCCGGTTGTGTCCTGGCCAACAGGCTGAGCGCCAACCCCGCCAACCGCGTCTGCCTCGTCGAGGCCGGCGGCAGCGATGACCGCACAAGGGTGCGTGTGCCGGCCGGCATTCTCTCGCTCTACGGCAATCCGACTTTCGATTACGGCTACAAGGGCGTGCCGCAGCCGCTGCTCAACAACCGCCGCATACCGGTCAACCGGGGCAAGCTTCTCGGCGGGTCGAGTTCGATCAATTCGATGGTCTATATTCGCGGCGCCGCCCAGGATTACGATGAGTGGGCAGCGCTTGGCTGTGCGGGGTGGTCCTATGCAGACGTCTTGCCGGTCTTCAAGAGGCTGGAGCGGAATCTCCTGTCGCAGAACCCGGCCTATCACGGCTTCGACGGCGAATTGCTGGTCGACAATCCGCGTGATCCCAACGTCTTATCCAACCTGTGGGTAGAGGCGGGCCGGAACATCGGCCTGCCTGAAAACCGCGACTTCAACGCCGATGGCCAACTCGGTCTCGGCATCTACAATGTCACCCAGGACAAGGGCGAGCGATTCTCGGCCTATGCAGCCTTCGTTCGTCCGGTTCTTAGCCGCCCGAACCTCCAAGTCCTATCAGGCGTCGAGGTGCTTGATCTGGCAGTCGAAAGCGGGCGCGTCACCGGCGTCAATGTGATCAAGGACGGAGCAGCCCAAAGGCTGACATGCCGCGCCGAAGTTGTGCTCAGCGCAGGCGCGATCGGATCGCCGCGCATCCTGCTTGCTTCCGGTATCGGCCCGGCCGACCAGCTGAAGGCGGCGGGGATAGAGCCGGTCATGAACGTGCCGGGCGTCGGCAAGAATTTGCGCGACCATGTCGACGGCATGATCACCGTGCGGTCGAACAACACCAAGACGCTCGGCCTGTCGCTCGCCAATCTGCCGGCGATGCTGGTGGCGCCGTTTCAGTATTTCGTCCGGCGCAAGGGCATGCTGACGACCAACTACGTCGAGGCCGGCGGCTTCGCCAAGACGAAATATGCCGGCGATATTCCCGATGTCCAATTCCACTTTGTTCCGGGCTATCGCAGCCATCGCGGCCGGCTCGTCGAATATGGCCACGGCTATGCCGTGCACACCTGCGTGCTCAGACCCGGAAGCGTCGGCGACATCACGCTCGAGCGCGACGGCACCCGCCGAAATGTGCTGATCGATCACCGCTTCTTCAGCGACGGGCAGGATGCTTTGACTCTGGTCGAGGGCATCAAGCTGGCGCGCTCGATCCTGGCCTCGCCGGTCTTTGCCGATATTCGCGGACCGGAAATCCTGCCGGGACCCGATGTCGTCACCGACGCCGACATCCTCGCCTATCTGCGTGCCGAGGCGCTCACCGTCTATCACCCGGTCGGCACGGCGAAGATGGGCACCGATACCCAGGCGGTGGTCGATCCGGCCGGCCTCAAGGTGCGCGGCTTCGAAAATCTGCGTGTGGCCGACGCCTCGATCATGCCGACGCTGATTGGCGGCAACACCAATGCGCCATCCATGATGATCGGCGAAAAAGCGGCCAGGGCGATGTTGTCGTAGTCTCGCGTTGGCTCCTGGCGTTTAGGGACAAGCTAACCACTGCCACGTGAAATCGTAATTTTCGCTAACCAGTCCCTCCAGTACACCAGCGATCTGACCTCCTCGCATCCGCAGAAACTCTTGGAGGGAAAGGACGCAGAAATGTCAGTGGAAAAAATAGACACGCTTGTCGTCGGCGGTGGCCAGGCGGGGGTGGCTATGTCTGAGCATCTGAGCAAATGCGCGGTGCCGCATCTCGTTCTCGAGCGTGGCCGGATCGCCGAGCGCTGGCGCTCGCAGCGATGGGACTCGCTCGTTGCCAATGGGCCAGCCTGGCATGACCGTTTCCCGGGCATGGAATTTCCCGTGACGGGTCCCGACGGCTTTCCCTCCAAGGAGGAGGTTGCGGACTATTTCGCCGCTTATGCAAGGCAGATCAATGCGCCGATCCGCTGCGGCGTCGAGGTCAAGCTCGCGCAAAGAATTGTCGGTCGACCCGGGTTCCGCGTCGAGACGTCGGATGGGGTGATCGAAGCCAACAGCATCGTCGCGGCGACCGGACCTTTCCAGGTCCCGGTCATTCCCGCCATTGTCCCCGACGATGCAGGTATTCTGCAGATTCATTCCAGCGCGTACCGAAACCCAGGACAGCTGCCGAAGGGCGCGGTGCTGGTGGTCGGGGCGGGATCGTCAGGCGTGCAGATCGCCGACGAGCTTCAGCGCTCGGGGCGGCGCGTCTACCTCTCGGTCGGCCCGCACGACCGCCCGCCACGCGCCTATCGCGGGCGCGATTTCTGCTGGTGGCTTGGCGTTCTCGGCAAATGGGACCTCGAAACCCCGGGGCCTGGCACGGAACATGTCACGATTGCGGTGAGCGGCGCGCGTGGCGGCGAGACGATTGATTTCCGTCGACTGGCCGCGCAGGGGCTTACCCTTGTGGGCATGACCAAGACATATCAGGACGGCGTGCTGACCTTCGCGCCCGATCTGGCGAAGAACATTGCCCGCGGTGACGCCAACCTGATGTCGCTGCTGGACGAGGCCGACGCCTATGTCGCGCGCAACGGCCTCGACCTTCAGCAGGAGCCCACGGCCCGTCGGATCGACCCGGATCCGGACTGCTTGACCAACCCGCTTCGTGAGCTCGATCTGGCTGGCGCCGGGATAGCGGCGATCATCTGGGCCACCGGCTTTGCCGTCGATTACAGCTGGTTGAAGGTCGATGCTTTTGACGAGAGGGGCCGGCCAAAGCACCAGCGCGGCGTCTCGGTCGAGCCTGGAATCTATTTTCTCGGCCTGCCTTGGCAGTCGCGAAGAGGGTCCAGTTTCATCTGGGGTGTCTGGCATGATGCCAAGCATGTCGCAGACCGGATTTCGACGCAGCGCAAATATCTGGCCTACCATGCTGCCGCTCGGCGCGAGACCGTGGACGCCTGACCGACGCTGACGACAGCCACGAGCCCGATCTGATGGAGACCAGGATGGCGCATACAAGAATCCGCAAGTTCAACACGAAGGACACCTATCCCGAGCAGAAGCTCGACAATGATCTGTGCCAGGCGGTCGTCACGCGGGGCGGCCGGACGGTCTATCTGCGCGGCCAGTGTCCTCAGGATCTCGACACCGCCAAGAATATCGACAGCCACGATCCGGCGGAGCAGACGCACAAGGTGATGCAGAACATCAGGCAGCTCATCGAGGAGTGCGGCGGCACCATGGAGCACCTGGTCAAGGTGGTCGTCTACATCACCGACGTGCGCCATCGCGAGGCGGTCTACCGCACCATGGGCGAGTACATCAAGGGCGTGCATCCCGTTTCGACCGGCCTCGTCGTGCAGGCCCTGGCGCGGCCGGACTGGCTGGTCGAGATCGACGGCACCGCCGTCATTCCGGACTGACGGCCATGACCTTTTCCATCGTCGCGCGCTGCAGCCGCACCGGCATGTTCGGGGTCGCGGTGTCATCCTCGTCGCCTGCGGTGGCCGCGCGTTGTGCCTATGCGCAGGCAGGCGTCGGCGCCATTGCCAGCCAGAACGTCACCGATCCGGCGCTCGGCACGAGGGGGCTCGAACTGCTGGCGCGCGGCGCTTCGGCCGCCGAGGCGGTTACGATCTTGAGGCGCACCGGCGCCTATCCCGAATACCGGCAGGTGCTGGCCGTCGACGCCGCCGGGACAACCGCTATTCATTCCGGGCCCAAGGCGCTTGGCATCTGGGCGGAGGCGCGTGCGGACAATGTCGCCTGCGGCGGCAACATGCTGGCCCATGATGGCGTGCCGCAAGCCATGGTAGAAGCCTTCCTGGTTTCGGAAGGGCATCTCGGCGACCGCCTGATCGCGACCATGCGCGCCGCGCTGAAGGCGGGTGGCGAGGCGGGCCCGGTCCATTCGGCTGGAATGAAGCTGGTGCGCGAGGTCGCATGGCCGGTCGCGGACCTGCGCTGCGACTGGACAGACGACTGCCCGATCGAGGAACTGGGGACCTTGTGGGATCGCTACAAGCCGCAGCTCGATGCCTATGTGACCCGCGCGATCAATCCGTCGGACGCACCGAGCTACGGCGTGCCGGGCGACGAGTAGCCAGTACGCGAGTAGCCGGCATACAGGGGGAGGCATCCGCATGAGCGAACTCAGTCACAAGGACTGGATCGGCAAAGCATCGGCGATCCGTTTTCGCGACAAGGCGTTCATCGACGGCAAGACGGTTGCCGCGCGTTCGGGCCGTACCTTCGCCAGCATCAATCCAGCCACCGGCGAAACGCTGGCCGAGGTGGCGTCCTGCGGTGAGGAAGACATCGACCTGGCCGTTGCCGCGGCGCGCCGCAGTTTCGAGGCCGGTGTCTGGTCGCGCACGAGCCCGGCGCACCGCAAGGAGGTGCTGCTGCGGCTGGCACGGCTGTTGCGCGAAAACCTGCAGGAGCTTGCCCTGCTCGAGTCGCTCGACATGGGCAAGCTTGTCACGGATGCGGCGACTGTCGATGTCCCCGGCTCGGCGGCGATCTTCCAGTGGTATGGCGAGGCCATCGACAAGATCTACGACGAAGTGGCGCCGACCGGCACGAGCGATCTGGTGCTGGTGCGGCGCGAGCCGCTCGGCGTGGTAGGTGCCGTGGTGCCGTGGAATTTCCCGCTCGACATGGCAACCTGGAAATGCGCGCCAGCGCTGGCGGCGGGCAATTCGGTGGTGCTGAAGCCCGCGGAGCAGTCGCCTTTCTCTGCGCTCAGGCTGGCGGAACTTGCCGTGGAGGCGGGTCTGCCGGCCGGCGTGCTCAATGTCGTGCCCGGCCTTGGCGAGACGGCCGGCCAAGCGCTCGGCCGCCACATGGATGTGGATTGCCTTGCCTTCACCGGATCGACCTCGGTCGGCAAAATGTTCCTGCAGTATTCCGGCCAGTCGAACATGAAGCAGGTCTGGCTCGAAACCGGTGGCAAAAGCCCGAACCTTGTCTTTGCTGACTACAAGGATCTCGATGCGGCGGCCGACATGGCGGCCTTCGGCATCTTCTTCAACCAGGGCGAGGTGTGTTCGGCCAATTCGCGCCTGCTCGTGCAACGCGGCATCAAGGATGCGCTTCTGGAGAAACTGGCGGAGCGCGCTGCGGCCACCCAGCCTGGCGATCCGCTCGACCCGGCCTCGAAAATGGGCGCCATGGTCGATGCCCGCCACGCCGCCAACGTCATGCGGTTCGTCGAGGCCGGCAAGAAGACCGCGCGCCTGGTTGCCGGCGGCGATCGGGTCACGATCAACGGTCGCGGCAGCTTCATACAGCCGACCATCTTCGACAATGTTACCCATGATGACCCGATTGCCCGCGACGAGATATTCGGACCGGTGCTTTCGGTCATAGCCTTCGACGACGAAGAGGAGGCTATCCGCATTGCCAATGACAGCCCGTACGGACTGGCCGCATCGCTGTGGACCGACAGTCTTTCGCGTGCGCACCGCGTTGCCGGCCGGCTCCGCGCCGGCACGGTTTCCGTCAATACGGTCGATGCGCTGAGCCCGATGACGCCGTTCGGCGGGATCAAGCAATCCGGTTTCGGCCGCGACCTGTCGCTGCACGCGCTCGACAAGTACACCGCGCTGAAAACGACATGGATCAAATACTGAAGGCGCGGGCGCTTGATCCCGGCGCCCAAACCGGCAACATAGAAGCCCATGCCGCTACGCTTCACCCTGAGACAACTGGAATATTTCGTCGCCGTCGGCGAAGCCGGCTCCATTACCAAGGCGGCCGAGCAGGTCAATGTTTCGCCGCCTTCGATCTCGGCGTCGATCGCGCAGCTGGAAGCCGAATTCGGCGTCCAGCTTTTTGTGCGCAAGCATTCGCATGGCCTATCGCTCACGGCCGGCGGGCGCGTTTTTCTGAAGGAGGCCGCCAGGCTGCTGGCCGACGCCGACGCTCTGCACGATATTGCCGGCGACATCGCCGAGAAGGTGCGTGGGCCGCTGGCGGTTGGATGCCTGCTGACCTTCGCGCAGATCGTCATGCCGACCCTGCGCATGAAGTTCGAGCGCGCCTATCCCGAGGTGCGGTTCAGGCAGTTCGAACGCAACCAGGGTCAGCTGCTCGAAATGTTGCAACGGGGCGAAATCGACGCGGCGCTGACCTACGATCTAGAACTGTCGCAGGACACGACGTTCGAACCGCTGATGCTGGTGCCGGCCTATGTCATGCTGCCTCAGGGGCACCGCTTCGCCGGCAAGGCTTCCATCACGACGGAAGAGCTGGCCGACGAGCCGATGGTGTTACTCGACCTGCCATATAGCCGCGAATATTTCCTCTCGGCCTTTCATTCGCGGGGGATCCGGCCGAACATTGCCGAGCGCACCGGCGACATCGCGGTAATGCGTTCGATGGTTGCGAACGGCTTCGGCTATGGCATCGCCAACATGCGGCCGCTCAACACGCTGGCGCCAGACGGCAAGCCGCTGGTCTTCGTGCCGCTGGAGGGGGATTTGCGGCCTCTGACTATGGGGGTTGCATTGCCCAACGCCGAGCACCGCACCCAGACAGTGCAGGCATTCATCGATCATTGCCGCCGTTTCGTCGTCGAACAGGGCGTGTTCGGCAGCGGGCGGGTCGTGGAATAGAGCAATTCCAGGAAAGGTGTGGAACGGATTTCCCACAGGAATTGCGTCAAAACGAAGAGATCCCGCGACGACCTATCAGGCCGTCTGAAGCCGGTGACCAGCAAGCCGCCGCAGCAGATTGTCCAGCATGTCGTCGCAGCGGCCCATCTGTTCGACGCTGACGAATTCGTCCGGTCTGTGCCCTTGCGCCATCGAGCCTGGTCCGCACACGATGGTCGGCGTGCCGAGGTCGCGGCTGAACAATCCGCCTTCGGTGCCGAAGGCAACCTTGATGGTATCGTTGGCGCCGGTCAACGATTTGACGAAGGCTACGGCCTGCGAGTTCGCTGGCGTGTCCAGCCCTGGGTAGGTGTTGGTGATATCGATGTCGATGGTCGCCTCAGGCGCGATCGTTGAGGCCTCAGCGGCAATGCGCGCTGCCGCCGCGCGCAACCCATCGAGGATTTGGTCGGGATTGTCGGCCGCGACATTGCGGATCTCGAAGTCGAGCTGGCAGAGGTTCGGCACGATGTTGAGCGCCACGCCGGCATTCATCTTGCCAACGTGGACGGTCGTGTAGGGAATGTCGTAGTCGCCGTCGCGTACGCCATCGCGCGCCAGCCGATCCTGTTCTTGGCGCAGTGCGGAGACGAAGTCGCAGCCCAGATGAATGGCATTGAGTGCCAAGGGGGCCAGCGCCGAATGGCCTTCGCGTCCCCTGCAGATGGCGCGCGCCGCAAGCTTGCCCTTGTGGCCGGTCGCAACCTGCATGCTGGTCGGCTCGCCGACGATGCACAGCAATGGCCGGTGCGGCGCAGTCTGCAGCATGTCGATCAGGCTGCGCACGCCGATGCAGCCGATCTCCTCGTCGTAGGAGAGTGCCAGGTGCAGCGGCGTGCGCAGCGTCATTCTCGAGGCCTTGAGGCAGGCCGAGAGCGCGCAGGCAACGAAACCCTTCATGTCGGCTGCGCCGCGCCCATAAAGCTTGCCGTCGCGTTTCGTCATCTCGAAAGGCCGCAGCGTCCAGGCCTGCCCGTCGACTGGAACGACGTCGGTGTGACCGGACAGCATGATGCCGGAAGCGCCGGCCGGTCCGATGGTGGCAAAGAGGTTGGCCTTGTGGCCGTCCTCGCTGTGGATGATCTGGCAAGCAATGCCGTGCGTGTCCAGCAGGTTTGCCACATAGCCGATAAGGGCGAGGTTCGAGTCGCGGCTTACCGTCGGGAATGCCATGAGCTTTTCAAGGATCTGGATGCTGTCCATGCGTCCTGCGTCTCGTTGGCCGTGCGCGCTATCTAGCATCGCGCCGCGTCGGTCTTGAAGTTGCATTTGGCTCAGCCGGGATTCAGCGGACGCTAATCCAAGCGGCGTTGACCGATTAGGCGCGTCCTAACCGGCACAGAAGAAATCTGTTGTTTCCCGGCGCTTGCCGCAACTTATGAATGGTCTCTCACGGCATCAACCCACTGGGCTGGCCGGCTTGCGCTACGGCTCGAACCATGATCGGGCATGTTGCAAGGCTGAGCTGGCAGGAAGGCAAGTTCCATGCGCGATCCACGCTACGACATTCTGTTCGAGCCTGTGAAGATCGGTCCGGTGACCGCCAAGAACCGCTTCTACCAGGTGCCGCACTGCAATGGCGGCGGCTATCGTGATCCATCGGCCGCGGCCGAGATGCGGCGCATCAAGTCGGAAGGCGGCTGGGGCGTCATCTTCACCGAGCAGACCGAGATGCACCACACCTCGGAGATTACGCCCTTCATCGAGCTCAGGCTTTGGGACGACGCCGACATCCCAGCTCTGGCGAAGATGGCCAAGGCCATGCACCAGCATGGCGCGCTGGCCGGCATCCAGCTAGCCTATTCCGGTATCAACGGCTCGAACCTCTACACCAAGGAAGTGCCGCGCGGACCGTCGGCCTTGCCGATCCGCACCTTCACCAACGATCCAGTCCAGGCACGCGCCATGGACAAGCAGGATATACGTGACCTGCGCCGCTGGCATCGCAATGCCTTCAAACGCGCCAAGCTGGCCGGTTTCGACCTGGTCTGTCTCTACGGCGCGCATGGCTTCGGCATCATCCAACACTTCCTGTCCACCGCCACCAACCAGCGCAGTGACGAATATGGCGGTTCGCTGGAAAACCGCTCGCGGCTGATGCGTGAACTGATCGAAGAGGGCAGGGATGCCATCGGCGACACCTGCGGCCTGACGCTGCGGCTGTCGCTGGACGAGATGATCGGCGAGCTTGGCTTCGCCAATTCCGAAGTGCGCGACATGATCGAGATGCACGCCGACCTGCCCGACCTCTGGGATCTGGCGCATGGCGCCTGGGAGGATTGCTCCGGACCGTCGCGGTTCAAGGAGGAGGGCGCGCAGGAAAGCCTGGTGTCCGGAATCAAGAAGCTGACCTCGAAGCCGGTCGTCGGCGTCGGGCGCTTCACGTCGCCGGATGTGATGGTGAAGATGATCAAGTCCGGTACGCTGGATTTCATCGGCTGTGCGCGCCCGTCCATCGCCGATCCCTTCCTGCCGAAGAAGGTTGAAGAGGGGCGGATTGAGGACATTCGCGAGTGCATCGGCTGCAACATCTGCATCACCGGCGACATGACCATGTCGATCTCGCGCTGCACGCAGAATCCGACCTTCATGGAGGAGTGGCGCAAGGGCTGGCATCCCGAACGCATGCAGGCCAAGGGCGACAGCGATAGCGTGCTGATCGTCGGCGCCGGCCCCGCCGGATTGGAGGCCGCCCGTGCACTCGGCCTGCGCGGCTATCAGGTGGCGATCGCCGAAGCAGGCACAGAGCTCGGCGGCCGCGTCGCGCGCGAGTGCCGCTTGCCCGGCCTCTCGGCATGGGGCCGCGTGCGCGACTATCGTCAGTATCAGCTTAGCCAGATGTCCAATGTCGACATCTATTTCGAAAGCCGATTGTGGGCCGAGGATATTCTCGCATTCGGCTTTCAAAACATTGCCATCGCCACCGGTTCGACATGGCGCCGCGACGGCGTGGCGCGCGCCCATGTCGTGCCGATGCCGGTGGATCCAGCCATGCCGCTCTATACCCCGGACGACCTGATGGGCGGAAATGTACCGACCGGCACTGTTGTGCTGTTCGACGACGACCACTACTACATGGGTGGCGTTCTGGCAGAGCTTATGGCGCGCCGGGGCGCGAAGGTGACGCTGGTTACGCCGTCCGCCTATGTGTCGGACTGGACCCGCAACACGCTGGAGCAAGGCGCCATCCATCGCCGGCTGGCCGAACTCGGCGTCGAGATCGTGCTGAACCGGACCGTGACGCGCGTCGTGCCGGGAGGCGTCGCCACCGCCTGCACCTACACCTGTGCCGAACGCGACATTGCCGCCGACGCCGTGGTGCTGGTGACGTCGCGCCAACAGGACGACCAGGTCTGGCGCGACCTGAAAGCGCGGCGCGACGAATGGGCCGACAATGGCATTCGCTCGATCAAGGTCATAGGCGATGCCGAGGCGCCGGGTCCGATTGCCTGGGCAACTTACGCCGGCCACCGTTTCGCCCGCGAGCTGGATGAAGCCGATATTGGCGATGCGCTGCCATTCCGGCGGGAAGTGACGGCTTTGGCGGCGGGGTAGGCTGATGGCATGGCTTGATAGGGAATGACGTCGCCACAAGCCGATAGTGTTTCGCGCTAGCGTGTCGAAATCTGATGTCGGCATCAATCGCAAGACAATACGGAACGATACGGGAAACTTTCTAATTTTGGCCCACGAAAAACGCAATAGAATCAACGTCCTCCGGGCCCACCAAAATTATTTAATCTCAATCACTTATGGTCTACTTCGCTTCGAAGTGGGCCAATCTAGATTCGCTATCTCCAACGACTCAGGTGATTGACTCGATCCATGAGCTAGGAAAGGCGAGTTGTGTCTGCTCTTAAGTCCTATTGTCCTCCTTTCAGTCAGGTTTGTGCAGCCATGTATAGTCCAGCTATTTCAAGGCTGGAAAGACCCTTGGGCAACGCGTGCGGCAAAAGGCGGCAACGACGTACGAATGGATGGTTGGCGCGCCAAATCGAGGATGCCGCGGCAGGAAGTAAGCTGGTGTGAAATGCCAGCATCTGTGATCCCATGGTTATTGCAGCTGCGATATCCTGTCTGGAATCGGACTTCTGCCGAACCGGAGATCATGACCCCGAAGGCGACATTCGTAGGCAGAGCCGTGGATGACCGCTTCGCGCCTCATGTCGGCTGTTGAGATCAAATTCGCCGTTTCCTCAAAGCAGCCGTTCGGCTTGGACGACATGATGTCCGGTTTGGCCCAAAGCGGACACGGGTCCATAACTTCCTATCCCTTTACAGCGCCAGCCGTCCGCGACGATCTGCCGGTGGAAGAACAGGTAGACGATCAGCGGCGGGATGGTGATCAGAAGGATGTTCATGAAACAAGCGCTTCGACTATTTCGACAAACGACCCGCCCCGAAGCGGTCTTTGTTGGACGGATTTCGTCGCTTTCGAGGTTTTGAGCGTTGCCAGGGAGCTGGGTCTGCATGTGCCAGGCGACGTGGCAATAATGGGTCACGACAATACAGCCTTTTGCGATCTCAGTATCGCCTCCATGACAAGTTTCGATCAGTCGGGGCCGAACTTTGCGCAAACGCCGGCACGGCTTCTCATCGAAAGGATCGAGGGACGTACGAAAAGCGTGTTCGTGACGGTCGCACCGAAAGTCGTGGCACGTGGCAGCACAAGGATGCCTAGAGTGGAGATTGCTGCCCAATCTAAGATCACTGGGACAGAAGATATTGAGCGTTTCACAAAGCCTCGCGACAACATCCCTAGTCGAGTTCGATGATGCTGCAGCCATAGGCAGGGAGCGACAGCTTACCGCCGCGTACTTTGCCATCGCCGAGCAAATCCTTGCCCGCGGGGACATTGCCGATGCTTGACGGCTCGTCCATCGTATTGAGGATGAACAGCAGGCGGCGGTCCTTGCTCTCGCGGATCGTCGCCTCGACGCCGGCCGGCATGTCGGTGATGAGCGGCACGATACCGGCGGGCGCCAGCACTTGATCGGCCAGCACCTCGACCAGAGCATCGCTGAGGTACGTGCCGAGGTAGATCACATTGCCCTTGCCGACTTTGCGCGAAGTCATTGCGGCTCGGCCCTCGGCGAAACGGCTGGCCCAGCTGCCGATAACCTCCGTGCCGGGCGCGACGTTAAGCAGCTCATAAAGATGCGCCGCCGTCACCTGCGCATTCCCGATCTTGAGCTTGTATTGGCGGCTCGCCGACGTCGCCGGCAGCTTCTTGCGCACCGTGTTGGCGCCGAAGCGGCCGCCATGCTCGAACAGGCCGTCCCCGCCGATCGGCGTCAGCAACCCGAACTCCTCGACCGTGATCCCGGCCAGCGCCGAGAGCCTCTTGCCCGGCGAGGTGTCGCGGATGACGTGGTTGTTAACGTCGCGTGATCCGGTGCGGCCGCCCAGGATTACCGTTCCACCCACCTTGGCAAAGGCCTCGATCCGCGCCGTCAACACATCGGTCCATTTCAGCCAATGCGGCACGTAGAGCGCCTTGAGCTTGCTGAGATCATCCTCGGGATGGATGAAGCCGCAGGCGATGTTGTGGCGGTAGCAATAGCGGTGCAGCAGCGTCGCATCGTCCTGCGGGCTCGGCATGCCGATGGGGTAGGAGCGGTGCATCTCCTGATTGTCGAAATCTGATCCGGCGATGCCCAAATCCATGCGCACATGCGTGCCGAGGATCTTGTCCTTGAGCGCCGTGACCTCACCCGCAAACTGCTTGGCCTCGTCATAGCGTCGCCGCGGGATGTCGTCGTGATCGATAATGCCCATCCAATAGATCTCGGCGCCGAAATGCGCCGGCCGCCAGCGGAAGAACATCACGCCATCGGCGCCGCGCGCCACTGACGTATAGGCCATGCGGCGCATCTCGCCGGGTTCGGGCGTCAGCGTCGAGATGTTCGGCTGCGCACCGAAGCCCGATTGCTGTTCGGGCACGATGAAGTTGCCGGTGAAGCCGCGGCAGATGTCGAGATGCAGCGCCTGCACCTCGCCGACGCCGCCGACCCGCTGCATCTCGTCATAGAGATGCGGGTAGATGTCGAAGCCGAGAAAATCGAGATCGGTCGAGAACTCGCCGCGGAAGTCGATGTCGTCGATCCGCCCCAGATTGTGGAAGATGAACCAGTCTGGATTGGTGGCGCGCAGGATCAGCACCTGATCGTGCTGGAACCGCGCCGTGACGAAGGCAAGGAAGCGGTGATAGTCGACCATATGGGTTGGCCCGACCGGGGCAGGGGCGTAGTCGAGGGGCAGCACCACTTGATCGAAATCGTCGTAGGCGGTGGCCCAGAAATGCCCGCCCCACGCATCGTTGAGCGCGGCAATGGTCTTGTACTTGTCCTTGAGGAAGGCCTGGAACTCGGCCAGAGTCACCGGACCGTAGGACAGCGATCCAGAGGTATTGAGCTCATTGTCCGTCTGCCAGCCGATGATGTGCGAATTGCCGCGATAATGCTGGGCCATCGCTTTAGTGATGCGCTTCGAATGCTGGCGGAACACTCCGCTCGCAAGATTGGCGTGCTGGCGCGAGCCATGGCTCATGGCGCGGCCATTGGCATCGACGCGCAACACTTCGGGATAACGCACCGTCAGCCAACGCGGCGGCGTCGCCGTCGGCGTGCACATGATGGTCTTGATGCCAGCCTTGCCCAGCACATCTATGGCGCGGTCGAACAAATCGAAGTCGAACGTCCCCTCATGCGGCTCGATAATATGCCAGGCGAATTCCGCAAGTCGCACCGCGTTGAAGCCCGCGGCTGCCATGCGGTCGGCGTCGCGCTGCCAATAGCTCTCATCGACATGCTCTGGGTAATGCGGGGTACCGACGAGGAAAGTGTCGGTCGCGATCGGCCGCCAGACAGAGAGCGGCGCGGATTTCGAGGCAGTCGTCATAGTCGGAAAACTCCAGGCGATAGTCTATTTGATGGAGCCGGCGGTGAGGCCGCCCTGCCAGAACCGCTGCAGCAGCAGGAACACCACGATAACCGGGATGATGCTGACCAGCGCGCCGGTGATGATGATCGAGAACAGCACCTGTCCGCCGCCACCGCCCTGCTGCGCGAGCTGATACCAGGTCGCAAGGCCCACCGTGATCGGCTGATACTCCTGCGAGCGCAGCACGATGAGCGGCAGGAAGTAATTGTTCCAGGTCCCGACGAACGAGAGCAGCGCCACGGTCACCATGCCCGGCGCCACCAGCCGCAGCACGATGGCGCGGAAGATCACGAACTCGCCGGCGCCATCAAGCCGCGCTGCATCGAGCAGTTCGTCGTCGACTCCCTGGTCGATATAGACGCGCATCAGATAGACGCCGATCGGCGAGATCATCGAGGGCAGGATCACGCCCAGCGGATTGTCGCTGAGACCCGAAAGCGCCAGCAGCAGGAAGATCGGCACGACGAGGGCCGTCTGCGGGATCATCACAGCGCCCAAGACCAGCGCAAACAGCAGATTGCGGCCGACGAATTTGAACTTGGCGAACGCATAGCCTGCCGCGGTAGCAAAGATCGCGGCACCGAGCCCGGCGGCGGTCGAATAGAGCACGCTGTTGAACATCCAGCGCGAGAAGATGCCATTGTCGCGGCTGAACAGATCGCTCAGATTCTGCCAGAGGTTGAACTCGGTGCCCAAGCCGAAGCCGAACGTGGTGAACAGGTCGCCATTCGTCTTCGTTGCCGATAGGACCAGATAGACCAGCGGCACGAAGCTGTAGACGAGGAACAGTGACAGCAGCAGCGTGAGGATGATCCGCGAGCGCCGCCGTTCGCCGGGCCGGCGCCTGGTAGCGTCGAAAGTGGCGATGTCGGTGGTCGCAGTCATCATTGCGCCGGCCGACGGCGGTTGGTGATCAGGGTGAAGATGTAGGAGGCACCGGCGATTACGATGCCAAGCACGAACGAGACGGCGGCCGCATAGCCATATTGCTGGTTCTGAGTCGCCAGCGAATAGGCATAGAGGTTCGGCGTGTAGCTCGAATTGATAGTGTTACCGGCGAGCGAGCGCATCAAATACGGCTCATTGAACAGCTGCAGTGTGCCGTTGATCGAAAAGATGATGGTGAGCAGGATCGCCGGCCACAGCAGCGGCAGCTGGATCAGCCGCGCAAATTGCCAGGGCGAGGCGCCATCCATCCGCGCGGCCTCGGCGAGGTCCGACGGGATCGCCTTCAGCGCGGCGTAGTAGATCACCATATTGTAGCCGACATATTCCCACGTCACGATATTGGCCAATGAGAAGATCATCGCGCCCGGCGACAGGAAGTTCGGTGGCGGCAGGTTGAACGCCTTGGCCATCTGCGTGAACGGGCCGAAGGTGGGGCCGTAGAGATAACCCCAGATAATCGTCGCGATCACGCTCGGCACGGCGTAGGGGAGGAAGAAGCCGAGCCGGAAGACGCCCTTGGCATAGACCTGGCCACGATCGAGCACGATGGCAAACAACAGCGCCAGGCTCAGCATGATCGGCACCTGCACGATGCCGAACAGAACGAGGTTCCACACGCCGCCCCAGAATTTGGCGTCGCCCGTGACCTTGATGTAGCTGGCTGCACCCGCGAATTGCCGCCCGCCCACCAGCGTGTCGCGGTAGAGGCTCATGTAGAACGCATAGACCAACGGCGCGACGATGAAGGCGATAAACAGCAGCACGAAGGGCGCCAGGAACAGATAGGGCGCGAGCTTTCGTGACGTAAAACCGCCCGATCGCGCTGGGCGCGTCGCGGCGGCTGGCGAATTCGACATTGCCATGGTCCCCGTCCGGCAAGATGAAGAGATCGGGCGCGCCGGTCAAGCGCGCCCGGCCATTGCCCGGGAGAAATCAGTCTACGGTGAAGCCTTGTTCCTTCGCGTAGGCGACCACGGCATCTTGGATGCGGTCGAACGCATCCGACAGCGTGCCCTTGCCGCCGATCGAGGCGCCGAATTCATCGGCCATCGACTGGTAGAGGAAGTCCTGGAACGGGCTCCACTCAAAGTTGCTGACTGCGGCCGCCGATTTGGCGAACACTTTGTTCACTTCCTGGCCGCCGAAGAACTCCGGCTTGTTGCCCGCCCATTCCGGGCTCGACAGCAACGCGTTGGTACAGGGGAAGAAGTTTTGCTTGGTGGTGTAGAGCTTTGTGGCTTCGGGATTAATGTTCAGCCAGATCGCGGCTTCGGCGGCCTCGGGCAGATGCTGGGTCGTTTTCATCACGGCTAGCGCTGAGCCACCCCAAGCGCCGGTCGCGAACTTGCTCGCGTCCCACTGGGGCAGATCGGCGGCACGCCACTTGCCCACGCTGGTCTTGGCGACCGAGGTCAGGAACAGCGGACCCCAGCCGGCAGCGAGCCACGTGGCATAGCGGCCCGAATCGAGGCCGGTGTACCACTCATTGTTGAAGCCCGGCTTGGTCTCGATGACACCCGCGTCAATAAGGTCCTGCCAATAGGCGGCGAAGTCCTTGGCAATCTTGTCGTTGATGTTAATCGCGAGCTTGTCGCCATCGCGGCTGACCGGCTTCCAGCCCATCGGCCACAACAGACCCAAGGCCCAGTCGGCATTGGCTCCGAACGGCGCGTCGGTGATAAACACATTCGGATCGGCCGCATGGATCTTCTTGCCCGCATCGGCAAACTCGGCCCAGGTGGTGGGCGGCGTGATCCCATGCTTATCGAAGATGTCCTTGTGATAGAGCATCGCCATCGGACCGAAATCCTGCGGCATGCCGTTGACCACATCGCCCTTGGCGACCTGCGCCCATAGGCCTGCGGGGAACTCGCCCTTATGGGCATTGGCGTACTGGCCGATGTCGGCGAAGGCGTCGACCTGGCGGAAGGTCTCGATCAGCTGGTATTCGATCTGGACGACGTCGGGCAGGCCGCTGCCCGCCTGCAGACCCGCACGGACCGCCTGATATTCGGGGTTCCCCTGGCCGGCATTCACGAGTTCGACCTTGATGCCCGGATGCGCGGCGTTGAACAGGTCGACCTGAAGCTGGAGATCCGGCACCCACGACCACAGCACCACCTTGACGGGCTCGGCACCGCGAGCCGCCGCCGGCAGGGCTGCAACCGCGACGCTTGCACCCGCGACTTTCAAGAAGTCACGACGCTGCATCGTCCGCCCAAGCGGATTGAAAATCTTCATCTTGAAGTCCTCCCACGAAAGATACGCTCCCACACGACGCAGGACGCGGTTTTTCTTTCAGTTAGAAACTTAATGCCGAGATTCAGTCGCTGTCAATCGCGATCGATTGATCTTAGTCGGCCATCACGAGGCTGTCGGCAGGGTTGAGGGTTGTCGCATCGAGCACCAGGCGCACCGCTCCAAGCACGATGTCGCGGTGCCCCAGCGCGCCGATCACGAGGCGCGGCGGGTCGTACACATTGCCCTTGAGGCGATGCCGCAGCACATCGAGCACCAGATCACCGCCGCCGACGACCCGGCCCGCCAGTACGATGATTTCGGGGTTCATGAAGGCAGCAACACTGCCCACCGCCATCGTCGCATAGTCGAGCAGTTCGGTCACGACCGGGGCGATTTTGCCCGCCTGCCGGTCGGTGACGGCGGCCAGGGTGAGCTTTCCCGCCGCATACTGGGTGTTGGCCTCTTCGAGCATCTTGGTCGCCTGTTCGGGGATGCCGAAAAAGCGCAGCGATTGCTTGTCGCCCAGATGTTCGAACGGCCGCCCGGTGAGGAGGGGGTCATCGAGATACCAGCCGAGTTCGCCCGCCGCATGCGAGTGCCCGCCATAGAGCTTGCCGTCGATCACGACGCCCGCGCCGGCGCCGGGCCCGATCGAGAGGCTCACGACGCTGTCGGCGCCACGCCCGGCCCCGAATCCCCATTCGCCCACGGCGGCGAGGTTGCGCCCGTTTTCGACGACGATGGGCATCTGAAAATGCTCGCTGAGCCGCGCCCGCAACGGCATGTCGCGCCAGCCGAGCCCGAGCGTCAGCACCACTTCGCCCTCCGGCTGCCTGACGATCGAGGGCAGGCCAATGCCGATGCCGCGAATGGTTTGGCCGCGTGGGCGGGGAGCCGCCATCAACCGGCGGATCAGGCCGAGCAGCTTCTCGAAATTGCGCTCGCCATCATCGTCGGCGGTCTCGTGCATTTCTGTCTGCACGACGCCTTCGAGATTGGCCACGGCGCCGTAGAACTCACCCTTGCCGGCCTCGATGCCGATGATCGCATGCGCCGCGCCGCGGAACTTGATGCGTGCCCGGGGACGGCCCCGGACATTGGCCTCGTCAAACCCGTCATACGCCACCAAATCCTCGGCAATCAGATCCTCGATCACCCGCATCACCGTCGGGATGCTGATGTTCAGTCGCTCGGCTAGGCTCGAAGGTGATGCCACTCCTTCGGTGCGGATCAAATCCACCACGGCCGAACGATTGAGTCGGCGTAACAGGCTCGACGTCGTGGGCTGGCGCTTCATTCATGGACCAGGTGCAAAAGGCCGGCGGACCGGCAACGAGCGTCGGCATAGACCAGAACCGTGCCAGAGTCCGCCTTTTTCTGATGACGCCGAACGTCAGTTGTCGCTCCGCAGTGAAAGCTACCGCGGTAGCCCGTTCGATGATAACGGCGATCCGTGGCGGGCGCCCAAGCCCTCCGGAGTCACTGCGCTTACTCGTGCAAATAACTGCCTCCGGTTGCTTCAATCGGTTACGAGCTCGTCCGCCTTTGGCGCGGAACCAACATCAATGACCGCTTTTGGCGGTGGGCTCAATCGGTGAGGGCAACACACTAGTCTTTCATCAGAGATGGAGTGTGGGCCATGAAGCAGCGAGGTCGCATCTATT
>NZ_JAMYKY010000035.1:0-40492 GCF_040317695.1 Mesorhizobium sp. M1403 | reverse complement strand
TTTTGTGACCGGCAAATGCGCCTTCAACAAGCGGCCTTCGGAGACCGTGCTTACGCAATAGCCGGGCCAAGTGCCGATCTCCCCCACAAGGGGGGAGATCGGATGTCGCCTCGGCTCTCGCCAATCCCTAAGACGAAAAACTTGGACTTCTCCTCAATCACGAAGCGGTGATGCTGTAACGAACCGTGCGTCGGCGGCGAAGTGTGGACATGGAACCGCACAAGAGGACAGCGATGACCGGATCGAAACGCAGCACGGCCCTTGTCGGGCTCTCCCTAGCATTTTTTTCGGCGACTTTGTTTTCGGCAATCGGGTTTTCGGCAACCAGCGTGGCTGCCGGCCAGACGCTGACCGTCGTCGAGTTGTTCACCAGCCAGGGCTGTTCGTCCTGTCCGCCGGCCAACGCCAATCTGATCAAGGTCAAGGACCAGCCCGGCGTGCTGGCGCTGTCCTTCAACGTCACCTACTGGGACTATCTCGGCTGGAAGGACACATTCGGCAAAGAAGAATTCACGCAGCGCCAGGTCAGTTACGAGCCGTCGCTCGGCCGTTCCGGCCCGTTCACGCCGCAAGTGGTGGTCAACGGCAAGGCCGATGCGGTCGGCGCCAGGCCGGGCGAGATCGAGCAGCTGATTTCGAGTGGCGGCCACGGTGACGGACCTTCGTTGTCGCTCGCCGGCGGGAAGGTCAGCATTGGCGCCGGTCCGGTGCCCGGCGGCAGGGCCGATGTCTGGCTGGTGCGTTACGACAAGGGCGTCGTCGAGGTGCCGGTGGCGCGCGGCGAAAACACCGGGCGCACGCTGCCGCACGCCAATGTCGTGCATTCGCTGACCAGGCTGGGCAGTTGGACCGGCGACGCCACCGCGCTGCCGTTGCCGGCCGCTGCAAGCGGCCTCAGCACCGCGGTGCTGGTCCAGGTGCCGGGCGCGGGCCGATCCTCGGTGCCGCTGCGAATTAGAACCCGTTCCGAATTTGCGCAACGCCGCAGCGGCGCCGCCGCATGCGATCAACCCTGCCATAACCCAAGGAGACCACCATGACCAATCACCTGACCCTGGCGGCACTCGCCCTCGCACTTTGCTCGACGGCGCTGTTTGCCGGAGGCGCGGCGCGGGCCGAAGATGCGATGAAGCCGGCGAACGCCATGGCGACAAACGCCATGAAGCCGGCAACCGATGCCATGAAGCCGGCCGGCGCCATGGCGCCTGATGCAATGGCCACAACTGCGATGAAGGCGGGCGATCCGATGAAGGCCGACTGCATGGACAAGGCCGCCGCCGAGACGGACGCCATGAAGAAGGCAGAGGCGACCAAGGCCTGCGATGCCATGGCTCCGGCCAAATAGGCGATGCGCACAGCAATGTGAGAGCCCGGCGGATCTATCCGTCGTATAATCCACACCAGCATCATGGGAGATCAGACATGACCGGAGCCCTGAAACGATCGTCGATTTTCGCAAAAGCAGCACTTGCCGCGCTCATCCTCACGGCTGCTGCTGCCGTGTTCTGGCAGACACCGGCAGTCTCGGCCGAAGACGCGGTGGTGATCCCGCCGCCGGCAATGGACGAGAAGGCCACCGCCGGGACCGAAAAGGCGGTCTTCGCCGGCGGCTGCTTCTGGGGCGTCCAAGGCGTGTTCCAGCACGTCAACGGCGTAACCAGCGCGGTCTCCGGCTATGCGGGCGGCGACAAGGACACGGCCGTCTATGAAATGGTCGGCACCAGCCGGACAGGCCACGCCGAATCCGTCGAGATCACCTACGAGCCATCCAAAGTCAGCTATGGCCAGCTGCTGCAGGTGTATTTCTCGGTGGCGCACAATCCGACGCAGCTGAACTACCAGGGGCCGGACAGCGGCACCCAGTACCGCTCGACGATTTTTGCCGAAAACGACACGCAGAAAAAGATCGCCGAAAGCTACATCGCCCAGCTCGACAGGGCCAAGGTGTTTGCAAAGCCGATCGTGACGACGCTGGAGACCGGCAAGACCTTCTATCCGGCCGAGGACTATCACCAGGACTTCCTGACGCTCAACCCGACCTATCCCTATATCGTCTACAATGATCTTCCCAAGGTCGAGAATCTGAAGCGGCTGTTCCCCAACCTCTACAGCGAAAAGCCGGTGCTGGTGCTGGCCGCCAACAAGAGCTGAGCTTTTGGGGCCTGCCTAAACTGGAAGCGTCGGCGGGACAGCGCCCCCCTCTGGCCTGCCGGCCATCTCCCCCACTTGGGGGGAGATTGGATGTCCCCGGCTTTCGCCAACCACCGATGTTGGAGGGAGGGAGCCGGCGCCGACGCTGCAATCTCGCTCCTTGTGGGGGAGATGGCCGGCAGGCCAGAGGGGGGCGCGAAGGATCGCCGACGCCTCTGCGCAAACGACCTAAACCCCCTTTTTCCAGGGCAGGCTCCAGCGCACTTTCTCCAGCGTCGCCTTTGCCTCGGCCGAGTCCGGGTCGGGCTCTGTCTCACGATAATGCGCCGAGCCCTCAGGCGGGTAGGCAAGTGTGTTGTTGAACGCGAATTTGTCGATCTGGCTGAAGTCGGGGAAAGGCAGGTTTTCCGTCTCGCGCCAATCGCTGACCCTTTTCTCCGCGGCGATGCGTTTTTCGTCGTCGATCGGAAGGTCGGTGGCTCTGTATTCCAGCGATGAGGGGAAGGCGAACTGCGCGCCGGCATCATCCATGATGTTGATCATGGACAACAGGATGTCCTCGCGGATGGCTTGGAACTCGGCCACGTCGGCGGTTTTGACGTAGGTGAACACGTCGATGTCGAGCGAATAGGCGCCGAAGCCGGCAAAGCGCACGCGGCACGGCTCGTCGACGACGCGCGGATGGGCGATCAGCAGCTTGCGCAGCTCGGCCAGGACGTAGCGCAGCTGATCGGGCGTGGTCTCGTAGCGCAGCTGCAGCGTCGTCGCGAACCGGGTGCGGTCGCGATGCGCGTAGTTCTCGATCTGCATGCCGGCGAAATCCGAATTCGGCACCGAGATGATCGTGCGGTCGAGCGACCGGATGCGTGTCGAGCGCATGCCGATATGCTCGATCGTGCCGGACTGGTCGCCGAACTTGCAGAAGTCGCCGACGCTGACCGGCCGATCGGCATAGAGCGTCAGGCCGGAGAGGAAGTTCTGCAGCGTCGGCTGCGCCGCCAGCGCCACCGCCAGGCCACCGATGCCGAGACCGGCAATGACGCCTTCATAAGGGATGGCGAGCACTTCGGCCAACAGCAGGAAGGCGACGACCAGCACGGCGACGCGCGCGACGCCGGTGGACAGCGAAATCAGCGTGTCGTGATAGCCGGGCACTTGCCACAGCCCGCGATAGTGTTCGGCGACCTTGCCGATCAGGTGCCAGACCACCGGCACGGCGCCGATCACGATCAGGCTCCAGGCGATTGCCTTGACCGGGGCGGCGACCACTTGCGGCAGGCCGAGCGGGCGCGGCGTCAACAGCAGGAAGAAGCCAAGCACGATCGAGCGCACCGCCCATTCGACGATGCGGAAGAAGGCCGAGCTGTCCGTCCTTCGCACAAACAAGGAAATCAGCGCATTGGCGATGAAGCCGAAGACGATGCCGGCCACTGCGGCAAGGCCGAGCATCCACCACTGCCAGTGCTCCATCGGTCCGGCGCGGGTGAGCAGGCCGGGGCTGATCTCGCGGGCGAGGCCACGGGCGATGAAGAACGGGTCGGTGCTGGCGAAGGCAGCGAACTCCGGCGCCACCGGCACGTCTTCCACGTCGGCGTAGAGCGCGCGGATGTGGGCGAGCGTCTCGGGCGTGAACTGCCAGATCTTGCCCTTCTCGGTCTCGACAGGGCCGATGACGATGTTGCCGGCGGGATGCTCGAAATAGATGAAGGGGGTGTTGCTCTTCGGGTCGTCGGGGATCTCCTGCCAGTAGACATAGCCGATGCGGTCGATGACCTTTTTGAGATAGCGCTCGAGCAGGAACGCCTCGTCGCCGCGCACCGCCTGACTGTAGTTGCGCAGGTCGAGCGCCGCCTGTGCCGGATCGCCGGCCTCGGTGAGGCCGCTCAACAGTACCTTGAACGTATCGCGTGGCGAGGCGAGCCTGCTCGGATCGTCCACCATGTCGACGGCTTCGCCACGCGCTTCCTGGAATTCGGCGAGCTTGGCCTGAAGCTGGCCAAGTGGCGGCCCGACGATAAACCACTCCCCATTCTTGCGGCGAAAGGTGAGATCGAAGGAAACCCTGGTGCCATATTGCGGGAGCGTCGCCGTCACCTCGTCGCCGGCAATCGTATCATGCGGCAGGCTCCACAGGCGGAACGTCGCGTTGTCGATGACGGTGAACAGGAGCTTGGTGTAATCGGGCATGTTGAGGCCGCCGCGGTCGGCCTCGGTGACGTCGACGAGGCCCGCTGCCAGACCGGCAAGACCCATGCCGCCGCCGGTCGCGCGCGGCACGTTGTCGGCGCCGCTCTCGTTCATCGTCTGCAGGAACGAGCGCATGGTGCTCATCGGGCTCGACTGGTCGACACGGACGTCCTCGACGGCGCTGACGCGCACGCCTGTCCACCATTCGGCGGTGGCGACATCGAAACGGCCCATGAAGCTTTCGCCGTCAGGCGACTGGACGAAGGTGAAGGCGCCCTGGCGGTCGCCTTCGAACCAGTGGCCGACAAGCTTGTCGCCTTCGGCCTTCGCCTCGATACGGCCGCTGTAAAGCGGGTAGACGCCCTTTACGTCGGCGCCGGTCTGCTCGAACTTGATCTGGGCGCCGCCGCCGCGCCATTTCGTGTCCCACACGCCGGTCCAGCTGGCCGCGTCCTGCGCATGCGCCTGCGGCATGGCCGGCAGCAGGCCTGCAAGCGCGAGTGCGCCGACCAGCGCGACCGTCCGGATCAGCATCAGCAACAGCCGATCCTGTCTCGCCGCAAAAAAGGGGGTCATTCTGTTGCCCTTCTTCTGCCGGCGATTCTGCTGGGCCGGCCAGAGAGGGTTATTCCGCTTGAAGATGAATATTCTGTTTCGGCCGGCGCCGGCGAAGCCGGTCAGTCATAGGTCAGATCCGTCGCCTTGCCGCCGAACACGCGGTAGGCAAAGAACGAATAGAAGATGATGATCGGCAGCACGACGACTGTCCCGACCAGGATGACGGCCAGGCTTTCGGGTGCCGAAGCAGCCTGCCAGATGGTCAGCCGGTCGGGCACGACGAAGGGGTAGAACGACCAGGCGAGCCCGGCAAAGCCAAGCGTGAAGATCGCGGCCAATGTGAGGAACGGGAGCAGCGCGTGGCGATCGTCGGGCTTCGGCAGATGAAAGGTCTGGCGCCACAGCCACAGGAACAGCACTGCCGACAGGATCGGCAACGGCGACAAATAGAGCATGGCCGGCCAGACGAACCATTTGTCGAAGATGCGCGCGCTGGCAAAGGGCGTGGCCAGTGATACTGCAACCATGCCGAGCGCGGTCAGCACCAGTGCCGTGCGCAGCCACAGCACCGCTTTCTTCTGCAAGTCGCCTTCCGTCTTGTAGATGACCCAGGCCGCGCCCATCGCCGCGTAGGCGGCGGCAAGGCAGAGCGCCACCAGCGCCCCGAAAGCCATGCCGCCAGGGCCGACGTCGAGGCCGAGCACATAGACGCCGAGCATATAGCCCTGCGCCAGCGACGCGATGACCGAACCGAGGAAGAAGATGCGGTTCCAGCGGTGCTTCCTGCCGGCCGGCACCTTGGCGCGGAAATCGAAGGCGACGCCGCGCAGGATCAAGCCGACCAGCAGCACGAAAACCGGAATGTAGAGCGCGGTCAGGATGGTGCCGTGCGCCAATGGGAAGGCGACCAGCAGCAGGCCGACCGCCAGCACCAGCCAGGTCTCGTTGGCGTCCCAGAACGGGCCGATGGCGGCGATCATCGTATCCTGTTCGGTGTCTTCGGCTGCCGCGAACAGGATGCCGATGCCGAGATCGAAGCCGTCGAGGATGACGTAGATCAGGATGGCTAGGCCCATCAGGCCGGCGAAGATCAGAGGTAACAGGGTCGGCCAGTCGAAGCTCATGATGTTTCTCCCGGTTGCGCAACCGGCTGCGACAGCGGCCTGTTCATGACGCCCGGCAGCGGCGAGGTGTCACCATCCTTCGCCGCCTTCAATGCCAGATGCACCAACACGCCGAGATAGGCGATCAGCAGCAGCACGTAGAGGATGAGATAGACCGCGAGCGACAGCGCGACATGGCTGCCGGCGACCGGGCCGACAGCATCGGCGGTACGCAGCACGCCGGTGACCAGCCAGGGCTGGCGGCCGATCTCGGTGGTGTACCAGCCGGCCAGCGTCGCCAGCCAGCCGGACAGCGCCATCGGCACCATGACCAGCGCCAGCGGCTTAGGCAGGCTGTGGCGGCGCTTGAGGAAGAAGGCCGCCGACCAGGAGACGGCGAGCATCAACAGGCCGGTGCCGACCATGATGCGAAAGCCCCAGAACACCGGAAACACCGGAGGATGGTTGCCGGCATAATCGTTCAGCCCCGGTACGATGCCGCCGGCGCTGTGCCTGAGGATGAGGCTGGCGCCGTCGGGAATGGTGAGCTCGAACCTGTTCTCCTTGGCCGCTTCGTCGGGAAGCGCAAACAGCACCAGCGGCACGTTGGGACCGGTGTTCCAGTTGGCCTCCATGGCGGCGATCTTCTGCGGCTGATGTTCAAGCGTGTTGAGGCCGTGCTGGTCGCCGGCAAAGATCTGGATCGGGATCAGGATCGCGGCGGCGAAGACACCGGTGCGCAGCGCCTTCCACATCGATTCCGAGCGATCGCCGTAGAGATAGCGCAGCGCCGACAGGCCAGCGATCAGGAACGAGACGGTCAGCCCCGAAGCAAGCAGCATATGAACGAGCCGGTAGGGCATGGACGGATTGAAGACAACGGCCCACCAGTCGGTGGCGTGCGCAACACCATCGCGAATTTCGAAGCCGGCCGGCGTCTGCATCCACGAATTGAGGGCGATGATCCAGAAGGCGGACAGAGTGGTGCCGCCGGCTACCAGCACCGTCGCCAGCGTGTGGACGCGGTTTGAGACGCGGCGGAAGCCGAACAGCATGATGCCGAGGAACGCCGCCTCGAGGAAAAAGGCCGTCAGGATCTCGTAAGCCAGCAGCGGGCCGGCGATGTTGCCGACCGTCTCCATATAGCCCGGCCAGTTGGTGCCGAACTGAAAACTCATGGTGACGCCGGAAACCACGCCCATGGCGAAGGACAGCGCGAATACCTTAACCCAGGTGAAATAAGCGCGCATCCAGGCGGAGTCGCCTGTCGCGTTGTAGCGGAGCTTGAAGAACAGCAGCACCCAGCCGAGCGCGATGGTGATCGCCGGGAACAGGATGTGGAACGAGATGTTCGCGCCGAACTGTATGCGCGACAGGATGAGCGGGTCCATGGCGGCTCCAGCTGCTGCTTGTTTGTACAAGGATAGGCTTCATGCGCCGGGCGGTCAAAGCGGCGTCCCGCCGCGAGGCGGAACGCCGCAGTGCCGGTTAATCTGCTTTTGCGTGGAATTTTGCTGGACGACCAGGCGGGTGTTGCCTATTCCGGCGAACCTCGATGTCCAGAACTGTCAGGAGCGCCATTGACATCCGGATTTGCGCACCGACATTCAGCGGATTAAATCAACAACTCTGTTTCAAGCAGCCGTTTTCAGCCATGCAGCCGATCATCTCGATTTCCGGGGTCACGAAGACCTACGCCACCGGCTTCAAGGCGTTGAAGGAGATCAATCTCGATATCGTGCGCGGCGAGATATTTGCGCTGCTGGGGCCGAACGGCGCCGGCAAGACGACGCTGATCTCGATCGTCTGCGGCATCGTCAACCGCTCGTCGGGCACCGTCACGGTCGACGGCCATGACATCAACCGCGACTACCGCGCTGCGCGCGGCCTGATCGGGCTGGTGCCGCAGGAACTGACCATCGATGCCTTCGAGAGCGTGTGGGCGACGGTCAATTACAGCCGCGGCCTGTTCGGCAAGCCGGCGGACAAGGCGTTCGTCGAAAAAGTGCTGCGCGACCTGTCGCTCTGGGACAAGAAGGACGCCAAGGCGATCACGCTGTCCGGCGGCATGAAACGCCGGCTGATGATCGCCAAGGCGTTGTCGCACGAGCCGCGAATCCTGTTCCTCGACGAACCGACCGCCGGCGTCGATGTCGAGCTGCGCCAGGACATGTGGGCGATGGTGCGCCGGCTGCGCGAAGACGGCGTCACCATCATCCTGACCACGCACTACATCGAAGAAGCCGAGGCGATGGCCGATCGCGTCGGCGTCATCAACCGCGGCGAGATCGTGCTGGTCGAGGACAAGGCCGAGCTGATGCGCAAGCTTGGCCGCAAACGGCTTGTGCTGGAACTGCGCAGCCCGTTGGCCACCGTTCCCGATGCTTTTTCGCACTACGCGTTGGAGCTTTCGCCCGATGGCGGGCAGCTGACCTATACCTATGACAACCAGAGCGAACGGCCGGGCGTCGCCTCGCTGATCCGCGAGCTCGAGGCGGCCGGCATCCAGTTCCGCGACATCGATACGGAAAACAGCTCGCTCGAGGAGATCTTCGTCAATCTGGTGAGGAAACAGGCATGAACCCGCGCGCGGCCATGAACCTTCATGCGGTATGGGCGATCTATCGGGTGGAGATGGCGCGCGCCCTTCGCACTGTGCTGCAGAGCATCGTTTCGCCGGTCATTTCGACGTCGCTCTATTTCGTAGTCTTCGGCTCGGCCATCGGCTCGCGCATCACCGAGATCGACGGCATCAGCTACGGCGCCTTCATCGTGCCGGGGCTGATCATGCTGTCGCTGCTGACGCAGTCGATCTCCAACGCCTCCTTCGCCATCTACTTTCCGAAATTCGTCGGCTCGATCTACGAATTGCTGTCGGCGCCGGTGTCCTATCTGGAGATCGTCATTGCCTATGTCGGAGGTGCGGCGACAAAGTCGATCGTGCTTGGCCTGATCATTTTGGCGACGGCCTCGCTGTTCGTGCCGCTGACGATCGAGCATCCGTTCTGGATGCTCGCTTTCCTGGTGCTGACGGCCGTGACCTTCAGCCTGTTCGGCTTCATCATCGGCATCTGGGCAAGAAGCTTCGAGCAGCTGCAGCTGGTGCCGCTGCTGATCATCACACCGCTGACCTTCCTCGGCGGCAGCTTCTATTCGATCAACATGCTGCCCGGCATCTGGCGCACGGTGACGCTGTTCAACCCGGTGGTCTACCTGGTTAGCGGCTTCCGCTGGAGCTTCTACGGCAAATCCGACGTTTCGGTCGGCGTCAGCCTCGGCATGACGGTGGTCTTCCTGCTTGTCTGCATAGCGATCGTCGCCTGGATCTTCAGAACCGGCTACCGGCTGCGCAACTGATCGATTGGCCTTGCCAGGCAAAGCAGCCTTATCGATCAACGGAAACAGCACTGAGTGCAGCCCCTGCGACGATAGCCCCTTGACCTTCATGTTTTGTTATATATCATGTTATGATTTATCGCGAGGCGGATTGGCCTATGGAAGACGTCATACGATCGCTTGGCTTCCTGTGCCTGGGCAGCAGGATGAAGCGTATAGGCGAGCAACTGCAAGCGGAGGCGCAGCGCCTTCTCGACCGGCTGGATGTTCCGGTTCAGGCGAGCCAGTACCCACTGCTGGCCGCGCTCGACAGGCTAGGCCCCCTGCCTGTCGGGGAACTGGCGCAATCCCTTGGCATCGCGCAGCCAGGCGTAACGCGAAGCGTCTCGCTTCTCACCGAGTTGGGATTGCTCGAGGTCAGTCCGTCGATCGATGACCAGCGGCGCAGGGTCGTCTCCCTCACCAGGGACGGCCGGCGGCTGGTCGATGTCGCAAAGCGCGAGGTCTGGTCGCGCATCGAGAACGCCGTCGCGGATCTGTGCGCGGATCTTTCGGGGCCGCTTCTCGATCAGTTGGCCGCCATCGAGGACGGCCTCGCCGCGGCTCCTCTCGACCGTCGTGCACCAAAACCGAGAGATGCCGTGCAATGAAACACCTGCTTGACCGCCCGATCTGGAGCGCGCTTCAGACGCGACATCAGGCCTTCGCGCAAGGTGGCAACCTCGCCAGGCGATATCGGCCGTCGATTGTTCCTTTCGCCGCCACTGGCGCGGACGACGCGGAAAGCCTGCGGGCACTTGAAAAGCTTGTCTCCCCAGGCGAGAGTGTGATCCTGCTTCAAGCGGACGCCATTGCTCTGCCCACGGGGCTTTCCGCGACGTCGACCGCAGCCGGGGTTCAGATGATTGCCGAGCAGCCGTTGCAGATCGTCTCCGACCAGCGCGTGCAACGTCTGACGCGAGACGACGCCGCTGAGATGCTGGCTCTGGCGTTGGTCACCAAGCCTGGCCCATTCACGCTCGAAGCCTTGAGCCTGGGCGATTTTTGGGGTGTGAAAATCGAGGGCAGACTTGCGGCGATGGCCGGCGAGCGCATGAAGCAACCTGGCTATACCGAACTCAGCGGGGTGTGCTCACATCCGGAATTTCGCGGCGGTGGCCTGGGCAAGCTGTTGTCAATATTCGTGGCAAACCGGATAGTGGCACGCGGCGAAGTTCCCTATCTCCACGCCTATGCCAGCAACGCCACGGCCATTAGATTGTACGAGTCCATTGGCTTCAGGTTGCGAAGCACAATGAATGTGGCCGTGGTTCAGCGCACCGAATGATTCGTCGGCGCATAATGCGTAGCATGGATGCATCCCGCATCGGGAAAGGAAGGATTTCGTATCGCCGAAATCCTTCCTTGAGACTGCAAGACCTTGCTGCGTGTCAGACCGCGATCTTGCCACCACCTTGCCTGGTGATGGCAACGACCGCCGGCCGCACCGGCATGTCCGGCTTGAAGTCGGGCCAGCGGGTCGACAAATCCTCATAGTAGGACGGACGGCCGAAAGCCTCCCAGTCCTCGCCACCGTCGCCTGGATGCTGGACGGCAACGAAAGCGGTCTGGTCGTCCGGCGCAAACAGGGGACCACACATTTCGGCGCCGATCGGCACGCGGAAGAACAGTTTTGAGGTCGCCCGCGCCGGCCCTTCCGTATCGACCGCCCACAGACCGTCGGTGCGGCCAGTGGCCTTCGGACCCTGACCGTCGGTGGCGACCCAGAGGCGGCCGGTCGAATCAACCGCGCAATTGTCCGGCATGCCGAACCAGCCATTGGCCGTGGTTGCGGTCGAGAAGGTGGCGCCGACTGCCGCAACCGAGGGATCACCGCATTTCAAGAGCACCTCCCACTTGCCCTTGGTGGCGGCAAAATCGCCGCCGTCCTCGACGATCTCGATGATGTGGCCAAAGGCATTTTCGGCACGCGGGTTGGCGGCGTCGACCTGATCGGCCTTGCGCTTCGAATTGTTGGTCAGCATGACATAGACCTTGCCGTTGGCGGCATTGGGCTGGATGTCTTCAGGGCGGTCCATCTTGGTGGCGCCGAGCAGGTCGGCGGCGCGGCGCGTCTCGATCAGCACGTCGGCCTGGCTGGCAAAGCCGTTCTCCGCCGTCAGCGGTCCTTGGCCGAAGACGATCGGCAGCCATTCGACCGAACCGTCCTCGGCGAACTTGGCGACATGCAAGGTGCCGTCGTCGAGCAAATCCATATTGGCGGCGCGGTCGTCCGGATTGAACTTGCCTGTGGTGACGAACTTATAGACATAGTCGAAGCGCTCGTCGTCGCCGAGGTAGAAGACGACACGGCCATCCTTGGCGACGATCGATTCGGCGCCCTCATGCTTGAAGCGGCCCATTGCGGTGCGCTTCTTCGGCACCGAAGTCGGATCCTGGACGTCGACCTCGACGATCCAGCCAAAGCGGTTCGGCTCGTTCGGCTCCTTGCCGATGTCGAAACGGTCGTAATGCGCTGCCCATTCATAAGCACCTTCGGGAATGCCGAGGCGCTTGTAATTGGCGGCTTCCTTGTGGCCTTGCGGCAGCTCGCCCGAGAAATAGCCGTGGATGTTCTCCTCGGCCATGACATAGGTGCCCCACGGCGTGACGCCGCCGGCGCAGTTGTTGACGGTGCCGACAACTTTCGTGCCGCTCGGGTCGGCGCTGGTCTTGACTCGGTCATGGCCGGCGACGGGGCCGGACAGCGCGATCTCGGTGTTGGAGGTGATGCGGCGGTTGAGCTTGCCGTCGCGAACGACCTGCCATTTGCCGGCTTCCTTGCGGATCTCGACAATGGTGCCGCCATGCGCCGTCATCTCGACGTCGACTTGTTCCTTGCTGAGAGGCGCCTGCTTGGCTTTGCCATCGACGATGGTGACGAGGCCCGGAAACATCAGGTGCGGATTGGTGTATTCGTGGTTGACGACCAGCAGGCCGTGCTCGGCCGAGCCGTCGATCGGGATATAACCGACATAGTCATTGTTGTAGCCGAATTGTCTGGCCTGGGCTTCCGCCGACTGTTTTGTCGGATCGAATTCCGGCGAATCGGCGAACAGCGGATCGCCCCAGCGCAGCAGCACGTCGGCGTCATAGCCGGGTGCGACGTGATGCTTGTCGTCGATGCCGGCCTCGAGCTCGTCGAAAGCGAAGGCGGAGCCTTCGGCGGCGCGGGCGTTGTCGGCGGTGATCAGCGCCAGCGGGCTGACGGTAGCGGCTATGGCCGAGACGGCAAGCGAGCCCTTGAGGAAGCCGCGGCGCGAGAACCGCGCGGCGATGATCTCACCCATGGTGCGGTTGTCGCTGGGATTGGCTCCTGGCCCATCGTTTTCCTCGAGCAGGCTGGTGCGGAAATGGGCGTCAGGGGTGCGATGTTCGGTCATAGGGGCCTGCCTCTGGCTGGATGGATTGCTGGAGCGTGTTGCCTGGCCAATCCGGTATCGCCGGCAGGTCACAGTTTGATGACATGCCGGCTAATTGCCACCTGCGATTTCGTATCCAACATCGGCCCGCTTGACCGCGACCGGCGCTTCGGAAACAAGAGCTGCGGCAGGCGCGTAAGGACCGCATCGGGAGGAGCAAAAAGTGAGTTTCTGGGGACTTGGGCAGCTCTGCATTTCGACAGTGATCTTCCTGCTGGCGGCGACGGCGGCGAAGCAATGGGGACTGGCGCCGAGCCTCGGCAAGATCGTGCTGACGTTAGCGCTCTATTCGCTCGGCAATCTGATCATGCTGAGGCTGATCCGAGAATTCGGCATGTCGGTGTCGTTCAGCCTGTCAGCGGTGATCCAGCTGGTGTCGGTGAATGTGGTGGCGCTGGTCTTCTTCGGCGAGCGCGTCAATGCCTTACAGGCAACCGGCATCGTGCTTGCTATCGCAGCTGTGGCGCTGATCACGCTCGGGCCCTATCTGCAAAGGCTGTAACTGCGATCGGGCCGATGAAGAAGACCGCAAGCAGACTGCGCAACTGGCTGGAGTTCCCGGTTCTGCTGGCCGGGCTGATCATTGCCGGCGGGCTGTGGGGGTTCGAGGAGCTAATGGAGATGGCGCGGGCCACTACGCCGCATGCCTTCGATACCGAAATCCTGCTTGCCTTCCGCAAGGCCGGCCAACCCGACAATCCGATCGGACCGGCGTGGCTGGAAGGAGCGATGCGCGACATCACCAGCCTCGGCAGCGCCAGCGTGTTGGTGCTGATCACGGCAGCAATGATCGTCTATCTGCTCCTCATCCGCAGGCCAGGCGCGGCGCTTCTCATGTTCATCGCGGTAGCGGGCGGCCAGGTCCTGTCAAGCGTGCTCAAGTTCGATATAGATCGGCCGCGCCCCGATCTGGTCTCGCATCTCGCCGACGTGGCATCACTTTCGTTTCCGAGCGGCCACGCCATGCTGTCGGCGGTGACATATTTGACGCTGGGCAGCATGGCGGCGCGGTTTTTGCCCGGGCGGACAACGAAGATCTATGTGCTCGGTCTGGCGGTGCTGACGACGGTGGTGGTCGGCATCAGCCGCATCTATCTCGGCGTCCACTGGCCCTCCGACGTATTGGCCGGCTGGTGCGCCGGCTTTGCCTGGGCGATGCTGTGCTGGCTTGCGGCCCGGTTCCTGCAGCGATGGCTCGGGCGGGCCGGCGGCACCTGACTCATGTCAGTCGATTTGCGGTCAAATCAGCCTGTTGATCAGGCCATGACCCGCAGCCTGCCAGCAGGAAAACCATCGACAGCAAGGCTGTCGAGGTCGCCAACGCATTGAATATCTTCACCTGCTCATCCTTTTTGAGTCGTTGCCTGTGAAATCGGGATCGCAATGGATGTCCCGCCAAACGATGCCGAAATTGTAGCATGCTAGCGCATCGGCTGGCAAAGAGTGCTGCATGTTTCACATATGCAAGATGATGCTTGAACCATCATAATGAAGGTATTACACGTGATATCGCAGACTCAGACGGGCGTTATGGCCGATGATCACTGCCGCGCAGATGCGTGCCGCGAGGGCGCTGGCCGGCATCGATCAGAAGACGCTCGCCGAGCGCGCCGGGGTTTCGCTTCCAACCATTCAGCGCATGGAAGCGAGCGACGGCGTGGTCCGGGGCGTGGTCGATACGCTGATGAAGGTCATCCAGGCCCTTGAAGAGGCCGGGGTCGAGCTGATCGGCGACAACCAGGCGAGCGAGCGTGGCGGCAGGGGCGTTCGCCTCAAGCCTGTCACGCCGCAGAACCCGCAAGGCTGACGGTACTGCCGCATCGCCGAAAATCGAAATCGATTTTCGGATAGTCCAATGCGCGGTTCAAAAGTGTTGGAGCGTACCTGTGCGTCGATTTGGACGCACGCCGCTCCAAGTCGCGACGGCGACCGCCGACAGTCCTGCCGACGATCCCGCCGCCTCCTTGGTTTCATGGGGAAGGCACTCGATGGATCAGACCCGGCGGGCAGTGCATCAACCGGCACGGCCGACATTTTCCGAACTGTTCACGCCGAAGCTGGTGACGGTGCTGCGCGAGGGCTATACGCTCGCGCACTTCAAGGCGGATGCCATCGCCGGGCTGACTGTCGCCATCGTGGCGCTGCCGCTGTCGATGGCAATTGCCATTGCTTCAGGCGTGACGCCGGAGCGCGGGCTCTACACCTCGATCATTGGCGGCTTCCTGGTCTCGGCGCTTGGCGGCAGCCGTTTCCAGATCGGCGGCCCGGCCGGCGCCTTCATTGTGCTGGTGGCTGCGACGGTGGCGCGAATTGGCGTCGACGGCTTGCTGCTGGCGACGATGATGGCCGGCCTGTTCCTGCTTGCCATCGGCTATCTCGGGCTTGGCACCTACATCAAGTTCATCCCCTATCCGGTGACCGTCGGCTTCACCGCCGGCATCGCCGTCATCATCTTCTCCGGCCAGATCGTCGAACTCTTCGGGCTGAAGCTCGCCGGCAAGGAACCGGGGCCGCTGGTGCCCAAGCTGATGGCCATCGGCGAGGCGGCCGGAACGATCAACCTCGCCGCAACCGCGGTGGCGGCACTGACCATCATCACCATTGCGCTGTTGAAGCGGTTTCGGCCGAAGTGGCCGGCCATGCTGATTGCCATCGGGCTGGCATCACTCGTCGTGGCATTGCTCGCCATGCCGGCCGAAACGATCGGCACGCGCTTCGGCGGCATCCCGCGCAGCCTGCAATGGCCGGCCTTCCCGCCGCTCAGCCTCGACAGGATAATCGACGTGCTGCCGGACGCCATCGCCTTTGCGCTGCTCGGGGCGATCGAATCGCTGCTGTCGGCCGTCGTCGCTGACGGCATGACCGGAAGGCGGCATCGCTCCAATTGCGAGTTGGTGGCGCAGGGCTTCGCCAATATCGCCTCCGCCTTGTTCGGCGGTATCTGCACCACCGGCACCATTGCCCGCACCGCGACCAATGTACGGGCCGGCGCGCATGGACCGGTCTCAGGCATGATGCACTCGGCCATCCTGCTTGCCCTGATGCTGGTGGCGGCACCGCTGGCCAGCTATATCCCGCTTGCGGCACTTGCCGGCGTGCTGGCGGTGGTGTGCTGGAACATGTTCGAGAAACAGGCCTTCGCCACCTTGCTGCGCGCCTCGCGCGGCGATGCGCTGGTACTGCTGGCGACGTTCCTGATCGTCATCTTCCGCGACCTGACCGAAGGCATCGTCGTCGGTTTTGCGCTGGGCTCGATGCTGTTCATCGACCGCATGGCCAAGAGCATCGCGGTGGAGGCGGACCATCAATCCTTGGTCCAGGAAGACGTTGCCGACCGCGCCAGCGCTTATGATTCCAGCGAGGCGAGCGATGCCGATACCGTCGTCTACCGGATATCGGGCGCCTTTTTCTTCGGCGCCGCCTCGACCGTCGGCACGGTGCTGGACCGCATCGCCGACCAGCGCAGGAACTTCATCCTCGACTGTTCGGCGGTGCCGTTCTTCGATTCGACGGCGGCCAATGTTATTGAGGGCGCGGCCCACAAGGCCAAGCGCGCCGGCGTTCGCTTCATTATCTCAGGCGCTTCACCGCAGACACGCCGCATGCTGATCAACCACGGCGTCAAGCGGCCGCTGGTGACTTATGCCGCCTCGATCACGGATGCGCGGGCGCAGCTGAAGAAAGCCGCGCCCGCCGCCTGAGCCGATGGCTGGCTTAGTCGAGGCCTAATGCCGCGATCTCTCCGTCGTTCATCAGCGGCACGAAGATTGTCGACTTGCCGTCGGTGCCGATGTCGGCGCTGCCCGGCTTGAACGTCGCAACCGCTTGCGGCGTGCCGCCGGCTTTGTAGCTGTAGAGCGTGCCGGTCATATACGCGGTGGCGTAAACGCTGCCGCCGATGGCGACGACGCCATCGAGGTTAGCGAACTTTTCTGCGCCGGGCAGTGACGCAATTGCCTTGGTGGCGAGATCGACCGAGAGCAGGCCGCCCGGCTCCGCGGTGCTGAAATCGGGCTTGATGCCCTTGCCCCACGAAGCGACGATCAGCCGGCCGCCATCGGCGAAGATGCCATTCGGCGAAGCAAGCGCCGCATCCCTGACGAACAGTTCGGGCCGGTCGCCGTCGATGCGATAGATCGTATCGGCAAGCATATCAGTGACGTAGACCTTGCCGGACGCGTCGGCGGTCACGTCGTTGAGGAAGACCGCGTTCGGCACGTCGATCGTCGATGTTAGCTTGCCGCTTGCGAGATCGACGACGCGCACATGGGTGAGGTCGGCGACGTAGAGTTTGCCGTCGGCAATCGCCATGCCCTTGGGCGCGTCCATGCCGTCGGTCCAATGTTGCGTAACCATCTTGCCGTCCACAGACAGGACCGACAGGTATCCATTGCCGTCGGCGTCGCCGGGATTGCCAACGATATTGGAGATGATGATGCGTTTGCCGGCGGCATCGAACAGCGCCGATTCCGGTTGCTCAAGCCCGGTAGCGCGCCAGAGTTCGGCCGCCTGAACTGCCGGCGCGGCGGCGATGCCGACCAGGGCGAGAAGTATCGAGGTGAAGAGGCTCTTCATGGCTAGTCTCCTGTAATGGAATGGGGGAGAGCTAGGCCTTTCGATACTTTTCGGGAAGATGTATCGGGACTAGTACCGAAGGCTGATACCAAATCGCGTAAAAGAGGTGCATCCCATGAACGGCCCGATCTTCGAAGCGCTGAAGCGGACGCTTAAGGCCAAGGGCGTGACCTACCGTGTCCTTGCCGAGCGGATGGGCGTTTCCGAGCCGACGGTGAAGCGCATCTTCCATGAGCGCAACTGCAAGCTCGACCGGCTGATCGAGATCTGCGATGCCGCCGGCGTGGAGTTGGAGAACGTGCTCGGCTCGATGAACAGGGGACCGGGACCTGCCAACCGGATCGCGCCGGAGATCGAGCGCAGGCTCGCCGGGCGGCCGGCACTGCTGTTCGTCTTCGTCATGCTTTCCGAGAAATTCACGCCCGAAGGCATCATGCGCTCACAAGGGTTGAGCGAGGCTTCGATGTTCCTCTATCTGCGCGACCTCGAGGAACTCGGCCTGATCGCACTCGGTGGCGGCCTGTCGGCAAGGCTGCTGGTCGAGGCGCCGATCCAGTGGAATTTCGACGGGCCATTGCGGCCGCTGTTCGAGATGACCAACAAGAATTTCATCGGCTGGGCCATCACCCATCTTGAGCGCGAGGCGACATTCGTCAGCTTCTCCAGGCGGATGCGGCCGGAAACGGCGGAAATGGTCAGGCGCGAGGCGGAGGAATTGGCGGAGCGCGCCAAATTGCTTGCTCATCACGACCAGCACACGACGCCCGAAGACGGGCTGGTCGGCTACAAATGGACGTTTGC
The DNA here is from genome assembly GCF_040317695.1 of Mesorhizobium sp. M1403. Taxonomy (NCBI): domain Bacteria; kingdom Pseudomonadati; phylum Pseudomonadota; class Alphaproteobacteria; order Hyphomicrobiales; family Phyllobacteriaceae; genus Mesorhizobium; species Mesorhizobium sp. M1403. The sequence goes on along the minus strand of NZ_JAMYKY010000035.1, from coordinate 22,320 downwards.
GTTCGGCGCAACGCCGTTCCCGGTGATCATGCCGATCGGGCCACATCCGCGCGACGCAGGCGCGCGGACGGACAATCGAGTTGCGGCCGCCGCAAACGGACGACGTCTGCCGGCCTAGGTCAAATCACGGAACGACTGAGGTCGGATTCTTGGGTTTAGGCTGCTGTCCTCCACAGACGCCTTGTAAGCCGCGAAGACTAGGCAGGCGCGCCGAAAACTAGGCAAGCGGCGCCTAGAAATTGGGTGACCGTACCGATGTGCATGGACATCGGCTTGCGTAGGGTGAGCCTGTGATTATCCAGGCTGCTTTGCAGTCCGGGGCCGGCGTCAGGAGGTGCGCACGGGACACCGGCCAGTAATTTATGCATCGCTTCGCAGGTTACGGGAGCACGTCGCGAAGCCGTCGCATTCGTTGACCGCAATGCAAACCTGAACGCTCTTTCGTGGCGTTGTTTCTTCATCACGGCGGTGTCTCCCAAATTGATGGCGCTGCCGATCAAGGAGGTCGTGACCATGAGCGCGCTCTTAAGGGCATGCTTGCCTTGCGTCCTAAGCGTGATCCTGGCGGCGACACTTGCCGCGTCCGCGGACGAGCCGGAGCTTAGAGGACCCAATGCCGATCCAGGCTCAGGATTGCCGCCGTTGGTCCTGCCTTATATCGAATTGCTCAGCGCACCCGGTGTAGTAGCATCAGCGACGCTTGCCGCGCCCGCGGGCGACTCGGAGCTTATAGGACCCGATCCCGCCCGGCCCGGCATCCAATTGCCCGGCGCACCTGGTGCTCTTGCTCCCATGAAAGATGTCTGACCGCTCGCAGCCGGCCGCGCTAATGGCAATAGCGGTATGGCTTTCGTCTGAACTCGGCCTTCCGTCGATCGAAGAGCCCCCGGCGGTAAGCTTCGTACCTGCGCGCAGGATGGCAGGTTTGCGGTTTCGCGACGTGGCGGCGGATCGCTGGAACAGCAGCCCCAATTTTGCCCGTCCGGACAATGTTGGCAAGCAGCCCACTGTTATTGCTATCTACGATGACGAAGCACGGACTATCTTCTTGCCGGAGGGCTGGACAGGCGGCACCCCGGCGGAGCTGTCGGTACTTGTGCATGAGTTGGTCCATCACGTCCAAACCGTGGCCGGGCTGAAGTTTGCATGCGCGGAAGAACGCGAGAAGGCGGCCTTTGAGGCGCAAGAGCGGTGGCTTGCCTTGTTCGGCAGCGACCTTCTGAAGGAATTTGAGCTCGATCCTTTCACGCTGTTGGTTCGCACGAACTGCCTGTATTGATGCTGAAGCCGCTTCGGGGGCAGCCAGTCTGACTGAGCTTCTTACCCCAGAGTATCGGCCGCAAAACCGGTTCTCGGAGGGCCCCATGCTCAAACCACAAGATCGAGCGGCTATCCGGCGGTCTTCGTCTCCGGAGCGGCCGCGACCGCCTTGTCATCCCAGACCATCTGCCGGTAGTCGAAGCCGTATTCCAGCGTCGGCTTGACGATGCGGAAATAGGGCGACAGGTCGAAGTCGCGCGGCGTGTAGAGCGAGTGATGGCGGATGTGCAGGATTTCCTTGCGCGAATAGCTCGACTGGGCCGAGGCACGGCCGGGCGCGCGGGTAATCTCCGGCAGGATCGGGTAGCGGATCCGGCCATAGGCCTCGGCAATCAGCGAAGAGCAGATGGCGCGCGTCGGGTCGCCGGAACCGAAAGCCAGCATGCGGCGGCGCCAGCGCACCGGCACCGGCGGCGTCGGCAAGAAGTAGCGCAGCATGTCGAATATGTTCTTGAGATCGTATCTGAGACCCAGCCTGCCGATCATGAAGGCGACGACCGCTTCGCGATCGTCGGGAGCCAGGCCGCTCGCCCGGCAGATGCGGGTGTTGTAGCTGCGGTAGCGGGACAGCGGCACGGCGATGCAGCCATCGCCGAGCGTGACCTCGATCAGGCGCCGCCGCTCCGACCCGTCCTCGGGCTCCGGCAATGCATCGCCGACATAGAAGGCGGCATGCGACCAGGTCGACTGGGTGAGGTATTTGATCGCCGCCGAGATCTTCTGGTTGCCTTCGATGAGCAGGATGTCGCCCGGCTCGAGCGTGCGGCGCAGCGTTTCGGCGTCCGACGGCGTGTAAGGCTCGTAGCCGGACGATTCCTCCTGCAGCCGGCCGGCAAGCCAGCGGCCAAGTCGGTCCAGAAGCGTGTCGCCGGGCTCGGTCATGCCAGACGGCGATTACCACAGGGCGGCAAATTAGACCATGATCAGCCCACGCCAGGCGCGCCGGCGTCTTCGTGCTGCAGTACCGCTGTGAGATCGTCGCGCACCTTACGGGCAAGCTTCCTCGTCGAGCGCTTCGGACTGTCGCCGAAAAGCCCGGCCGCCTCGGCGAGGCAGGTCTTTTTCAGGCTCTTTTCCGAGCGCTTCAGCAGCTTGGCAAGCAACCGCGTGTCCTCAGGGGGGCCAAGCGGCTGGTCCTCGGCATCGAGAAGCGCGCGCATAACGAACACATCGTGCAGTTCGCCGAGCCGCTCGCCCAATTCGTCGACGGCCTTGCGCCGCGTCTTGATTGGCGTCGGCCAGAGCCGGCCGAGCAGCGACAGGTGCATGCCATGCGTCTTGGCCGCCTTGCGCAGATCGTGAAAGTCATCGGCTTCGCCGCGCGAAGCCGCCTTGTCCAGCGCTTTCCTGGCGCGGCGCAAAGTGGTGCGCGCGCCTTCGGCGAGCACGTCGGCAGCCTGCTCCGGCTGGTCGGGCAGAGCGAGCTTGTCGATCCGGACGACACCTTCCTCGCAAGCGGCAATCGCCGCGCCTATCGCAGCATCGATGCCTGCTCCGCCATGCAGTTCATGCTGGCGCGCGACGAGCCTGTCGCGAACGGCATCGAGACCGCCTCCGGCGCTTTGTTCGGGAAAGATTGCCGCCAGCCGCTCGATTGTTTCGACCAGCGCGGTCGCCTCGCGCGGACCGGCAAGCAGAGCCGCCACCCGGCGGTAGCACTGGTTCTCGGTCACGCAGAACGTTTCGTCTCCGGAACGGACCAGGCGCAGCAAGGCCCGGACGTTCTTCAGCCGTTTGCGGCATTTGTGCAGCCCCTGTTCGGGCCTGTCACGCGCCGCGTTCAGATGGTCGAGCGCCTTGCCGATCTCCTCGGCGAGGATGCGCCGGACCTCGCCGGTCAGCGACATGCGCGGATCGATACGAAAGCTCATGCGACGATCTCCGGAACCCCCCCAAGGGCGAGCGACGCGTTGTAAAATCTCTGCTCGCCGGTGACTTCGCGGCCGAGCCAATCTGGCAGCATTTCGTCCGGTACATCCTCCGGCGTCTCGAGCTCGGCGATCACCAACCCCGCAAGTGTCCCGCCGAAGACATCGACTTCGTAGAGATAGCCGCGGTGTCTAACATGGTGGCGTGTCTTCTCGATGACACGTCCGATGGCAAAGGCCTGCATCTCCTGCGCATCCGCCAAAGGCACCGGATATTCGAATTCATCGCGCTCGCGTGCCTGGCTGCCGAACTTGAGCGTCAGCTTGGCAGCGGCGTCATTGCTGATGCGCATACGCGCCGTGCGGGTAGGCTCGGCGACAAGATAGAATTGACGGATATGGATGTCCGCCTCGACCATTCCCCGCCATTCCTCACCTGAGACCAGGAATTTACGCTCGATTTCCTTGCCCATGGCCCGGCACTAAAGCGCGCACGGCCAGAGTTGGCAAGCCGCTTGACCGCAATTGACTTTAATCATTCGATTGATTAAAGTATCGGCCATGATCAAATTGCCCAGCGCCAGCGGCCTTCCTCATGAGGCGCCCAAGACCGCCGCGGATATGACGCGGACGGCCCTCGTACGCGCGGCGCTGAAGCTGTTCGGACGCCAGGGTTTCGACGGCACGTCGACGCGCCAGATCGCGGCTGAGGCCAAGGCCAATATCGGCTCGATCGCCTATCATTTCGGCGGCAAGGAAGGGCTTCGCAACGCGGCAGCCGACTACATCGTAGACACCATCCAGACCGTTGCGGGCCAGGCGATCGGCAATCTGCAAGCGCCGCCCGCGGCATTGGCGGACACCGAGGCCGCGCGCGCACATTTAGCCGTCGCACTGGAGCGGATGGTCGCCTTCATCGCGGCAAGGCCGGAAGCCGGCGAGATTGTACAGTTCGTCCTGCGTGAGCTGTCGCATCCAACCGCCGCGCTCGACCGTATCTATGACGGCGTGTTCGAACCGGCGCATCACCGGCTCTGCCTGATCTGGGAACAGGCGACGGGTGAGCCGGCCGAGAGCGAGCGCACTAAACTCACCGTATTCACGCTGATTGGCCAGGTCGTTTATTTCCGCATCGGCCGCGAGGCGGTTATGCGCCGGATGGGCTGGCGCGAGATCGGCGATGACGAGGCCGGCAAGATCGCGGCAACAGTAACCGACAATCTCAGCGCGATTTTAGCTCGGCGCGATTTGGCTGTCCGGAAGGATCGTGGATCATGAGCCTGCTCTGTTCTTTGCCGCTTGCTGCCCAGCTTTTCAGCGCCTGCGCGCCGGCAGCACCGCTCGCCGTCGGCTACGTCGAGGGCGATTATGTCCTGCTGGCGCCGATCGAGGTGGCCCAGGTCGAGACGATTGCGGTCAAGCGCGGCGACCGCGTAGCGCCCGGCACGCCGGTGGTGACGCTGGAAAACGCCGACGCCAAGATCGCCATCGCGCAGGCCGAGGCGGCCCTCGCGCAGGCCCAGGCGCAACTTGCCGACCTGCAGGTCGGCAAGCGGCCGGAAGAGATCGCGGTGCTCGAGGCGCAGGTCGACATGGCCAAGGCGCAAGCCGCCGACGCCAAACGCCGTTACGTCCGCGCCAGCGATCTGTTCAAACGCGGCACCGGCACACAGGCCGACTACGACACGGCTTCCGCGACGCTGGAGACGGCCAACGCGCAGGTCGGCCAGGCGGAGGCCAATCTCGCCGTCGGCGGCCTGCCGGCACGGCCGGAGACGATCAAGGCCGCCGACAATCAGGTCAGGCAGGCGCAATCGGCGCTGGAGCAAGCGCAATGGCGGCTGTCGAAGCGCGTGCTGACGGCGCCCTCGCCCGGCCGGGTCAACGATGTCATCCGCTATCCCGGCGACACGGCCGGGCCGACCGCGCCGGTCATCTCCATACTGCCGGACGGCGCGGTGAAGCTCAGCGTCTATGTGCCGGAAAGCGCGTTCTCGTCGGTCGAGGTCGGCACGCTGCTCAACGTGCATTGCGACGGTTGCGGATCAGGCGTGAAGGCACGCGTCAGCTATGTGTCGCCGGATCCGGAATTCACGCCGCCGGTGATCTACTCGCTCGAGACCCGGCAAAAGCTGGTCTATCTGGTCGAAGCGCGCCCGGAGGGCGACGCCAGCGCATTGCAGCCCGGGCAGATCGTCGACGTCGATCTGGCGGACATCGGAAAATGAACGTCATCGACGTGCACGGCCTGGTCAAACGCTTCGGCGACAAGACTGTCGTCGACCATGTGACGATGACCGTGGCCGAAGGCGAGATCGTCGGCTTCCTCGGGCCGAACGGCTCGGGCAAGACGACGACCATCCGCATCATGTGCGGCTTGCTGACGCCCGATGAGGGTGAAGGCACGGTTCTGGGCTTCAACATCCGCACCGACAGCCTGCGGATCAAGCGCGAAGTCGGCTACATGACACAGAGATTCTCGTTCTACGAAGACCTGACGATCGGCGAGAATCTCGAATTCGTGGCGCGGCTCTACCGGCTGAAGCCGCTCGACGAGCATGTGGCTAAGACGCTTGAGGAGCTCGGCCTGACATCGCGCAGGAACCAGTTGGCCGGCACCTTGTCCGGCGGCTGGAAGCAGCGGCTGGCGCTGGCCGCCTGCATCATGCACAAACCGAAACTGCTGCTGCTCGACGAACCGACGGCGGGCGTAGATCCGAAGGCCAGGCGCGAATTCTGGGACGAGATCCACCGGCTGGCGAGCGGCGGCCTGACCGTGCTGGTCTCCACCCATTACATGGACGAGGCCGAGCGCTGCCATCGCATCAGCTACATCTCCTACGGCAAGATGCTGGCCACCGGCACGGTCGAGGACGTGGTGAGGAATGCCGGGCTGACCACATTCGTCCTGCAAGGGCCGCGGCTCGATCAGGTCGCTGCCGCACTTCATGGCCGCCCCGGCGTCGACCAGGTGGCGCCGTTCGGCGCGACGCTGCATGTCGTCGGCTCCGACAGGACGGCTCTTCAGGCAGCGCTCGCCGATGTCGAGAAAGAGCACGAGGGCGTTACGGTGACGCCCGGCGAGACCAGCCTGGAGGATGTGTTCATCCAGTTCATGTCCGGTTCGAAGGACAACATGGGATGAAAAATGGGATAAACAGCGTCTTTTCCTTCGCCAGGCTCGGCGCGCTGCTGATCAAGGAGTTCATCCAGATGCGGCGCGACCGCATCACCTTCGCCATGATGCTGGGGGTGCCGCTGATGCAGTTGGTGCTGTTCGGCTATGCCATCAACAACGATCCGAAGAGCCTGCCGGCAGCGCTGGTGGCGATGAGCAGCGATCCTTACACGCGGGCCATGGTTTCGGCGCTGCAGACCACCGGCTACTACCGCTTCGACCATGTCGCGCAAAGTGCGGCCGAAGCCGAATTCCTGATGGCGCGCGGCGACGTCGCCTTCGTCGTCACCATTCCCGCCGATTTCGCCCGACGGGTCGAGCGCGGCGATAGCCCGCAGATTCTGATCGAGGCGGATGCGACCGACCCGGCCGTCGCCAGCGGCGCCATCTCAACGCTCGGCACCGTCGCCAACCAGGCGCTGCTCAGGGCGCGCGGCATGCAGGAGACAGCGGCCGAAGCTGCCCGGGGCCAGCTCCAGGTCGTAGTGCACCGGCGCTACAATCCGGAAGCCGTATCGCAATACAACATCGTGCCCGGCCTGCTCGGCGTCATCCTGCAGATGACGATGGTAATGATGACCTCGATCGCGCTGACGCGTGAGACCGAGCGCGGCACGATGGAGAACCTTCTGGCGATGCCGTCCAGCCCGCTCGAGATCATGCTGGGTAAGGTGCTGCCGTATCTGGCGGTCGGCGCCGTGCAGGTGCTGGTGGTGCTGGCGGCATCGAAGCTTCTGTTCGCCATCCCCTTCACCGGATCGATGTCGCTGCTGTTGACGGCCGTCCTGATCTTCGTGCTGGCGCTGGTGCTGCTCGGCTACACGATCTCGACGATTGCCCGCACGCAGATGCAGGCACTGCAGCTCACCTTCTTCTTCTTCCTGCCGTCGATCATGCTGTCCGGTTTCATGTTCCCCTATCGCGGCATGCCGGACTGGGCGCAGATTTTCGGCGAGGTGCTGCCGCTGACGCATTTCCTGCGCATCATCCGCGCGGTGATGCTGAAGGGCGCCGAGCTGCCGGCGGTGGCAACGGAGATCGGCTGGCTGGTGGTGTTCGTGGCGCTGTTCGCCGGCGTGGCGCTGGTGCGGTTCCGCCGGACGCTGGATTAGGGTCGAACTCGATCCGCTTGTGCAAATGACCGAGATTCACACCGGCTTGGCCTGACCCGGGACCGGCGCCAATTCAGGTGCATTGAGCCCTTCGAAGGGATCGCGCCAGGTGTCGATTTCTTCAAGCTGCCGATACCAGCGACCGACAGAAGGATAATCATCGAGCGGCAATCGGGCGACGTCGTTGAAGGGCAGAAACGTCGCCATTCGAAAGTCGGCATAGGAAACCGAACTTCCGACCAGCCAGTCTCGCTCGGAAAGCTCGGCATCAAGTATTGCGGCGGCGGTGCTGAAGTCGCTCAGGCCCTCCTCAACCCGCGCCTGATCGATCGGGCCGAGCCCATAGCGCTGTTTGGTCCCGCGTTCGAAATGCACGACGTCGCAGGCTCTTGCGAAGTTCTCTTTGCCCCAACTCAGCCATCGGATCATCTCGGGCTCGTCGTCGCCGGTGCGCCAGAAATGCGAATGCGTGTCGCGTGAAAACCGGCAGGCTATGGCGTCGGCCTCCCAGAGGCTTTTTCCCAAGCCCACAAGGATAGGCAATGAAAGATTTGGATTGAGCGGCCGAAAGCGCTCGGCCTGCCCCGGAGCGAAGGGAGAGGCGAATTCGAACTCGACCTTGGCTTTGAGATACCGTGCCACCGCGACCGCGAGGCGAGGATTGGGATTGCGGCTGAAGAACAGTTTCATTGATCTCAGTCTTTGAAGGGTACCGGTTCGACCGGGCGCAACGGACGCTCAAGCACCTCGAATCGGCACATGACCTGGAACTGGTTGCTATCCTAGCCGGCAGCAATGATCTCGGCATAGGTGCTGAGATCGACATTGCCACCGGAGAGCACCACGGCAATGCATTTCCCGGCAAGGTCGATCTCGCCTGACGACAGCGCGGCCAAGCCGACGCAACCGCCAGGTTCGACGACCAGCTTCAGGCAAGCCATGGCATCGCGCATCGCCTGTGCCACCGCCTTGTCGGAAACGGTGATGGCGCCGGCGAGATTCTTGCGGTTGATCTCGAAAGTGATCGCGCCCGGCTCTGCGACGAGAAGGGCATCGCAGATCGAGGTGTGGCCGGGCGCGTTCGACACCCTGGCGCCTTTGATCAGCGAGCGGCGTGTGTCATCGAAATGCTCGGGTTCCACGGCCCAGACGGCGGTGCCCGGTGAGGCGTCCTTGACCGCTATCGAAATGCCGCTGCTCAACCCGCCGCCGCCGCAGGGGACCACCACCGCATCGAGGCTGACGCCAAGCGCGCTTGCTTGGCGCATCAATTCGAGGCCGATCGTGCCTTGGCCGGCGACGATGGCCGGATCGTCGTAAGGCGGCACCAGGACCATGCCCTTTTCCACGTAAGAACGGACGACGGCAGTGCGATCGTCGCGGACCCGGTCGAAGGTGATCACTTCCGCGCCCATCTTCCTGACATTGCCGACCTTCATCGCCGGCGCATCGGTGGGCATGGCGATGACGGCCTTGACGCCGAACATCGCCGCCGAGGCAGCGACGCCTTGCGCGTGATTACCCGACGAGAAGGCGACGACGCCACGACTGCGCTCTTCGTTGCTCAGTGAAGACAGTTTGTTATACGCGCCGCGGAACTTGAAGGAGCCGGTGCGCTGCAACGTCTCGGGCTTGAACAGGATCCTGGCGCCGAAGCGCTTGTTCAACTCCGGCGATTCGATCAGCGGCGTTTCGACGATCAGGCCGGACAATCGCGCTGCTGCGCTGCGGATATCGGCGATGCCGGGAGGGGTGATCATGGCGAGGTCCTGCAAGAAATGAGACCGCCTATGGTGCACGGAAAGGGAGGCCGCGCACCAATGAAAAAATGTGACGGTTACAATTCGTCTTGCAGGCAGGAGAGGAGCGTGCCTGCCACCTGCCGCCTCCTCGTCTCTCCGCCATGCGGTCGTCGCTTCAATCGACAAATCGTTGCCGATTGACCGGCTTGGCCGCCGCTCCTCACCCCAACAGCGTCTTTTGCCGTTTGGGACCGCCCATCTTACGCCAGGTGTTGAAGCGGTGGGTGGCGGCGGCGAAGGAGATCTTCATCTGCTGGGCGACCGAATAGCGCGACTTGCCCTCGTCGAACAGGCGATAGCAGCACTCGACACCCTCCTCAGTCAACTTGCCATCGGGAGCCTTGTTGTGCGGATTGGCGGGATCGAATTTTTCGACCTGCTGCTCGACCAGGCCTTTCAGGCGCTGCAGATCCGCCTCGATGTTGGCGATCAGGTCGAGGACTGGTTTGGGATCAAACGGCTGCTGTTTTTCCGGCATCTGCGGGTTCCTTTCTCTTGGTTCAGATTCGGTTATATAAGTGAACGTTCACCGATAGCAAACGACGACCTGCTCGGGGTTTCGAAATCTGTAGCTTTTGAGCATGAGTGGAGCACGCACGATTGACCGGCGACGTGCAAGGTCATAGTTTAGAACTATTCTAAACTAAGGTGAATTTCTCATGCTTTCCCGCGTTTTCGGCCTCGGCCGCCGTTCCTTTGAATCGCTCTCGGAACAGGAGATCCTGGCGCTCGCCATCTCCTCCGAGGAGGATGACGGGCGCATCTATCGCGCCTATGCCGACGGGCTGGCGGAAAGCTTTCCGCAATCGGCCAAAGTGTTCGAAGAGATGGCGGAGGAAGAGGACGGCCATCGCGATTCACTGATCGAGCTTTACCGCAAGCGTTTCGGCGAGCGGATACCGCTGATCCGGCGCGAACATGTGAAGGGTTATTACGAGCGCAAACCGGACTGGCTGGTGAGGCCGCTCGGCGTCGATCATGTGCGCAGCCAAGCCGAGGCCATGGAGCGGCAGGCCTACCTGTTCTATGTCGAGGCGGCCAAGCGCACAGGCGATGCGTCGACGCGAAAGCTGCTCGACGATCTGGCGATCGCAGAACAGGGCCACGAGACACTGGCGCAGCGGCTCGAACAAAAGCATGTGCCGGGCGCGGTCAAGGACGAAGAGGCGGCGGCCGAGCAGCGCCAGTTCATCCTGACCTACGTACAACCGGGGCTGGCGGGGCTGATGGATGGGTCGGTGTCAACACTGGCGCCGATCTTTGCCGCCGCCTTTGCCACGCACGACACGTTCCAGACCTTTCTGGTCGGGCTTGCTGCCTCGATCGGCGCCGGCATCTCGATGGGTTTCACCGAAGTGGCCTCCGACGACGGTAAGTTGTCGGGCCGCGGCTCGCCGGCAAAACGCGGTCTGACCGTCGGCGTCATGACAACGCTGGGCGGGCTCGGCCATGCGCTGCCCTATCTCATCCCGCTTTTCTGGACGGCGACCATTGTCGCCGCCGTGGTGGTTTTCTTCGAGCTGTGGGCGATCGCCTTCGTGCAGAACCGCTATATGCAGACGCCATTCTGGCGCGCCGCCTTCCAGGTGGTGCTGGGTGGCGCGCTGGTGTTTGCGGCAGGGGTGCTGATCGGGAATGCATAGCAGCCCCTATCCGTTCACCACCCGGCTGTCTGCTGGCGCCTCGGCGCGTTCGGTCAGGCCGTAGTCGCGCACGACGTGGGCGATGCGCAAACGATAGTCGGCAAAGATACCGCCGCGGCCGGCTTTCTGGGCCTGCCGATGTTCCTGCGTGTTGCGCCAGGCCTTCACCGCTTCCTCGTCGCGCCAGAAGGACAGCGACAGGATGCGGTTCGGATCGGCAAGGCTCTGGAAGCGCTCGATCGACAGGAAACCGTCGATGCCGTCGAGCAGCGGCCGCAGGTCGGCGGCGATGCCGAGGTAGGCTTCGCGCTTGCCCGCCGCCGGCTCGACCTCGAAGATGACGGCGATCATGGCTTCACCAAAGGACCATGCGGCCCGGAGGCCAGCTTGAGGAAGATGCGATCCTCCTTCAGGATGAATTTTTCCCGCCGGGCGAACTCGTAATTCGCCTTGCCGGCGGGATCGGCGGCGAGCCGGGCGCGGTAGACTTCGTAGGCCGCAAGACTGTCGATGTTGTAGGCGGCATAAGCCGTGGTGGCCGAGCCTTCGTGCGGCGCGAAATAGCCGATCAGATCGGCGCCGCAGCGCGGGATCGCCTGCCCCCAATTGCGGGCATATTCCTCGAACGCCGCCTTGCCGAACGGATCGATCTCGTAGCGGATGAAGCAGGTAATGGTCATTTTCGCCTCCTTGGCGGGTGGATGTTTCTTGCGACCACAGTTCGAGCCGGGTCGAAACGTTCCGAAGATCGATATGCTAGGCAATCCCTCGCTGATCATGCCTGCCAGAAGGATTTCGCGTATTCGCGACGGACGTCTTCGGGTGTCAGGCCAAGGTCACGCAGCAGATGATCGTCGATTTCGGCGAGATCGAGGCGCTGCGAATGACGGTCGTACCACCGCTTCAGGAGCCGCAGCCGCAAGCGGCGCAAGACAATGAACGGGAACGGCCGGCGAGCAGGCGCGGCGCTGAGAATGGTCCTTGCAGGCATCGTCGTCTCCTTGATTTGCATCGAGATTAATGCTTATCTGACGAGGATGCTTCGATGAGGAACGAACTATGCGCGAAGGACCTGACATAGCCCGCATTGCCAGCCTGGTCGGCGATCCGGCGCGGGCAAACATGCTGTCCGCACTGATGGGCGGCACGGCACTGACGGCGAGCGAACTGGCACTCGAGGCCGGCGTGTTGCTGCCGACCGCGAGCTCGCATCTGTCGAAGCTGATGGAAGGCGGGCTGCTGACGCTGGCGAGCCAGGGACGGCACCGCTATTACGGCCTCGCCGGGCCGCAGGTGGCGGGGATGATCGAGGCGATCACCGGCGTTGCCGCCGCGGTCGGGCCGCAGAGGGTGCGACCCGGCCCTCGCGACGCGGCCATGCGCGTGGCGCGGGTCTGCTACGACCACCTCGCCGGCGAGCAGGCGGTGGCGATGCTGGACCGTCTTGTCGCTCGACAAGTGCTCCTGCGCGACGACAAGGAGATCCAGCTTGGGCCGTCGGCCGCCTCGCATTTCGCCGCGATCGGCATCGACATCCATACCAAAGCGCGGCGACCGGTGTGCCGGGCGTGCCTCGACTGGAGCGTGCGGCGTTCGCACCTTGCCGGCACGCTGGGCGCCGCCATTCTCGACAAGATCCTCGCCGAGAAATGGGCGCGGCGCGAGAAGGACAGCCGTGCCGTGATCTTTTCACCGGTAGGCAAGCAGGCCTTCGAGAAGACGTTTCTCGCCTGACAGATCGCTTCGAGGCGCTAGAACGGTTCGTCGTTTCACGGAAACGCCGAACCGCTCTATCTTTTGTTTTGACGCAATTCCGGACGGAAAACCGTTTCACACTTCTTTCCTGGAATTGCTCTAAAGCGCGTCGCGTTCGACCGGCGTCATGCGACGCGCTTTAGGTTCTTGTTTGATGCATGTCGTTATCGCAAAACCGCTGCACACTTTTGCGCGACATGCACTAGTCGCGCTTGAGCAGCTTGGCCTGCTTGAAAAAATCCGCCCAGGGATCGGCTTGCCCGAGCCGCTTCAGCGTCGTCTTGTCGCCGATCGGAAAGGCGTTCGGCGGCAATCCGGCCTCGATCTCCACCCAGGTCACCGGCATCGATACCGTGGCGCCCTTTTTGGCGCGCGACGAATAGGGGGCGACGGTGGTGGCGCCGCGGCCGTTGCGCAGATAATCGACGAAGATCCTGCCCGTGCGTGCCTTCTTCGACAGCGTCGCCGTGTAGCGGTCGGGTGCGCCCTGTTCGAGCGCTCGGGCGAACTCATGGGCGAAGCCCTTGACCTCGTCCCAATCCGCCGACGGCTTCAGCGGCACGACGACGTGGTAGCCCTTGCCGCCCGAGGTCTTGACGAAATTCGGCAGGGACAGTTCGTCGAGTCGGCCGCGGATATCGAGTGCCGCCGCGCGCACCGCCTTCACGTCGACGCCCTCGTCGGGATCGAGATCGAAGATGATCTGGTCCGGCTTATCCAGTTGGTCCGTGGCCGAACCCCAGATGTGTATTTCGACCACGCCGAGCTGCACCAGAGCCACGACACCGTCGAAATCGCGGATGAACAATATCTCCTCGCCGTCGGTCGGATCCTTCATCACGGCGATCTTGTCGTGCATGCCGGCCGAGGCATGCTTCTGGAAGAAGCGTTGGCCGCCGACGCCGTCCGGCGCCCGCACGAGGCTGAGCGGCCGATTGATGACGAACTGCTTCATGCGCGGCCAGACCAGCGCGTAGTGATCGACCAGATCCTGCTTCGATACGTTCTCCTCGGGCCACAGAAGCTTGTCAGGGCGGGACAGCGTAACCGAGGTTTTCGCCGCGCCTGCGGTTTTGGTGGGCTTTGGCTTCGGCTCTGCCGTGGCTGAGCGTGCTTTCGGTTTCTCCTGCACGACTTCCTCCGCCGGCTTGTCCTCGCGCAATCCCTGGAAGGACGCGTGGCGTATTATACGGTCCGACGTCCAACTGCGAAACTCCACTTCGCCGACAAGTTCGGGCTTGACCCAGACCAGCCCCTTGCCCCTTGGCACCGCGCTGTCGAAGGGCGAGGTTGTCGTCTTCAGCGCATCAAGCCTTTTCTTCAGCTCGTTGGTGCTTTTGGCCGTGAAGCCGGTGCCGACGCGGCCGGCATAGCGCAGCTTGCCGCCCTCGTGATAGCCGACCAGCAGCGAGCGCAGGCCACGCCCGGTCTTGTCCGACGGCATGTAGCCGCCGATGACGAATTCCTGGCGCGCCGTGCATTTCGACTTCACCCAGGAGGGAACACGCCCGCTGCGGTAGGGCGCATCGGCACGCTTGGAGACGACGCCTTCGAGGCCCAGGCGGCAAGCATGCTCCAGCATGATCTTGCCGGGCTCGGCAAAGTGGTCGCTGAAGCGCACGGCCTGCTCTTCGGTCTGTCCGGCGAGCAGGCTGCGCAGCCTTTCCTTGCGCTCGACCAGCGGCTCGGAACGGATGTCTTGACCATTGAGCTGCAACAGGTCGAAGACATAGTAGATGAAACGGTCCGTACGGCCCGCCGACAGATCTTGCTGAAGCAGCGAAAAGGACGACACGCCATTATCCGCCAGCACGACGATTTCGCCGTCGATGACGGCATCGGTACATTTCAGGCCGCCAAGTGCCGCGATAATTGAGCCACCAAATTTGTCGGTCCAGTCGAGGCCGGTGCGTGTCAAAAGCCGCACCTCGGTACCGGCAAGCTGCGCCTGCATGCGATAGCCGTCGAACTTCACCTCATGCAGCCAGTCCTTACCGGGCGGGGCGTCCCGCTCCAGCGTGGCGAGCGCCGGCTCGACGAATTCGAGCCGCCTTGCCGCGACAGCCTTCGCTTTGCCGGCGGCCGGCCTGTCGGACTGCCAAACCCTTGGCTTCTTGCCGTCGGCGGTCTTGCCTTCGCCGACCTCCTCGATGGTCAGGCCGGATTTCACCGATTGCGGCGCCTCCTGCAAAATGTCCTCACCGGGACGCGCGGCGGCATCGTCGGACTTGATCAGCAGCCAGTTGTCGCGTTTTTCGCCGGGCCGCGGCTTCAGCCGCACCAGATGCCAGGCGCCATGCAATTTGTGGCCATGCAGTTCGAAATTGATATGGCCTTTCTTCATCCCTTTGGCAGGGTCGCCTTCGGGGACCCACGTGCCTTCGTCCCAGACAATGACCGAGCCGCCGCCATATTGGCCCTTGGGGATGGTGCCTTCGAACGGCGCATAGTCGATCGGGTGGTCCTCGACATGCACGGCGAGCCGCTTCTCATGCGGGTCGAGGCTGGGGCCTCGCGTGACCGCCCAGCTCCACAGCACGCCGCCATGCTCGAGACGAAGGTCGTAGTGAAGCCTGGTGGCGGCATGCTTGTGGATGACGAAGATGCCACCCGGCTCGGCTTTCTTGCCGCGCGCGAGCTTACCGGCCGGTTCGGCGGTCTTCTTGAAATCGCGCTTGGCGTGATATTGCTCGAGGCCGGCCATGGTCTGATCCTAAGCCGATTTGCGCCGGGCGGCTTTGGGCTTGGCGGCTTTTGCCGGGCGTCTGGCCTTTGCCGGCGGGCTGGCCTCCGACGAAAGGCTCTTCTTCAGTGCATCGAAGAGATTGACGACGTTGGAGGGCCGCGGTTCTGCCTTGGTCTTCGGTGCCTTCTTGCCGGCCTTCTTGGCGCGGACCAGCTCGATCAGCGCGTTTTCGTATTTGTCCTCGAATTCGGAAGGATCGAACTTCGCCTGTTTCTCATCGACGATGTGTTCGGCCAGCCTGATCATCTCGGCGTCGGTCTTCACCGGCTTGATGTCGCCGAACACCATCTCCGGCCTGCGAACCGTATCGCCATAGCGCAGCGTCGTCAGCAGCAGGCCCTTCTCCAGCGGCTCGATGACCACCGGACGCTCGCGGCGGTAGAGCACGATGCGGGCAAGGCCCGCCGTCTTCTTGGCGGCCATGGCGTCGCGGATGACGGCAAAAGCCTCTTCCGAGACATCGTCCGCAGGCGTCACATAATAGGGCGTGTCGAGATAGATCTGCTGGATCGAAGATTTTTCGATGAACCCGTCGAGGCTCATCGTATGCGAGGATTCGATCTGGACGGCTTCGATCTCCTCCTCCTCGATTTGGACGAAATCGCCGTCGCCGATCTCGTAGCCCTTGATCTCGTCGCCTTCATCGAGCGGCTTGCCGCTTGCCGAATCGACATAGACGCGCCTGACAGTGTTGCCAGTCTTGCGGTTGAGCACGCGGAACGAAACTTTTTCGGCCTGGGTGACGACATTGGTCACTTCGACCGCGCAGGTGACCAGCGAAAGCTTGAGGTACCCTCTCCAGGCGGGGCGCGGCGCCATGACAAACTCCCTGCGCGACAACGTTCAACCGAGAACGGGCAAAGTCCGTTCCGGTTCCGGCGGCGCAAAAGGCAAGTCCGGGCTTTCGGCCCAGCCTTGCCTGAACTCCATTCTCGATCGCGGCCCTACTCGGCGGCTTGCAGGTTGATCTTGCTTTCCGCCATCTCGGTAAGCTTGCGGTCGGTTGCCTGTTCCTCCTTGAGGTTGTTGGCCAACACATTGGCGCAGTCGCTGCGGCCCAGTTGCTTGGCCCAGGCAATCAAGGTGCCGTAACGGGTCATCTCATAATGCTCGACCGCCTGGGCGGACGCGATCAGTGCAGCGTCGAGGACCTCCTTGTCGGCGATGTCGCCGCTGACCTCATCGGCCTCTTCGAGAATGCCATCGATGGCCGGGCAGTCGACTTCCTTGGCCTTCACGCCGTGCAGCTCGAACACCTGCTCGACACGCTGAATATGACCCTTGGTCTGGGCGAGATGCTTCTCAAAGCCGGCTTTCAACTGCGGATCACTCGCCTTGTCGATCATCTTCGGCAGCGATTTCTCGATCTGTTTCTCGGCGTAATAAATGTCGCGCAGCGTGTGCACGAAGAGATCGTCGAGTGTTTTGATGTCCTTCGAAAAGAAGCCCATGGCCTTTGCCTTTCCATTGCTCTTGCTGTTTCGGATTTTTGGCTGCGGCTTCAGCCGGAAGCTGCAGCCCGCGCACCCGGTTCGTCCCGGCACTGGGAAATCAACGTGCGGCTGACGGGCCGGTTCCTGGTTTTTCGACCACGTGCACGGAAATTTCGCGGTGGCAGCAAAAGTGAAACAAACGCGCGCCTCGGCGACATTCAGGCGAAACATATGTGATGCAAAAGTCACACTGGGCGAAATGCCAACGGACAGCACGGAAACACCGCGAATCAGCCGCATTGCAGCCATGAACAAAGGCATTTTCGACCAGAGATTAACATCGCGTTCACCGACTATTCACGCTTGGACGCTATGATCCCAGCAATTCGGAAGGGACATCCGAAACGGGACAGGGACCGAGTAAAATGAGCTTCTGGAATCAAATCGCCGGCTATGCCGCCGCCATTCGCGAATTCGTCGCGCCGACCTATCGGCCCGAGCGCTATTACATGCGCGGCCCAGGCCCCGCCTGCGCGCGCCGTGGCAACACGCTTGGGATCAGCGTGCACTGATGATGACCAGGGAAAGCCGTCACGACAGCCGTATCTGCCGGCCCGACGCCGACAACCGGTCAACGACCTATCGCGCCGAGCGCCCTGCGCTGACCGACAGACGTCGGGCGACAACGCCAAGCCTCTAACATTCCGGGCTTGATCCAGCCGCCGGCAGGCCTAGTGTCGCCTGATACCAGCTGCCGGGCGCCACGTGATCGTCAAGCCGAACCATTCTCCTGAGCCGCCAGAATTCGAATCAAGTCGCCCGTTGATCGTGTTCGACGGCGTCTGCGTGTTGTGCTCGGGTTTTGTGCGGACGGTGGTAAAGCTCGACCGCAAGGGCCACTTCCATTTCGTAACGGCGCAATCGCCGCTCGGCGAGATGCTGTTCAAGAAATACGGGCTGCAGACGGATCGCTACGAGACCAATCTCGTCATCGTCGATGGCGCGGCTTTCACAGGCCTGGACAGTTTCGTTGCCGTCATGGCCGAACTCGGCTGGCCATGGCGAGCGGCGCGGATCCTGCTGTTGTTGCCGCGCCCGCTTCGCGACTGGCTCTACGATCGCATCGCAAAGAACTGCTACGCCCTGTTCGGCAAGAAGGACAATTGTGAAATCCCTTCCGCCGAGGTGAGGGCAAGATTGATCGGCTAGGCTCATCGCCGTGGCCGGGAGCGGCGCGGGGCATTTTGGGGGAACTGCGGATGAAGGTTCTTGTCGTCGGCGGTTATGGCACCTTTGGCGGTCGCACCGTCGAGCTTTTGGAGGGCGAGCCCCATCTGATCCTGTTCGTCGCCGGGCGCTCGCTCGCCAAGGCTGACGCGTATTGCAAGAAGCGCGCCCCGACGGCAGCGCAACTGCTGCCGGCACTGTTCGACCGTGACGGCGATCTCGCCGTGCAACTCGCTGCATTTGAGCCTGATATTGTGGTCGACGCGAGCGGTCCGTTCCAGGCCTATGGCGAGGGACGCTATGGCCTGATCGAGGCATGCATCGCCCGGCGCGTCAACTATCTCGATCTTGCCGACGGCTCGGATTTCGTCGCCGGTGTCTCTGCGTTCGACGAGGCGGCGCGAAACGCCGGCGTCTTCGTGCTATCCGGAGTCTCGAGCTTTCCGGTGCTGACGGCGGCGGTTGTGCGCCGCCTGTCTTCGGACCTGACGCGGGTCGACGGAATTCGCGGCGGCATCGCGCCGTCGCCCTTCGCCGGTGTCGGCGGAAACGTCATTCGCGCTATCGCCGGTTACACCGGTCAGCCGGTGCGCCTTGTTCGTAATGGCCGTCCCGAACAAGGCTGTCCGTTTACCGAGCAGCTGCGCTATACTATCGCGCCGCCGGGCCGGCTGCCGCTTCGAAACACGCTGTTTTCGCTGGTCGACGTTCCGGACCTGCGTGCTCTGGCCGAGCTTTGGCCGGAGGCGAGGACCATCTGGATGGGAGCCGGGCCGGTACCCGCGGTGCTGCACCGCACCCTGATCGGCCTCGCCTGGCTGGTGCGCGCCGGGTTGATCGGTTCGCTTTCGCCGCTGGCGCCGCTGATGCATCAGGCGACGAACCGGCTGCGCTGGGGCGAGCATCGCGGCGGCATGTTCGTCGAGGTGGAGGGATCGGACCGCGCGGGCGCCACCGGCAAGCGCTCGTGGCATCTCTTGGCCGAGGGCAACGATGGGCCGCTGATCCCGTCGATGGCGGTTGAAGCGCTGGTCCGCAAAGTGCTGGCCGGACATCAGCCCGCGCCGGGCGCACGGGCGGCGGTGCGCGATTTAGAGCTCCGGGACTATGAGGCCCTGTTCGCCGGGCGGACGATCTACACCGGCTTCAGGAACGGGGCCGCGGACGAGGACAAGCCGCTCTATGCCGAGCTGCTCGGTGCCGCCTGGCAAGGCCTTCCCGAGGCAATTCGGTCAATGCATGACCGTACGATCACGGCCGCAGGCCGCGCTAGCGTAGAACGCGGGCACAATGTTCTTGGCCGGCTAATGGCCTGGATGGTCGGCTTCCCCGGAGCAAGCGAGGACATCCCGGTTCATGTCCGCTTCGACACCGACAAGGACGGCGAGACCTGGACGCGGACATTCGGCAAGCACAGTTTTTCGAGCCTACAGTTCGCAGGCCGGGGTCGATTGCAGCGCCTGCTGTGCGAACGCTTCGGCCCGCTGACCTTCGCGATGGCACTGGTTGCCGAGGACGGCCGGCTGGCACTGGTCTTGCGCCGCTGGAGCTTTTTTGGCTTGCCGCTGCCGATGTGGCTCGGTCCACGCTCGACTTCCTACGAAACGGTGGAGGATGGCCGCTTCCGCTTCCATGTCGATATCTCGCATCCGCTTGCCGGCATGATCGCCCGCTACCGTGGCTGGCTAGAGCCTTCCGACCCGCACGGCTCCAGCGAGATCGTGTCGCCTGCCACCTTGCCAAATTCGCGGCAGTCCTGAGCCGTGCACAGCGTCCAGCCTTGACCCGTGGCGCCCGAGGCGGCGAGCACCAGGCGCGGCTGTGGCCCGACCCGGGGCGCATAGACCCACCAGCCGTCGCGCAGCGCCGAGCCTTGCGGTGGCTCCATGCCGGCGCCCGAGCCCTTGATTCGTGCCTCGACGAGTTGCAGGCCGGACGGCAGCACCTTCCAGTCTTCCTGCCACTGGGTCTTCTCCACAGAATGCGTCCAGGAGAGCGTGAAGGCGGCGACCGCGAGCGTCATCGTCTTGCCGGCCGCGACGATGCAGAGGCTCATGCCGAATTGGCCAGCGACGCCTGCCGCGCGCGCCAGCAGTGCCACCCGATCCAGGCAAGAGACAGCGCCCAGCCCGCCTCGTCGGTGAGCGGCAGCGCCGCAACCAGCAGCACGCCAGCGGCGAAGGCGACGAGGCGTTCCCACCAGGCCATGCGCCGGGCGAGAAAGCCGACGGCGGCGGCGCCCCACAGGACGATGCCCATGCAGGCTTTGATGACGATGTAGGCGACCTCGACGGGATAGCCGAACTGGGCGGCGATCGGGCCGGGGTCCTGCAGCATCAGCGCCGGGGTATAGACCGCCATGAACGGCACCACGAAGCCAGCAATGGCAAGCTTGGTGGCCTGGATGCCGATCTTGAGGCCGCTTTCCTTGGCCATGGGTGCGGCGGCGAAGGCGGCCAGCGCCACGGGCGGGGTGAGATCAGCCATGATGCCGAAATAGAAGACGAACATATGGCTGACCACCAGCGGCACGCCGAGCGACAGAAGCGCCGGCCCGGCTAGCGACGAGGTGATGATGTAATTGGGAATGGTCGGGATGCCCATGCCGAGCACCAGGCAGGTGAGCATGGTCAAAAGCAGCGACAGGAACAGATTGTTCTCGCCGATCGAGATGATCCAGCCGATGAAGGTCGAGGCGATGCCGGTGAGCGTCAGCGTGCCGATGACGATGCCGACGATGGCGCAGGCAATGCCGACCGGCAGCGCGTTCTTTGCTCCCTCGGCAAGGGAATCGACGCATATGCGCAGTGTCTCGCGCCCGCCCTTGAAGGTGAGGCAGGCGACGACCAGCACGGCGATGACCAGGCTGAGGATGTTGACGCCGAACTTCATGAAGGAAGCGGCGGCAAGCCCGAGCGCCAGCCAGAAGACGACGCGGAAGGCGAGCGGCCCGATCGATGCCGCCAGCGGCGTGCCGAGGATAAGCACAATGGTCAACGCCAGGCCCATGGTGCCGGCGAAGACCGGTGTGTAGCCGGCAAACAGCAGGTAGATCAGTGCTGCGAGCGGCAGTACCAGCGGCCAGTGTTGTCTCACCGCATCCCACGGATTGGGCAGGTCGGCCTTGGCCATGCCGTGCAGGCCGGCCTTGCCGGCCTCCAAATGCACCTGCCAGAAACAGGCGCCAAAATAGAGCAGCGCCGGAATGATCGCCGCCTTGACCACCGCGGCATAGGGAATGTTCAGCGTCTCGGCCATGATGAAGGCAACCGCACCCATCACCGGAGGCATGATCTGGCCGCCCATCGACGAGGTCGCCTCGACGGCTCCGGCGAAGGCCGAGCGGAAGCCGAAGCGCTTCATCAGCGGGATGGTGAACTGGCCGCTGGCCACCACGTTGGCGACGCCGGAGCCGGAAATGGTGCCCATCAGCGCCGAGGACAGCACGCAGACCTGCGCCGGGCCGCCGCGCCATGAGCCGACCATGCCAAGCGCAAAATCGTTGAACAGCGCGATCATGCCGGCGCGCTCAAGAAAGGCGGCGAAGACGACGAAGATGAAGATGTAGGCGGCCGAAACATAGATCGGCGTGCCGTAGATGCCTTCGGTGCCATAGGCGAAGGTGTCGACGAGCTGGGCGAAATCATAGCCGCGATGGATGAAAGGCGGCGGCAGATGATTGCCGGCAAATGCGTAGGCGAGAAAGATGAAGGCAATGACGGCGAGCGGCAGCCCCATCAATCGCCGCGCCGCCTCGAAGACCAGCACGACCAGCACCGCGCCGACGATCAGGTCAGGCGTGGTGAGAAAGCCGGAGCGGCGGATGAGGTCGGCATAGAACACCCAATTGTACAGACCGGTGGCGAAGCCAAGCACGCCGAGCGTCCAGAACACTGCTTTCGCCGGGACGCTTTTGGCACGCAGATTGGCGATCAGGGCAAAGCCGAGCAGCAGCAGGAAGCCGACATGCATGGCGCGCACGACCTGGCTCGGCAGGCTGCCGTAGGCGGCGATGTAGATCTGGAAGATGGAGAAGGCGACGGCGATAAAAAAAGCCGCCTTGCCGGCGATGCCTTCGCCGAAGCCCGGTGGCAGGCCTTCGACAGGGATTTCGGCTGTGGTGGAAAGAACGGTCGGGGTTTCGGTCATTGGCGGGGTTCCTGGGGGGCGTCCCGCCCCCAGTGCGGGGGGGGGGGACCGCCCCCGAAGGCGGATGGTCGGGTGGGGTAGCCTCAA
>NZ_JAMYKY010000034.1:0-43748 GCF_040317695.1 Mesorhizobium sp. M1403 | reverse complement strand
CAGCGCAAGATCGTTCATGGTGGGTGTGGTCTCCGGGAAATGGTTCGGATCGGCTTAAGCAACCAAATCCTACGTCATTTCAACGATCAGATCCCGAGCAGCCAGTCAGTATTCGACCGTCGCTGGCGCCTCCGCCCACTGAGGCCTTGTGCTTCCTCCAGCGAGTCAAGCCGATCACCATGCGTGTCGCCAGTTCTGGTGCTCACCCACGTGCCATTTGCGATCTTGTGTCGGTGAGAGCACCGCAAGCACCTCCCCTGCTAGAGCGCAAGGCGGCTCGCGTCGCCGTGTTGTTACTATTCTTCGCTGTGGTCGGAGTTTTTTCCTTGGCTTCGGAATCGGGACATTCGGCTTTGCAAAAAAATAGGCCATCGTGGTCGATCGTCACGCCCCCGAGTTCGGCGGCACGATGGGACGACAACGGCAGCGCAAGCTCCATTTGCGCGAGGGGCTCGTCCCTTCAAATACTTGATGCATTTGCGCTTTGCGTCCTCCGTGCATGTTGCTCGATGCCAGGCGGAGACCTCTGTCTAAACGATCGCGCATCGATGCAACGCCCACGCGTAGATCGCCATCATCGCGGCGATCGCTTTGCCGCGATCGCCGCCGCCGTTTTCGAGCACGACAATCATGCCGGCGGTTCGGCAGCGATGCGCATGCAAAAATTCACAGATGCATTCTGGCCAAATGCTAGCTGCCCAGCAAATGTCCGGCATTTCGCAAGGCCCCTAGGAAGAGACTGGCATGGCCGTTGGCATCGATCTTGGCCTGCATCGACAGGGGCATGCTGTGCCAGGTCTCCAAGGGCGCAATGAAATGTGAGAACGTACCGTTGACGATGCAATGGTGGGTAACAAGGCCCTGTCTGTCCAACGCCAGCACGCCGATCTGGTCGCCCTGATATCGGATGGCTGCGACCCGCTGGACCCCCGCATGACCGTCGACCCGCACGTCGAAAAGCAGGATGCCGCGGCTCCTGGTGGCTACCTCGGCGGCCTTTTCAGCGAAGCTTAAGGAGAGCGAGCGGACGCTTTCGACCGCCAGCCGTAAAACCATCAAATCCAGTTCATCCACTGCCATAAGGTACCTGCGCGCAACACATGGGTGATAGCAATCGACCACACCGCTTGTTCACAGATGTCGGCTCACGACCGATCATTCAGGGTTTGCCGGTCGTCCATTGACCGAGGGCGTGCTCCGGTTCGAACCGATCCTGAAGCGGAATGCGCTGGATCTACGGAACCCGAGGCCAAAGTTGCCGCGACAATTGATGTCGTGATCATTCCAGACATCTGCATCGGCGTCGCTGAACATCCCACTGGTAAGTCCGTTCTCTTGCGGCAAGCCCATCTTCGGGCCGTCTTGTACCTGAAACCCTCGCGGTGGCGTCCCTCGAAGCTCTGGACCGCCGGGCGCTTGATCGTCGAGAACTTTGTTTACGAAGGTCCGGACCTCCTGCAGAGCATATTCCGGTGCGCTCGCCTTTGAGCATTCCGCTGAAGCGTGACGTTTCGCTAGTCCGTGTTCCTTGCAGGCTCACCGCGAGGGCGCCTTGCACACAGCGGCACGTCAGCGCATGAAACTCGTCCCCCGTTCACTTCACAAAATGGATTTCCTGAAGTACTGGGAGCGCAGAGAAATCTCCGGTCGCAGCCTACCCGGTTAAAACAAGGACCCAAAAATGAAGACTCTCGTCGTCTGCTCCGGCGGATTGGACTCCGTTACCCTTGCTCACAAGGTGGCAGCGGAGCACGAACTCGCCGGCCTCCTATCTTTCGATTACGGCCAACGGCATAGGAAGGAATTGGGCTTCGCCGCCCTTTGCGCGGAGCGACTGAGCGTCCCGCACCGCATCATCGACATCCACGAGATCGGCGGCGGCCTTTCCGGCTCCGCGCTGACCGATAATGTGGACGTGCCCGACGGGCACTACGCCGAAGACACGATGAAGGTCACGGTGGTGCCGAACCGGAACGCCATCATGTTGGCCATTGCCTTCGGCTTCGCCGCAGCGCACGGCGCTGAGGCGGTGGCGACGGCCGTGCATGGTGGGGATCATTTCATTTATCCCGACTGCCGTCCGGCCTTCATCGACGCTTTCCAGATGATGCAGGACCACGCGCTCGACGGCTACGCGGAGATTCGCATTTATGCACCCTATGTGAATCTCACGAAGGCGGACATTGTTAGGAATGGAGCAGCATACGGCACGCCGTTTGCGCAGACCTGGTCCTGCTACAAGGGCGCCGAGCGTCACTGCGGGAGGTGCGGGACCTGCGTCGAGCGGCGCGAGGCGTTTCATCTCTCTGGGCAGCCGGACCCCACCGACTACGAGGACTCCGACTTCTGGCTCGATGCGCTGCGAAGGAGGACCGCGTAATGTTCCGCATCACCAAGGAATTCCACTTCTCAGCCTCGCATCAGCTCACCTCGTTGCCACCCGATCACCAATGCGCGCGCCTGCACGGGCATAACTACATCGTTGAAGTGGAGCTTTCAGCGAATGGACTGAACGACAACGGCTTCGTGCGCGACTATCACGATTTGGCGCCATTCAAACGCTACATCGACGAGAGCTTCGACCACCGACATCTCAACGACGTGCTGGGACATGAGCAAGTCACGGCGGAATATCTGGCCAGACATTTTTATGAATGGTGCAAGGCACGCCTGCGCGAAACCTCGGCCGTGCGGGTGAGCGAAACGCCGAAAACCTGGGCGGAATACCGGCCATGACCGATACGCATCCCGCAATCCGCGTGAGTGAGATTTTCGGGCCGACGATCCAGGGCGAGGGCGTGCTCATCGGTTTGCCGACGGTCTTCGTCAGAACCGGCGGGTGTGACTATCGCTGTTCCTGGTGCGACAGCCTGCATGCGGTGGACAATCAATTCCGCCATGAATGGGAGATGATGTCCATTGGCGC
Organism: Mesorhizobium sp. M1403; assembly: GCF_040317695.1. Classification (NCBI taxonomy): domain Bacteria; kingdom Pseudomonadati; phylum Pseudomonadota; class Alphaproteobacteria; order Hyphomicrobiales; family Phyllobacteriaceae; genus Mesorhizobium; species Mesorhizobium sp. M1403. The sequence goes on along the minus strand of NZ_JAMYKY010000034.1, from coordinate 40,822 downwards.
GGTGTGGCAAAACGTGCTTGCGCTTTCCGGTGGCCGCCCGCTGATGGTGTCGCTGTCAGGCGGCAATCCGGCCATCCAGCCGCTCGGCGCGCTCATCGAGCGAGGCCATGGTGAAGGTTACCGTTTTGCGCTGGAAACCCAAGGTTCGGTGGCCAGGGACTGGTTTGCCGACCTCGACGTGCTAGTCCTCAGCCCAAAGCCGCCGTCAAGCCAAATGACGACCGATTGGGCCGCTTTCGAGGCGTGCCTCCAGGCGGCACAAGGCAGGCCGCAAGTCGTGCTCAAGCTCATTGTTTTCGACGAAAGGGACTACGCCTACGCGAAAGACGCCGCTGCGAGATTTCCGCGACTTCCGATCTATCTGCAACCCGGCAATCACACGCCGCCACGCCCCGCAAATGAAGACGCTCCTGTCGACCTTGACGGAATATTGAAGCGCATGGAGTGGCTGGTTGATGCCGTGACCCGCGACAGGTGGTTCGAAGCCCGTGTGCTGCCGCAGCTGCACGTTATGCTCTGGGGTAACAAGAGAGCCGTCTAGCCTAGGCCCGCTTTTCACTGAAACTGCGCCGGCGGATATTCGGGTGGACGGGTTGTCCCACGCTTGACGGCGCTGCCGGGGTGCTTGCGGACTTTCTGCCACCGGCACCAAGAGCGTGGCCAGCCGCTTACGACTCGGAATGTTGCCGAGGCTCGGTTTCGACGGGCGTCGGCCTGGCGCGAACCAATCAAAGGTTAGCGCGAGCCACGGGTGGATAGTGTGGTGGTGCGATGCGGCGGCGCCTGCTGCAGCTGGCACGGTCCTTGCGGATTCTTGTTGCAAGGCCGAAGGGAGCTGTCGGCCGACAACCATGATCTGGCCAGGACGATTGTCGACTGCTTCCGATACAGAAAAGAGGCCGGACTCGACGTGGCGCTTCAGGGACTGCGAAATGGAATACGGCGCCGGAAGGCACGACCGGACGATATCGTCGCTATACCAAGACGCGTCTGGTCCGCTCCGAATCCTGTCTCGACACGACGGTCGCCGATCAACAGTGAAAAATGTAGCGCAATCGGTTCACGATCGACTGAGAACCATGACCGTTCCTCTGCGGTGCTCAGACTGCCGCTGAGTGCCTGGCCGTTCCACTTTCGAAATATTTGTCGAACTTTGCCGCGATGCTCCTGACAAAGGGCCGGCTTTCCGCAGGCACGACGAAGCGGTCACCATCAAGTTCAAGCAACCGCGCAGGATCTTGGAGGGCCGTGGAACTCGCCTTGAGGAGAAGTCTTTGGCCGGCTTCGCCAAAGCGCTCCACCAGCTCAATCGCCGAGAAGGCGAAGTCACACATCAATCGCTCGATGATCCAGCCGCGAACACGGTCGTCGTCGGAAAGCGCGATACCCCGAACAGCGGCCAGCCCGCCATCAGCAACCATGCGTCCATACTCGGCGGTCGAAGGCATATTCTGTGCATAGCCCTGGCGAAACTGGCTGATGGACGATGGGCCAAGGCCGATCAAGGTCTCGTAGCAGTCCTCGGTGTAGCCTTGGAAGTTCCGGTGCAAAGTCCCGGCGCGTGCCGCAAGCGCCAGCGCATCGCCCGGCTTGGCGAAATGATCGAGCCCGATTGCTTCGTATCCCTGGTCCATGATCGCCCGCGCTGCCAATTGCGATTGGGCAAACCGCTCCGCCGGACCCGGCAACCAGGCCTTGTCGATCATCGTCTGATGTTTCTTGAACCACGGCACATGGGCGTAGCCAAAAAGCGCGATCCGATCCGGTTCCAGGGTCAGCGCCTGTGCAACCGTGGAGGCGACGCTCTCCCTGGTCTGATGCGGCAGGCCGTAGAGCAGATCGAGATTGACGGATTCGACGCCGCGCGAACGAATGCCATCAACAACTGTCTTGGTCTGCAGAAAGCTCTGCTCGCGGTTGATCGCTTTCTGCACCTTCGGGTCGAAATCCTGGACGCCGAGGCTCGCCCTTGTCATGCCGATTTCGGCAAGTGCATCGAGGCGGGCATCGTCCATATCGTTGGGTTCGATCTCAACGCTGATCTTTGCACCGGGGAGAAACGTGAAGCTGTTGCGCAGGACGGTTCCCAGCGCCACGATATCTTCCGGTTTGAGCATCGTCGGCGAACCGCCGCCGAAATGAACCGCGCGAACTCGGCCCTTGCCGGTGACAAGACTGGAGACGGTGGCGATCTCGGCATGCAGTGAGCGCAGATATGTGGTCACTGGTTCGTAGTGGCGCGTCTGTTTGGTATGGCACGCGCAGAACCAGCAGAGCCTGTCGCAATAGGGAATATGCAGGTAAAGCGATATCTCGTCACCACCTTCGAGCGCCTCCAACCAGCCTCGGTAAACGACGGCATCGACCCCCGCATGGAAATGCGGCGCGGTCGGATAACTGGTATAGCGCGGGACGTTCTCGCCAAGTCTGGCAGCTAGCTCCAGTCGCATGTCGTGGTCCACCGTGTTTGCGTCGCCGGAACTGTGGATGCTTGGATGAGCCTAAGCCCTGATTTCGATCAACGTTCAGCACGGACAAACTGCCGCAAGGATTTTTCTACCGTCGATTGCTATCCTGCCCGCAAGTGGACCGGTAGAGCGATCGAATGACATTACGGCAGGACATTCACAGTTCCGGCATTCCCGTTCTTTGCCTGTCTTGCGAGGCACGGCACCGCGGTGTCTGTGGTGCGCTCGAACCAGACCATTTGGCTCAGCTCGCCAAGACGTCGTCGCGGCACAATATCGAGCCGGGGGTCGAACTGATCGGCGACGCCGAGGCGGTCGACTGTTATTCAAACGTGCTTTCAGGCGTGGTGAAGCTCACGAAGAGCCTTTCGGACGGCCGCCAGCAGATCGTCGGTCTCCAGTTCGCGCCGGATTTTCTGGGACGGCCCTTCAAGATGAAAAGCGCGATCAATGCGGAAGCGGCAACAGCTGTCTCGCTATGCTCGTTTCCGAGAGCGGCCATCGAACGGTTGATGAAGGAATCACCGGAATTTGTGCATCGCCTGTTCAAGCAGGCGCTGAACGAACTCGACGAGGCACGCGAATGGATGGTGACTCTGGGGCGCAAGACCGCACCGGAGAAGGTGGCGAGCTTTCTCCTCATGATCGCCCGGAACATCGGTTCCAGTGTTGACCCGGCGGCCAGGTCGGCGTGCTTCGAGCTGCCGATGACGCGTGCCGACATCTCTGATTTCCTTGGAATTACAAACGAGACCGTGAGCCGTCAGCTGACCAGCCTGAGAATGGACGGCGTGATTCGGATCGAGAACAACCGCCGTATCACCGTGGACAGCATGAGCCGGCTGGAACGGCGCTGCGGCGGCCGAGGCGCAACCGCCGTTTGAATGACACCGAAGCTGCATGGCCTACGTCACTTACTTCGTTCGGGGCAGGGCATGCTCGCGTTGGGCGTTAGAAGAAGTCGCATAGCGACAGCCCGCTCTCCATCCGATCGCATGAGCCAGGTGCGTTTCGGCCAACTCGTCGGCGAAGCATCCATCCTCGACGTGCTCGACGTGCAACCGGCTGTTCCAGGCAGGATCGCACTCGGCCGAAGTCAATACGCTTCATACGCAGGGGAAAATCGCCGTCTCCCCGAACCATGTATGTCACGAAGTTAGCGCAACGCTGGCGCTGGCTGTCCCAAGGCATTGAAACGATCGACGTTCGGCAAGGCATCGGCCTACTTTCCAGCGTCACAGAAGGCGCGCTTCCCACACGCCCGCGATCGCCTCCAAACCCGGCCCGACCTGGGACGCCGGGCCTGTCCATAAGCGTGGCGGCCGGTGCCGCGCTTCCACATTCGATCGCCACAGTCTGATCGCACCGAACTCGATCCTGCTCGAAGCAAAATCGTGCGGCTCTGACATGGATCAGGGCGAGCAGGCCACGGCTGCGCAATAAGGCACTGCGGTTTGGCGCCCGCCGGAATCGGAAATCGGGGCTTGCGATGAAATTCGGCACAGAGATCGTCCTTCTAAGCCTGTTTGCGTTTGCGGCCCTGGTGGCTGCCGGCTTCGGCGTAGATGAACCTTTTCGCCGGCATATGTGGGTTTTGTTCTTCGCCGTGGCTGGCTTCACTGCGATTCTGTTGCGCAACACGGAGTTCAAGCCGGCAGTTCCGATCGACCCCGCCGCTTACATGGATGGGCCGATCCGCTACGGTGCCATCGCCACCGTATTCTGGGGCGTCGTCGGCATGCTGGTCGGCGTGGTCATCGCCCTGCAGCTCGCCTACCCGGATCTCAACATCCAGCCCTGGTTCAATTTCGGCCGTTTACGGCCATTGCATACGTCGGGCGTCGTCTTCGCCTTCGGCGGCAATGCGCTGCTCTGCACGTCGCTGTATGTCGTCCAGCGCACCTGCCGCGCTCGGCTGTTCGGCGGCGATCTCGGCTGGTTCGTGTTCTGGGGCTACCAGCTCTTCATCGTCATGGCGGCGACCGGCTACCTGCTCGGCATAACCGAGAGCCGCGAATACGCCGAGCCCGAATGGTATGTGGACCTGTGGCTGACCATTGTCTGGGTCGCCTATCTCATCCTGTTCCTCGGCACGATCCTAAAGCGCAAGGAACCGCACATCTATGTCGCCAACTGGTTCTACCTTGCCTTCATCGTGACCATCGCAATGCTGCATGTGATCAACAACCTGTCGATGCCGGTCTCCTTCCTGGGCTCCAAGAGCTATTCAGCCTTCTCCGGCGTACAGGACGCCCTGACGCAGTGGTGGTACGGCCACAACGCCGTCGGCTTCTTCCTGACCGCCGGCTTCCTCGGCATGATGTATTATTTCGTTCCCAAGCAGGCCAACCGACCCGTCTATTCCTACCGGCTGTCGATCATCCACTTCTGGGCTTTGATCTTTCTCTACATCTGGGCCGGTCCGCACCACCTCCACTACACCGCCCTGCCGGACTGGGCCCAGACCCTCGGCATGGTGTTCTCCATCATGCTCTGGATGCCGTCATGGGGTGGCATGATAAACGGCCTGATGACGCTCTCGGGCGCCTGGGACAAGCTGCGCACCGACCCGATCATCCGCATGATGGTCATGGCCATCGCCTTCTACGGAATGTCGACCTTCGAAGGCCCGATGATGTCAATCAAGGCCGTCAACTCGCTCTCGCACTACACCGACTGGACCATCGGTCACGTCCATTCGGGCGCGCTCGGATGGGTCGGCATGATCTCGTTCGGCGCGATCTATTTCATGGTCCCGAAGTTATGGAACCGCGACCGGCTTTATTCGCTGCGGCTCGTCAACTGGCACTTCTGGCTGGCGACGCTTGGGATCGTCGTTTACGCCGCGGTGATGTGGGTCTCCGGCGTCATGCAGGGCCTTATGTGGCGCGAATACAACGAGCAGGGCTTCCTGGTCTACTCCTTCGCCGAAACCGTCGCAGCCATGCATCCCTACTACATCATGCGTGCCATCGGCGGCGCGATGTATCTGTCGGGCGCCCTCATCATGGCCTGGAACATCGCCATGACCATCCTCGGCTACCGGCGCGAGGAGGATCCGATGCCGCGCTCCATCCCCGCCCTCCAGCCTGTGCGATCAGGAGCCAGAAAATGGGCTTGATGGACAGACACGCGGTCATCGAGAAGAACGCCACACTGCTTCTCCTCGGGTCCCTGCTGGTCGTAACGGTCGGCGGCATCGTCGAGATCGCACCGCTCTTCTATCTCGACAACACCATCGAGAAGGTCGAAGGCATGCGGCCCTATTCGCCGCTCGAGCTCGCCGGGCGCAACATCTATGTGCGCGAGGGCTGCTACCTCTGCCACAGCCAGATGATCAGGCCATTCCGCGACGAAGTCGAGCGCTACGGCCACTATAGCCTGGCGGCCGAGTCGATGTACGACCACCCGTTCCAGTGGGGCTCGAAGCGCACGGGGCCGGATCTCGCCCGGGTCGGCGACCGCTACTCCAACGCATGGCATGTCCAGCATCTCACCGAACCACGCTCCGTGGTGCCGGAATCGATCATGCCGAGCTACGCGTTTCTGAAGGACATGCCAATCGAGGTGAAGGATTTCTCGACGCATCTGATCGCCAACAGCCGTGTCGGTGTGCCCTATTCAGACGACATGATCGCTCATGCCAATGCCGATCTCATGGCGCAGGCCGATGCGAATGCCGACACATCGGGCCTGGAGAGACGCTATCCGAAAGCCAAGGTTGGGGACTTCGACGGCGATCCGCAGCAGGTCACCGAAATGGATGCGCTGGTCGCCTATCTCCAGATGCTCGGCACGCTGGTCGATTTCAGGACTTATGACGAAGCCGCCGGCTACCGCTGAGGAGAATGGCGATGACCTACAATTTCATGCGGGAGTTTGCCGACAGCTGGGGCCTGCTTGCCATGGCGCTTTTCTTCGTCGGATGCGTTGCCTTTGCACTTCGCCCCGGCAGCCGCAGGCAAGCCGAGAGAGCCGCTCACATTCCTCTCAAGGACGACTGATCATGGGCAGCGAGCATATCGACGAGGTTTCGGGTATCTCGACGACCGGCCATGAGTGGGACGGCATCAAGGAACTCAACAACCCGCTTCCGCGCTGGTGGGTCATCACCTTCTACATCACCATCGCCTGGGCGATCGGCTACACCGTCGTCTATCCGGCATGGCCGATGCTGACTTCCGCGACCAGGGGTGTGCTGGGGTATTCGAGCCGCAGAAACGTCAAGAATGAACTGGCGGCGGCCGAAGTGGCCAAGGGTAAATTTGTCGCTGCCATTCAGGCGAAGACCGTCTCCGAGATTACTGCCGACGATACGCTACGCGAATTCGCCGTCGCCGCAGGTGGCGCCGCGTTCAAGGTCAATTGCGTGCAGTGCCATGGCTCGGGCGCTCAAGGGTCCAAGGGTTTTCCCAACCTAAACGACGACGATTGGCTGTGGGGTGGCAACGCCGAACAGATCCAGCAAACGATTGCGCACGGCATCCGCTTCGCATCAGACCCGGATACGCGCCTGTCGGAAATGCCTGCTTTTGGTGACATCATCACGACGGATCAGATCAAGCAGGTCGGCGCCTATGTCGCAAGCCTCTCCGATCCTGTTCAGGACACAAGCCTGATCGAACTCGGCGCCAATGTTTTCGCCGAGAATTGTGCGGCCTGTCATGGTGAGAATGCAAAGGGCAACAGGGAGCTCGGCGCACCCGACCTGACCGACGCGATCTGGCTATACGGGTCTGGCGAAACAGCCATCGCCGCGCAGGTCCGCGCGCCGAAGCACGGCGTCATGCCGGCCTGGATCGGGCGTCTCGGCGAGATCAAGGCCAAGGAACTCGCGGTCTATATCCATTCGCTTGGTGGCGGAGAATAGGTACGCAAGCCTATTCTCGTCCTCCCCCCCACCGCCAAGCGACGAGGCCCGGCGCGAGCCGGGCCTCGGCATCATCCAGAAACCGATGGGTTGGGCTTCCGGCAAAATCGTCGCTGGTGACTGGAGCTTCTCGTGCTCGATAACACGCAAATAGAACGGCTCGAAGCCGATGCGGTCAACTCCGCCAAGACCCGTCAGCCGCTCTATGCCGCACGCAAGAAGATCTTCCCGAACCGGGCCTCTGGCAGTTTCCGCCGCTTCAAGTGGTCGGTGATGGCAATCACGCTGGGGATCTACTACCTGACGCCCTGGCTGCGGTGGGATCGCGGGCCATTTGCCCCGGACCAGGCCGTGCTGGTCGATCTTGCCAACCGCCGCTTCTACTTCTTCTTCATCGAGATATGGCCGCAGGAATTCTACTACGTCGCCGGCCTGCTGGTCATGGCCGGTATCGGCCTTTTCCTGATCACATCCACCGTCGGCCGGGCCTGGTGCGGCTATACGTGCCCCCAGACCGTGTGGGTCGATCTGTTTCTGGTCGTCGAGCGAGCCATCGAGGGCGACCGCAACGCGCGCATCAAGCTCGATGCCGGTCCCTGGACTGCGCGCAAACTCGTGGTGCGAACATCGAAACACGCCATTTGGCTGGTCATAGGGGTTCTGACCGGCGGCGCCTGGATCTTCTATTTCGCCGATGCGCCGACGCTGCTTGGGGAACTCTTCACCGGCACCGCCGCCCCCGTTGCCTACATCACCGTGCCCGTGCTGACGGCGACGACCTATACGTTCGGCGGGCTGATGCGCGAGCAGGTCTGCACCTACATGTGCCCATGGCCGCGCATCCAGGCGGCCATGCTCGACGAGAATTCCCTCACCGTCACCTATAATGACTGGCGCGGCGAACCGCGCTCGCGTCACGCCAAGAGGGTCCTTGCCGCCGGGCAGCCCGTCGGCGACTGCGTCGACTGCAATGCCTGTGTCGCGGTGTGCCCGATGGGGATAGACATTCGTGATGGCCAGCAGCTTGAATGCATCACCTGCGCGCTCTGCATCGATACCTGTGACGGTATCATGGACAAGCTCGGCAGGGAGCGCGGACTGATTTCCTATGCGACGCTGGCCGACTACAACGCCAACATGATGCTGGCGACCCCGGGCGGCTCCGGTTCAGTCAACCCGTCACTGGTCAGGAGCGCTGACGGCCTGTTCTCCGACAAGGTGGCCCGTTTCCATATCCGCAAGATCTTTCGACCGCGCACCTTCGTCTACATGGGCGCCTGGTCGGCGGTCGGTCTCGCGCTGCTCTATTCGCTGCTGACCCGCGAACGGCTCGAATTGAATGTCCTGCACGATCGCAACCCGCAGTTCGTGACGCTGTCCGACGGTTCGATCCGCAACGGCTACATCGTCAAGCTGCTCAACATGATCCCCGAACCAAGAACGATCATTGTCACGATGCAGGGCCTGCATGGAGCCGAAATGAGCGTTGTCGGCATCGACCTGCCGGCGGATCGCTCCTTCGCCATCCCGGTCGAACCCGACCGGCTGAAGATGCTCAAGGTTTTCGTGCGTCAGCCGGCAGATCAGGTTCGGGGTGCAGCGCAAAGCTTCAAGTTCCGGGTCGAAAACAAGGCAACGTTCGAGTCGGACGAATACACGGCCACTTTCAACGCACCGGAGATCGCCAGATGAGCGACACCTCGCGACAATCCCGCGAATTCACCGGCAGGCATATGCTGTTCACCATCCTTGGCTTCTTCGGCGTGGTCATAGCGGTCAATCTGACCATGGCGACGCTCGCCAACACGAGCTGGACCGGCCTTGTCGTCGAAAACACCTATGTGGCGAGCCAGCAATTCAACAAAAAGGCCGAGCAAGGGCGAGCTCAGGCAGCCCTCGGCTGGACTGGCAAACTGACCATCGCAGGCGGTGAGGTCCGCTATGGCGTCACCGACGCCGCCGGCAAGGCGGTTCCCTTGCATGGCGTCAAAGTGCTGTTTCGCCATCCCGCTTACGAGAAAGAAGATGAGTCCATCACGCTCGCCGCCGCCTCGGGCCAGGAGTTTGTACTGCAGCACATCCCAAGGGACGGTGTGTGGATCGTCGAAATCGACGCCGATGCCGGTCTGGCAAGACCTTTCCGCGACGTGCGCAGGATCATGATCTCCGATGGAGCGCTGCAATGAGCTGCTGCGCGCCAGGCGCCGAAACGGCATTGGACCTGGAAAAGGTCACACTGGTCCTGCCTTCTGGCCAGGAAATCAGACTGGCGAGTCGCTCGATTGGCGAAAATCTTCGCCAGACCGACCTCTCGGTGCCGGCTGTGCATTGTGCCGCCTGCATCCAGACGATCGAGACGGCGATCGGCAAGCTGGATCGCGTCGAAGGCGCTCGTGTCAATCTTTCAACGAAACGTGTTTCGGTCCGGTGGCGCGGCGACGAGGTTCCGCCATTCGTCGCCACACTTGGACGGCTGGGCTATGGCGCGCACCTGTTCGATCCCGAGGCTGACGGGCAGGACAGGACGCTCTCGGAACTGATCCGCGCCGTCGCGGTCGCCGGCTTTGCGGCGGGCAACATCATGCTGCTATCAGTCTCCGTCTGGTCCGGCGCGCAAGGCGCGACCCGCGACCTGTTCCATTGGGTCTCGGCCTTGATTGCCATTCCTGCGCTCGCTTTCGCCGGCGGCATCTATTTTCGCTCGGCCTGGAATGCGCTGCGCCACAGCCGCATGAACATGGACGTGCCGATCGCGGTCGGGGTATCGCTCGCTTACGCCATGAGCCTCTACGAGACGATCAACCATGGCGACCGTGCTTATTTCGACGCGTCGGTGTCGCTGCTGTTCTTTCTGCTGATCGGCCGCACGCTGGATCACGTGATGCGGGAACGGGCACGCACGGCCGTAAACGGACTGGCTCGGCTGGCGGCGCGCGGCGCCATGGTGCTGCGCGAGGATGGTTCGCGCGACTACTTGCCGGTTGGCGAGATCGAACCAGGAATGGCGCTCTTGATTGCGGCTGGCGAGAGGGTGCCCATCGACGGCAGGATCATTGGCGGGGCATCGGATCTGGACTGTTCCCTGGTTTCCGGGGAAAGCACGCCCAGAACGGTGGGCCCGGGGGCGCAGGTCCAGGCCGGTACACTCAATATCACCGGTCCGCTGACCATCGAGGCGACGGCCGCCGCGAAGGATTCATTCCTGGCCGAAATCGTTCGGCTGATGGAAGCGGCAGAGGGCGGCCGCGCCCGCCATCGCAGGATCGCCGATCGCGTCTCCGCGCTCTATGCCCCCGTGGTCCACCTCACCGCCTTTGTGACGTTCCTCGGCTGGATGGCGGCGACCGGCGACTGGCACCGGGCAATAACAATCGCGATCGCCGTTTTGATCATTACATGCCCGTGTGCGCTCGGTCTCGCCGTGCCGATCGTGCAGGTGGTCGCTGCGCGGCGGCTGTTTGAAAGCGGCGTCATGGTCAGGGACGGCTCCGCCATGGAGCGCCTGGCGGGGATCGACACGGCATTGTTCGACAAAACCGGCACGCTTACGCTCGGACTGCCCAGGCTGATCAATGCGCCGTCCATCGATCCGACGATGCTCGCCATGGCGGCCGAGATGGCAGCGCATTCCCGCCATCCCTTTTCGAAGGCAATCGCTGGCAATGCAGCCTTTGCCGGCCAGCCGAAACTCGCGTCCGTCAGCGAGCATCCGGGCTTCGGCATCGAAGCCATCGCCGAGGGCAGTACCTGGCGGCTGGGTCGCCGCGGATGGGGTGAGTGGAAAGCCCGCACCGTCGGCGAAGGCAAACAAGGCTATGGCGGAACCGTTCTGACGAAGGACGGGGTCATTGTCGCGACTTTCGATTTCGAGGATGAGCTGCGTGCCGATACCAAGGCGGCCATCGAGCAACTGAACGGCGCCGGCGTGTCGGTGGAGATGCTGTCGGGCGACACAGAAGCTGCCTGCGGCGAAGTCGCGGAAGCGCTGGGCGTCGAGCGCTTCGTTCCCACGTTGCTTCCCTCCGGGAAGGTCGAACACATCGAAGCATTGACGCGAACTGGCCACAAGGTGCTGATGGTCGGCGATGGGCTCAACGACACGCCTGCATTGGGCGCCGCACACGTTTCGATCGCTCCGGCCACGGCGGCGGATATCGGTCGCAACGCCGCGGATTTCGTGTTCCTGCGTAAAAGTCTTCTGGCGGTCCCACTTGCTTTAGACATTTCGCGGAAGGCCGGACTGCTGATCCGGCAGAACATCGCCATCGCGATCGTTTACAATGGCATCGCCGTGCCGGTCGCCATTCTGGGGCACGTTACACCACTGATCGCGGCGGTCGCGATGTCCGCCTCCTCCCTCCTGGTCATCGGCAATGCGCTACGCCTGCAAGGTTTCGTGTCACATGCATCGGTGCAAGATGCCCGACATGACAGGCGCTCCGACATTGGCGCACTGGCACACTCCTCATGACGACGCTCGCCTACCTCATACCTGTGGCCCTGTTCCTCGGAGCGCTTGGGCTGGCCGGGTTCCTGTGGGCCTTGAGGAGCGGCCAATATGAAGATCTCGATGGCGCCGCCGAGCGGATCCTGATCGACCGCGACGAGCCGCGCAGTTGACCCAGCCTGCCCTGCGACGACTCGCTCGAATATTTTCCGCGGTTGCTTCGCGTCATGCCGATTTCGGCGCGCGACGGGTGCGAACGGATCAGCCAGAATACGTTGCCGAACTTTCGGCCAGGAAAGGGCCGCACCGAACGGGGAAGCCGGCCATTCCATGATGACCTGACCAGACCATGGCGTGGCGGTCGACCAGTCGACCGTGAACCCGCCGTTGCCGCGTTTATCGAGCCTGGTTGATCCACATCAGGGTTATCTCTTCATAGGCATGGTTTCATTGAGCATTTTTGAACGAGAACGGATGTCTAACGGACGGTTAGGTCGCGTGGAGACGCTTGGGGAAATGAGCCGCAAACCGTGGATCGATTGCGATGCGTTCCAGTGCCCTTCGTCGCAGATAGCCGACGCAATGGCGGCACGCTGATGGCCGGCTCTGTCGATAGATTCGACGTTATTGTGGTCGGAGCCGGGCCGGTCGGACTTTCCTTCGCCGCGTCGCTTGCCCAGAGCCGACTCAAGGTGGCAGTGGTTGAACGGCAGTCGCTCGAAAGCCTGGCGAATCCGGCTTTCGACGGTCGCGAGATCGCGCTGACCCACGCATCGGTTGGAATCCTTCGCGAGCTCGGCGCCTGGGATGCCATCCCCGCTTCGGACAAATCACCGCTACAAGGCGCGCGCGTGCTCAACGGATCGAGCCCTTTCGCCCTGAGCTTCGACTCTCCCAGCGGATCTGGGGAACCACTCGGAATTCTGGTCCCAAATTGTCGGATCCGCGACGCCCTGTTCAAGCTTGTCCACTTCCAGGATCATGCCCAGCTGCTGTGCGGCCGCTCGGTCGTCAATGCAACAACCAGCCACAAAGAAGCAGTCATAACGCTCTCTGATGGCAGGCAATTGGCCGCTCGGCTGCTCGTTGCAGCGGATTCGCGTTTGTCCGCGACGCGCGACCTGCTCGGCATTGGCGCCGACATCAATCGGCTTGGCAACTCCATGCTGATTTGCCGGGTGAGGCACGAGCGCGCCCATCACCAGATCGCGGTCGAATGGTTCGATCACCATCAGACGATAGCGATGTTGCCGCTCATGGAAGGCGTGTCGTCGCTGCTTCTCACTTTGCGCTCAAGCGAGGCCGACAGACTGCTTGCTCTCGACGACGATTTGTTCCTCATGGAATTGACGAGCCGGTGTCGAGGACGCCTCGGAGAGATGACCTTGGCAAGCACCCGCCATGCCTATCCGCTGGTCACGACCTGGGCGCACAAGTTCTGGGCTCCGAGTGCGGCACTGATCGGCGATGCTGCCCTCGGCATGCACCCGGTGACCGCGCATGGCTTCAACATCGGCCTCAGTGGCCAGAAGCAACTCGCCGATAGAATCCTGGCGGCATGTCGCGAGCGCCGCGACATTGCTGATCCCGACATACTCGGCAGATACGAAAGCCGGCTGCGTCTGTCGGCGGCACCGCTCTATCATGCTACGAATGCACTTGTCGCTCTCTACTCAGGCGAGCACCCGGCGGCACGGCTTGCAAGACATGCAGGGCTTCGCTTTGCCCAATATCTTCCCTTTATCCGCCATGGCATTTCGGCCATGCTCAGGCGGTGAATCGCAGGCAGCGCTGCCGCTCTGGAACGCTATCTCGGCCCGGCTTTTTGTCTCGCCGGGCGCGTTGATGCCGTTGGCAGGGCTGCTTCCATGGTGACGTTGCCGATTCTGGGATGATTCGGATCAAGGCACGCGTGCGGGCAAGAGCTCGATGGTCAGACGGCAAGGCCAAGAGCAGACGTGCGCCCCGAAGACATGGTGAGCGCACTGGTTAGCCCCGCTGGATAGTTAACCCGTCCTTCAGTGGGCCTGCGTAAGCTTGTCCTCGCGAACAACGATGGGAGCAAGCCGGTCCGTCCATGGCCCCGAAGAAAGTAGACACGCTGGAGGCCAAAATCCGTCAGGATCAGCTTGCTGACCTGAGGACCGGCCTCTTCGTGTCGATGCCGATAAGCGCTATCCTGTCAGGCCTGATTTTGACGGTGCACGCCCTTTCTGGCAGCGGCTTTGCCGCTGCAATCTGGTTCCTGGCCGTCAATGCGATAAATGCCGCCCGCCTTGCACTCGCGCGTTATCAGCTAAAGGAAACGGGGCGCCATGACGGTTTAGTGGGGGTTTTGCCGCGGCTTCGCTGGTTTGGCATCCTTGCCCTTCTGGCAGGGTTTGCCTGGTCCTTCCTGGCCGTCCTGACTGTTGGATACACGACACCTCAAGCACCGCTGCATCTGGTCATTCTGGCGGGCATTTCCGCTGGTGCGGTTACATACGGCAGTTCGTATGCCGCGGCGGCGACCAACTTCATCACACCTCCGCTCCTCATCACGGTGGGTTGCCTTTTGGCGAAAGGCAATTTTGAAGACTACATTCTGGCTTTTACCGTTCTGCTCTTCATGGGCGGCTTGGTTCGAGCTTCGTTTGTTGGGCAAGCACGGTTCCGCGAAGCGAGCCGCCTGAGGCATGAGGCCGAGCGGCTTGCGGCGGAGATGAAGGCCAGTTCCAGGCAGGACCACCTGACGGCCCTTCTCAACAGGCGTGGCCTCGAACACGCTATCGGACGGTTCGAGACCGCGGATAGCCCCTTCGTGGCAATGCTGATTGATCTGGACGGGTTCAAATCCGTCAACGATACCTACGGTCACAGGACCGGTGATGAACTGCTTGTCAGGATCGCCCGCCGCATAGAGGAGGAAGCACCGGAAGGCTCAACGCTCGCTCGTATCGGCGGCGATGAATTCGTGCTGTTTTTTCCCTCAACGAGGGTTTCGCTTTCTGCCAGTGATCTCGCCTCCAATATCATAGCCAAAATTGCCCGCCCCTATATCGAGGTCGCGTCCGTCCGGGTCGGGGCATCAATAGGAATATACCTGGCGGAAAGCCCGGGCCTGACCGAAATGTTGTTGCGGGCGGATATCGCCCTTTATACGGCCAAGCGTCGTGGCAGGAACGAATTTTGCCTGTTCGATGCCGAACTCGACAGGGAACTGCAACGCCGCCAGTCCGTCGAACGGGACCTTCATTCGGCGATAAAGACGAGAAGCTTGCAACCTTGGTTCCAGCCGATCGTGAAACTCGACACCGAGGCTGTGGTCGGCTTTGAAGCCTTGCTGAGGTGGTCCCATCCGACTCATGGTGCCATCTCTCCACCCGAAATCATCACAGCTGCACGCGAAACCGGAATGCTTCAGCTGCTGACGCAAACCGTATTCGCCGACTGTTGTGCTTTTATCGACGACTTGGTGAAAGCTGACTGTCGTGATCTCCGTGTGGCGATGAATGTTTCACCGCGCGAACTGGAAGCCGGCGATATCGACGACATGGTTCTGGATGGTCTGGCGGCAAGAGGTCTCCCTGCAACGATGTTCGAGATCGAGATTACCGAAGAATCCCCGGTTGACCCGGACAGAGTGGATGAAAAGCTCGGACGGCTTTCACATGCCGGCATTTCCATCGCGCTCGATGACTTCGGCACCGGCTTTTCTACGTTGGCATCGCTCAAGGACAGTCGGATACGCAAGGTGAAAATAGACCAGGGCTTCATTCGCGGCTTGGCCAAGTCCCGAGAGGACCGACTGCTTGTCAAATCGGTCATCGATCTCGGTAACATGCTCGGGATCGAGGTCATGGCCGAGGGCGTCGAAACAGAGGCGGATCGGCAAACCCTGCACAAGCTTGGCTGCCGAACCGCTCAAGGCTTCCTGTTCTCCAAGGCTGTGCCTCTGAGCCAAGCACTAGAAATGGCAGTCAAACAGCACGCGAACCAGTTGTGACCGCTCCCGCCGCGCCGTCTCTCGCGGCCGTGCGCTCATGAATGGCGGGTATCTGAACGTCCTTGTTTGAAGAGCATGACAGTCCGTGCTGTGCGTCAGCCGGCGAACAGTTCCTTGTAGCCAGTCGTCACAATCCAGTTCGCACGGTCGATATGGCTGCGAAGAGCCTTGCGGGCGCGGACCGGTTCAAGGGCCGGGTCGATGCCGAGAATGAGATCGGCCATCTCCTCTTCGCTGGCATTGTCGGCGCAGGCATCCAGGATCCGCAGGTAGATCGTGAAATGCTGCCTGTCGTAGCTCGTGAGGTTATCCGACCAGGGGACTTCGTCACACAGAGTTGAGCTTCGAGTCTCATCTGTTCCCATTGATCGATTCATGCCTGTTGCGAGCCTCGGCTGTTGAGCGCTGGATGCAACGCAGCATATCCCAAAATGGGATAATCCGAAACCGGGATTAGTCGCTGATCCGGTCTTTACCCGACCGGTTCGCCTACATGCCCAAGTCTCTTCGATCGCCCCGCCACCAGCGGTTTCTGGCCCAGCTGGTTTCCTTGCGCAAGGCCAAAGGCCTGACTCAGGCGCAGGTGGCCGAGAAGCTTGATCGTCCCCAATCCTTCGTGGCCAAGTACGAGGGTGGAGAGCGTCGTCTCGACGTCATCGAGTTTCTCGACTTAACTGCGGCGCTTGACGCTGATCCGTGCGAGATTCTGTCCAGCCTGCGGTCCTAGCGGGCGCCCGCGCGCCTAACGGCTCGCGCCGGTGCCGTGAACCGAGCGCGCTTTTCTTCGGCAAGCTGCCATTCCGCTGCGGGTGGGTCTTTACCAAGCCATGCCGATATAGGATGATAATCCTAGGTGGGGCGATTCCTCAACGGAGATCGCAATGGCTAGGACCAAACTTTCCAAGCAGCTTTCACAGGCTGAAATCGAGCGCTTTCTCGCGGAGGCGGAACGGCTGCACCAGAGCATCGTCCAGCCGCTTCTATCACCTACCAGCAACCATTACCGGGCTCTCCAACGCACCCATGAAGCGCTGTTGAAGACGGTGAAGGATATCACCGGGAAGGATGCGCCGTTCATTCAATGGTTCGGAACAGGACCGGTGAATTAGACCAGACTTATAGACTCCAGGCTGCAAACGTCGCATTCTCTCTTCGGGGAGAAGGGGCGTGGGCAACCATCGCTATCAAGACAACTCCTGGCTGGCTTTCTTGCCTTCGAATCGACCCTCGGCTGCAACATCAAAGCCAATATCAAGCTACAAAACGGGCGAGCGCGTCTATCATGATCCCGGTCAGGAATATTACTGGGACACGCGCCTCAACCTGTTGAAAGGCGAGCGCTGGTTTTGTTCGGAGGAAGCCGCGCCACGGGGGCGATGTCGTCGAGTTTCTCGACGTAACTGCGGCGCTTGACGATGATCCGTGCGAAAAATCTGTCCAGCCTGCCGTCCTGGCGGGCGCCCGCGCGCCTGACGACGCGCACCAGGTGCTCGTGAACCGAGCCCGCTTTTCTTTGGCAAGCTCAGGCGGTCTCGGCCATTCGGCTTCGCCCCTTGGCGTGGGCAGCCCTTCGGGCTGTGACGGCCGCCGCCCTTGCGGGCGGCGCGGTTTGTCTGTTGGCCTTTCCCGGTGGCGCGGGGTGGGCGGCACTCCCTTCTAGGCCCGCCGCGGCAGCCCGCAACCCTTCGCTGCCGCTCAGGGTCCTCCTCTTCGTTCCGGTCCTTCGGATGCGGTCCGCCTACCACGGCGGGCCTTTCCGGTCGCGACTCGCCGCCCACCCCGCTTCCGGGGAAAGGCGCGGCGATTGGCGAGCGGAGGATGAGACGATGCATGCAAACAGCAAGCGTACCCCCAGCGGAGAGGCTGGCGCAGGCAAGGGCGGGCGCCCCGGCGCCAGCCTTTATCAGGAGATCACCGACCGCATCATTGCCGAACTGGAGCGCGGCACCGTGCCATGGGTCAAGCCATGGGGCAGCGCAAAGGCAGGCCTTGGCCTGCCGAGGAATGCATCCTCTGGGCGCATCTATTCCGGCATCAATATCCTCATCCTGTGGGGCGCGGTCATCGAGCGCAGCTATCCCAGCCAGAACTGGCTCACCTTCCGGCAGGCGCTCGTGCTTGGCGGCAATGTCAGGAAGGGCGAGCGCGGCACGACCATCGTGCATGCCGACCGCTTTGTCCCCAAGGACGAGAAGGAGCGCGCACGCCACGAGGGCGATGAACCACAGGCCGTGCCTTTTTTAACGCGCTTCACCGTCTTCAATGTCGCGCAGTGCGATAATCTTCCGGAAGACCTCTATGCCGCCGCCGAGCCGCTGCCTCAGTGCGAGATCGTGCCGCACGCCGAGACGCTCATTCGCGCCAGCGGTGCGGATTTCAGGGTCGGCGGCGATCGCGCTTTCTACATGCCGGGCAGCGACCACATTCAGGTGCCGCCGCAGCCGGCGTTCCATCACCAGATCGACTATTACCGGACCTGCTTTCACGAGCTTGGCCACTGGACCGGCCACCCGACGCGGCTTGCTCGCGACCTCTCCGGCTCGTTCGGCTCCAAGGCTTACGCGCGTGAAGAATTGGTCGCCGAAATCACTGCCGCCTTCGTCTGCAGCAAGCTCGGTATCGAGCCGACCGTGCGTCATGCCGATTACATCGGCTCATGGCTAAAGGTGCTGCGCGAGGACAACCGCGCCATCTTCCGTGCCGCCAGTCTTGCCTCCAAGGCCGCCGATTTCCTGCTTGGCCTTCAGGCCGATGCCGAAGGCGAGGCGCAGGAAGGGATTGCGGCATGACGATGCGCGATCCTCAACTGACCGCGACCGAGCCGACGCCGCAAGGCGAGCAGCTGCTCATTCCCGGCGTTCGGCCGATCACCACGCGCGATCGGCTCACCCTCCTGATGGACGCGCCGATGTGTCCGCGCGCGGCGCAAAAGCCGCTCGATATCGGCCTCTTCGATGAAGCCAGCAGAAATCAACTCGACCTGTTCTGACAAGGAGTCTTTCCATGATCCTGATCACCGATCCACTGCGCGCACGACTGCTCGCCAATAGCGCCGCCGACGCCGACATCGACCATTTTCCCGTTGTGAAACTGTTTAATCCCACAGGTGCCGCCACGTGGCTTCTGAGCCAACTCGACGCCGATGGCGACACGCTGTTCGGCCTTTGCGATCTCGGCTTCGGCTTCCCCGAACTCGGCAGCGTCAGTCTGGCCGAGCTTGCATCCGTAAAAGGTCCGCTTGGCCTCGGCATAGAGCGCGACCTGCATTTCCACGCGCGCTTTACGCTCTCCGTCTATGCCGAAGCCGCCCGCATTTGCGGCCACATCACCGAGGCCGAGCGACTTCTGCGGCAGGCAGCAGACGCCCTTTCAAAGCCCCATTCCGAGCTTCCGCCCGACACGGCGGAACAGCAGCGCCGATAGGGGCAAAAACCGTCCCGCCGCGCCGGCCTTCGGCCTCTGCGGCGGGACAACCTCAACCAAAGCGAAAGAGAGTAACCATGCAGCTTGCCCACATCCCCTTGGATCAGCTCAATATTTCCGCGCTCAACATGCGCCATGGAAAACGCGCGCCCGACATATCCGACATCCTGCCCTCCGTGCGTGCGCGCGGCGTGCTGGTGCCACTCCTTGTGCGGCCCAACGGCCAGCCGGAAACCTTCGAGATCGTCGCCGGCAGGCGGCGCTATTTCGCCGCGAAATCGCTTGCCGACGAGCGCGGCGAAGGCGATCCCTTGCCCTGCGCCATCATGGAGGATGGCGACGACGCCGATGCGCTGGAAGCCTCGCTGATCGAAAACCTCGCCCGCCTCGATCCTGACGAAGTCTCGCAATGGGAGACGTATTCGCGGCTCGTCAGGCAAGGCCGCACCGTTCCAGACATCGCTGCGACCTTCGGCATCACTGACCTGAAGGTCAAACGCATTCTGGCGCTTGGCGACCTCTTGCCCAAAATCCGCGAAGCCTATCGCCGCGAGGAGATCGACGCCGAGACGGTGCGCCATCTCACCATGGCGTCCAAGGCGCAGCAGAAGGACTGGCTGGCACTCTGTGCCGATCCCGATCAATACGCGCCGCGTGGCTTTCAATTGAAGCAATGGCTGTTCGGCGGCCAGTCAATTTCCACCAAGGTGGCGCTGTTTGCCATCGAGGAGTATCCCGGCCTGATCACCTCGGACCTGTTCGGCGAGGACAGCTATTTCGCCGATGCCGACCTGTTCTGGCAAAAGCAGAACGAAGCGATTGCCACCAGACGCGACACATATCTCAACGACGGCTGGAGCGAGGTGGTGCTGCTGGAACCGGGCCAATATTTCCACGCATGGGACCACGAGAAGACCCCGAAGAAGAAGGGCGGCAAGGTCGTCATCACTGTCTCGCATCGCGGCGAGGTCGAGTGTCACGAGGGCTGGCTGTCACGCAAGGAAGCGCGCCGCGCCCGCGAGGGCGGTGAGCAAGAAGAAACAGCCGCCAAGCCGCCGCGCCCCGAACTCACCGGCCCGATGCAGAACTATGTCGATCTGCATCGCCATGCTGGCGTGCGCGCGGCCATGCTCGACCATCCCGCCGTGGCGCTGCGCCTCGTGGTGGCGCACGCCATCACCGGTTCCGGCCTGTGGCAGGTGCGCCGTGAGCCACAGCGCGCAGTCAACGAGACGGTGACTGCCAGCCTTGCCGGCTGCAAGGCTGAAGCTGCATTCGGCAAAAAGCGGCGCGAAGTGTTGGCCCTGCTCGGATCACCGGATGAGGATGGCGTGGTCGCCGGCGGCAATGGCGACGCCTTTGCTATCGCCGGCGTGTTCGCGCGCCTCTTGGCGCTGTGCGACGACGATGTCATGCGCGTTCTCACCCTTGTCATGGCCGAGACGCTTGCAGCCGGCAGCACCGTCATCGAGGCGCTCGGCAACCATCTGAACGTCGATATGGGCACATGGTGGCAACCGGACGATGCCTTCTTCGACCTCTTGCGCGACAAGGAAATCGCCAATTCGATGCTGGCCGAGATCGGCGGCAAGCTGGTCGCGGACGGCAATGTCGCCGAGAAGGTCAAGACGCAAACGAAGATCATCCGTGACTTCCTGGCGGGCGAGAACGGCCGCCAGAAGATTGAGACCTGGCTGCCGCGCTGGATGAAATTCCCGGCCGAAAGCTACACCAGCCGCGGCGGCTTCCGCACCGCCGATCAGTGGACACATGTGCAGCCGCTGTTCGTGCGCGAATGAACCGATTAGCCTCAAGCGGCGGTTCTTTCGAGTGCCGCCGCTCAGGTCGCGCGCGCCGCTCCGGACCGCGCCGGCTGCCGATCGGTCGTCTTGTCGAGCCGGTGCCGCGCGCGAGAAATCCCGACGCCAACTCGCCCCATTTCGGCAGCCCTGCACCACGCCGGGTTGCTTGCCGAGGCGCTCCGCGCATGGGGCCAATTGTCCGATCCGGTTGCCGACAGAGCCCGCGCAGCCAGCCCCCTGCATTGCCGCCCGCTCTTGTGCCACCGATCGCGCCACCTGTCTCCATGGTGTCTCAGGACCATTCCACTGCGGCTGGCTTGACGACCTATGGGCGGATCCGGCCCGCCCGAAACCCTCGCCAGCAGCTTTTTTCCCCGCCGCCTGCGGCGGCTTCCTCGCGCCGCTTCGCTTCAAAAAAGCTGTCCGCTCGGGTCCTCCGCTATCGCTGCGGCCGTCCCGGTTCCGGCGGTCCGGACGCGCCCATCACGGTCCGCCATCGCAGGGGAATGGTCCCCTGCGAGCACCAAAGGAGACTGAAAATGACCGCGATCGGATACGTCACCAAACAGGAAAACGGCGGCTACAAGGGCCAGCTCAAGACGCTCAGCGTCCGCGCCGACATCGACATCGTGCCCAATCAGGCAAAGAGCGCCGACACCCATCCCGACTTCCGGGTGCTGACGCAAGGGGTCGAAGTAGGGGCCGGCTGGATCCGCACCGGCGAGACCTCCGGCAAGGACTATGTGAGCCTGTCGATTGCCGCCCCGGAGTTCGGTCCGCGCAAGCTCTACGCCAATCTCGGCCGCGCCGCCGGCCAGGATGACGACGACACATACGCCATCATCTGGAACCCGGTCGACTGAACCGCCAGCCTCGAGCCCCGCGCCGCAACCGGCGCGGGGCTCTTTCGGGAGGGGGCGGCGAAAACTCGCCCCCCACTCTTCGCCCGTCCCCGAAACGATCTCGCTCGCCGATCCTCGCCTTCGCTTGTCCGTAGCGAAACGAGGATCATCATGGACGACGAAAACGAACGCGCGGCCCGCGCCAAGAAGGGCAGTCCGTTTCTCAACACCGCGCAGGCCGCCTTCTATATCGGGCTGTCCCAGCGCACGCTGGAGAAGATGCGGCTCAAAGGCAGTGGCCCGCAATTCCGCAAGCACGGCCGCTATGTCCGCTATCACATCGACGAGCTCGACGACTGGTCGAAGGGACGCGCGCAGGAGACCCGATCCGAGGATGGCGGGCACGATTCCCGCTCGGCCGGTGAGGGAGGCCGCTCATGAGCCGGCGTCCCACTATCCGTTTGATCGGCAGCCATCTGCGACGCATTCGGGCGCGCAAGACGATCGCCGTGGCCACAATAGGCCTCGGCCTGATCGGCTTCGCCGCTTTCGACAACCCATCGCCCTGGCTGGTCTGGAACGCCTCGGCGAGTGCGCCGGTCGGCCTCTATCGCGTCGCGTCCGGATCGCCGGCTCGTGGCGATCTGGTGCTCGTCCGCCCGCCAAAACCGGTCGCCGATCTCGCCGCCGAACGCTTCTATCTGCCCAGCAATGTGCCGCTGGTCAAGCGCCTTGCCGCGCTGCCTGGCGAGCATGTCTGCGCCTTCGGCGACGCCATCATCATCGGCGGCGAGATTGTCGCGCGCCGGCTGGCAACCGACACGCAGCACCGTCCGCTGCCTTGGTGGAATGCCTGCCGCAAGCTCGCCGCCACCGAGGTTTTCCTGCTCGGCAACGATAGAAACCGCTCCTTCGACAGCCGCTATTTCGGGCCGGTGCCGGCCGAAAATATTGCCGGGAGGCTCGTGCCGCTATGGACCGAGTAACCCTCCTGATGCTGGGCATGGTCGCGATAGCGCCATGCGCCTGTTCCGCCGCGACCGACGCTGAGCCGGCCGCCATCTCCCGTGGTCCGCAGCTCCAACGATGGCAGCCCTTGGTGGCCGAAGCAAGCCGGCGATTCAGCATTCCACAGCCCTGGATTTATGCCGTCATGGATGCCGAAAGCCGGGGGCAGACAATGCTGGACGGACGGCCGATCGCCTCACACGCCGGCGCCATTGGCCTCATGCAGGTGATGCCCGACACCTACGAGGAGATTCGCGCAGAGCTTGGCCTGGGAGCCGATCCGCACGACCCTCGCGACAACATTCTGGCAGGCACTGCCTATCTGCGCGCCATGTATGACCGCTTCGGCTTTCCCGGCCTGTTTGCCGCCTATAACGCTGGGCCGGACCGCTACGAACAGCATTTGCAGCGTGGGCGACCGCTGCCCAGCGAGACGGTTTCGTATCTGGAAGAGCTCAAGGCTGCCGGGATTTCGGCCGCCGACATGGACGCGTTCACCGGCAAATCCCGTTCCGGAAAAGCGCCGGAAATCCCGTCCGGGCAGTCGCTGTTTTTCCTGCGAAACGGTGTTTCCGCGACCGATCCGAATGGCCAAATTGTGGTGCCGCTCGGATCGGAGCGAGCAAGGTCAGACCGGCCGGATCGCAGGTGAGGGCAGGGGTACCGTGGGTCGGGCCGGGCAGGGAGGCAGGTCCGGGAAGGCAAGATAAAGGCATCGCCTCCTGGAGGCGGCGAAGTCTTTGTCTGCACATCGTTTTTCATGGAGGCTGCCTTCAGCGTCAGGAGAGCTTCTGCCGACAAACAGTTGATTTTGCGCAAGATTACTAGGAGGCTCAATGCAGGATGAAGAGTTCAAGCCGAGCCTGGGCAAAATCGGATCGCGCGGCTCGAAGGCAGGCAAGCGTTTCGCCGGCCAGATCCGCGCCGCGATCAACCGAGCCGGCGGCGGCAGCGGTCGCCGTGGCCGCTTCATCGGAAGCCGGGCGGGGCGCGGCGGGGCTGCTGCCGCCGTTCTCAGAGCGCGCGACCGCCACGCGGCGTTTCGGCAGCGGCGCGCCGTCGTCAAGGCGCGTATCGTCAAGCTGGCCGGCAAGGGTGTTGACGGGGCACGTGCACACCTTCGCTACCTCCAGCGCGACGGCGTGACCCGCGAAGGGGAGCCTGGCGAGCTCTATAGCGCCGACAGCGACCGCGTCGATGGCAAGGCGTTCATCGATCGTGCCGATGGCGACAGGCATCAGTTCCGCTTCATCGTCGCACCTGAAGACGGCATCGAGTATGATGACCTGAAGCCGCTCACGCGGCGCCTCATGGCGCAGATGGAAGAAGACCTCGGCACCAAGCTCGACTGGGTGGCTGTCGATCATTTCAACACTGGTCATCCGCATACCCATATTATCGTCCGCGGCAAGGACGACCGCGACGAAAACCTCGTCATCGCGCGGGACTACATCTCGTCTGGAATCCGTGAACGGGCGGCCGAGCTGGTCAGCCTCGACCTTGGCCCGAGAACGGACCGCGAGATCGAGCAACGCCTGCGCCAGGAAATGGAGCGGGAACGCTTCACCAGCATCGATCGGCAGCTGCTCCGCATGCGCGACCATGAGGGGCATATCTCACCGGCCAGCCGAGACACGTTTCGCCAGACGCTGCACCAGGGCCGCCTGCGCAAGCTCGAGCGGATGGGTCTGGCTGAGGAAGTCGGCTCGGGCCGCTGGCGCCTTGATGGCGAGCTTGAAGCGACACTGCGCCGCATCGGCGAGCGGGGCGACATCATCAAGACCATGCACCGCGAACTGACCGGCAAGGGGCTCGCCCGCAGTGCCGCCGACTATGTTGTCCATGATCGATCTGCAGAGCAGATGCAGCCTGTCGTCGGCCGCATCATTGCGCGCGGCCTGGCCGACGAAATCACTGACCACCATTACCTCGTCGTCGACGGCGTGGACGGCAAAAGCCACTATGTTGATATCGGCAAAGGCGAGGCCACCCAACCGACGCCAGAGGGCTGCATAGTGCGGGTCACGCCGAGCGACACCGGGCCAAGGCGAGTCGACCGCACAATTGCCGAGATCGCCACAGCCCATGACGGGCGCTACAGCATCGATATCCATCTCAAGCATGACCCGTCGGCCACCGAACGCTTTGCCGAAACGCACGTGCGGCGACTGGAGGCGATCCGCCGGGCGACCGGTGGTGTCGAGCGCGAGCCGGACGGCACATGGACTATCGCGCCGGACCATCTCGACCGCGTCGCGGGCTACGAGCGTCAGCGAGCGAGGGCCGAGCCTGTTGTCGTCGACAAGCTCTCATCAATGCTGCTGGAGAGCCAAGTCAGCTTCGACGGCGCCACCTGGATCGACCAGGAGCTCGTATCAGCTCATCCTGAGCCCTTGCGTGACTCTGGGTTCGGTCGCGAAGTACGTCAGGTCCAGGCCCGTCGACAGCAGTGGCTGATCGCGCAAGGTCTCGCGCATGAAGCCCAGGATCGGGTCATCTATCGCGCGAACATGCTTTCGATGCTGCGCCAACGCGAGTTGAACCGCGTGGCCGGCCAGTTGTCGAACGAACTCGGTCTGCCCTATTCTGAAGCCCAGAGTGGAGATCGAATAGAAGGCACGCTCCGCCGCTCCGTCGAGCTCGCCGGCGGAAAATACGCTGTCATCGAGAAATCGCGCGAGTTCACGCTGGTGCCATGGCGGCCGGTGCTTGAGCATCATATCGGCAAGGAGGTTTCCGGCGTCGTGCGTGCAGAGGGGATTTCATGGACCATCGGCCGGCAGAGAAGCGGACCAAGCATTTCGTGACATGGCCTACACAACTTCTTTTGCCCGCTCGGCGGCAGGCCGGCGCGCAGACCTGCCGCTTCCGGAGGCGCTACGCGCGCGGAGCTAGTGGCCTTTGTCGGCCAGCCAGAGGCTCACGTCCTGGATCGAGCGCATGAGCACCGACGGATTGTCCCGCGCGGGAATGAAGCCCCAGCTCTGCCAGTAGCGCTCTGCCTCGGCGTCGATCGCCCGCACCACCACCGCGCGGCCGCCGACGATGTCGGCGCCGGCGACGCAGCGATACAGCGCGTCCTTGACCAAGCCGCTACCGACGCCTTGTCCGGCATAGCGGTGGTCGACGGCGAGTTGTCCGATCAGCAGGCAGGGGATCGGATCGGGCGGGCGTCCGGTGCGGATGGCGCGCGGTGCGCTATTTGGCTGGATCACGCCCGGCGCGAGGCCGTAATACCCGACGACTGTTCCCTCGTCGTGAACGACCAGGACGCGGGTAAACCCGCGGGCCTGGTTCGTTCGCGCGAAGCCGGCCAGCCAAGCATTGAGCGCCGGCTTGCCGCAATCGAAGCTGTCGAGGCGGTGTGCGTGGTCGAGGAGTTCGATGCCTGAAAGCGCCACCTAGCGGTCCCAGGGCGGGGACCGACGCAGCCGCTCGGCCGCCTTCGCCGGGGGCGCAGCGGCCGGGGCTGAGATCGCCTGCATGAAGGCGTCATAGGCTTCCGGGGACACGCGGATGACGGTTTCGTTGAGGATGGCCGCCTGCGCCTCGTGCAGCGCGGCGCGCCGCATGAACTCCGTGCGCGACAGGCCGAGCAGCTCCGCGCCGCGGTCGATGATGGTGAGATCATCGTCGCGAAACCGCATCGAGACGGGTGCTTCCTTCCTGGTGGGTGTGGTGGCCATGGCGCGCTCCTGTGCTGCGGACGTATATACGTTAGTGTAACGCGGAACGCAATACTTCGTTCCCTGGCGACGTCTCGTGGCGGATGGTCTCAGGATTTCTCGCCGCATCGGTTCTTCTCGGCTTCTCGCCCCAGTCGCCATTGCCGCAACCCAGAGCAAGGTGGCTTTGGTCAGCTCCGGCGGATCAATTACGGCTTAGAAAGCGCATTTGTTTTTGGCGGCCGGATGAGCGGGTCCAGAAGCGAAGTCGCTGCCATGACTGTCGCCGGACGAGCCCCGGCTATCCCGAAGCTGATGAACATCTGACGCGATGGCGACTTTCGGGCCGTCACGCCACAAAGGAGGAACGGCTATGAAGGCTGGGCGGCGGCACTTTCATTCTCAGGCGCCGCTCTATGCCACCTGTCGGCCAATGTGACATCGCCACTGCGGTCCTTCGAACAAGTCGATTCGATTCTGAATTTCGGCCTTTAGATGATTGTAGCGATTGAATCAGCGACAAGGGCTGGGCAATCGCGGTTGTGGTGACCGCGAGCCACTAAGCTTGTGCCGTACCCTTACAATGATTCATCAAGGCGTTTACCTCGGCAATCACGAGATCCGGCGTGATGTCGAACTTGCATCGGACTTTGACCGGACAATGCCGCACTTGGTCCAGACCACATCCGCGACATTCAATAACACTCATAAGCATGCTGACCAAGGGACCTCGAAACCCCCAAATCTCCGGTAGATGTGACGCCGTGAAAATGCCGATAGTAGGGCGGCCAAGCTGGGCAGCGACATGGCCGGTGCCTGAATTGTTCGAAACGACGAGGGCGGCCGAATTCACGAGACAATTGAATTCCAATTCTGACAAGTCGACAGCCGTCCGAATGTTCGCGGCCCCACGTTCCCTAGCTATCTTCGCAACCTCCTCAAGCGCTTCCAGGCATTCGCCACGGCCAACGAGGACCACCTCACCACGGGTCGAAAGAGCAGCGACAACTTTGCCAAAACTTTCAATCGGCCAATCTCGCAGGCTGGAATTGGAGAACGGAGCCACGACAATCGGGGCATTGCCTGTAGTCGAATTCTGTGGGTGACCCGCTCCGCTTTCGAAATAGGCAGCTGCCTTTGCGACCAGAAAGAGGAGGATTTCTGACACATGCTGGAGACGCACCTGCTTACGGTCAATGAACCAATCAAGCCATCTACGGGGGATTTTGTTAGCAAGCCCTATTTTTTGGACCAGCTTGTAGAAAATGGTTCTGCGCAGTTTCAGATTGAATGGCGCTATCGCAATATCGATCTGATGCATGCTGTACGGATCAACTATCGCCGCACGGTGCCTGGCGGGAACTTCAAGCAAGATCGGCCTTGTTTCTTCCGGAACACGCATATCAATGGCAAGATCAAACTCGCCGGTCAGCAGCGGCCTTATGTCCGCGGCTTCTTTGCGCGTTTTGACTTTTGGGTTGCGAGGAAAAAAGTCAAAAGCAACGTGATCGTCGGCGAGGTCGAACTGTTTTGCAGTAGCGATGTTCCAGCTTCCCACCACCAGCGTAATGTGGGCATGCGCAAAACGCTGACGAAGGTCCTTTAGAGGCCCTAGAGACATCCAAAAGTCGCCGACATGATCAAGCTTGAGGACCAAAATTCTCATCCTTGCGCTTGACTGTTCCGGCTCTTCCCAGCTGCGGTATATAATTTGATTGCCGTCGTGCTTTGTAAAATATGCCATTGCCATTCCGAAGATTATACGGTCAACACTGATAGCCCGGTGACGCGTGTGTAGGTTGGAGTGCTCCCCACTTTGTCCGCGTCTCCGCAAGAATTCTGCCATCAGATCCAAGCCGCGCTCCAGCAGGAGTTGTTGGGCGAAGTCTGCATCTCTAGCGATGGTAGCGCGCCAAGAAAGCCAGCTATGTCCCGACCCGCAATGTGAGGGGCTTCGTCACGGTCTCGCATGCAGTGAGTTCGGCAACGCCGAGTAGACGGTGATCGCCAAGCCGCCGTCCCCAGATCTCGGAGCATAACGGCAGTGGCCTCGCTCTTTGGTCGATGCTGATCCTGAATGCGACCGTCGCCGCCGGCGACGACACCGCCGGCCGCATTGACCGTCTCGGGCACGCCCTGTCGCTGTGGTCCCGCATCACGGTCGCTAGCAAGAACCCGCCGCAGCCGCTTTTTTCTGCGCGTCCGGTCGTCCAAGGTGAAGTGGACGAATCAACCCTGTGATGAAGTCGACTGCCTGCCAGCGGTGAGGTGGCAGGCGGCATCGATGAACACCATTATTCGCCGAGCTTGGATAGCGGCACCTCTATCACGCTGAGAGCCTGTTATGCTGGTCCAGCGTTTGATCGCAGTCTTGATCCATGCGAGCAGCTTGTGAGGGATGCAATCGAACGAGGCGCTGCTCCCACAGCCGTCGCAGGCCCTCCATCAGAGCTTCACGCTTAGCCTGATCCGGCGCAATTGTATTGAGGAGATCTCCCAACACGGCTTCGCCCTCAATCCGCATCAGCAGATTAAACAAGTCGTGTGAAATTCGTACACTGTCACTGCTGAAGTGGGTCGTGCTGATCTCGCAGTGAGTCTCCCGACGATCTGGCGCTTTGTAAGCGCGGGTTTGATGGAGGGACACATAGGGCGGCAACGAAACCGCAAGCGCAGTCCAATCCTGCAGCGTTGCAGCCCGCTTTTTTACCAGGAAGGGCCCGACCACAAGTCCATCCAGCTCTGTCGTCAGAAAGGTGGCAATCGCGTCTGCAACCGAATCCACGATCGGTTCGGCATTGTTGTTAAAGGACGTATTGAGCAGAATTGGAGTGCCTGTGCGCTTCTTGAACGCATTGATGACCTCCCAGTACGCGGGATTGGCGTTGCGCGATACTGTTTGCAGGCGAGCGGTACCGTCGACGTGCGTGATGGCACCGAGCAAGGCGCGCTTTGAGTCACGCACGCGAACGACGAAATTCATGAATGGAAATTCGTGCCTACCGTCCGGGAGGTCGAAAAATTCGCTCGCATCCTCCTCCAGCACAGATGGCGCGAAGGGCCGATAGCCTTCGCGCTTCTTGACCATCGCATTGATCCGGTCCTTGTTTGCGGCGGGCCGAGGGTCGGCAAGAATGCTGCGGTTGCCCAGCGCACGTGGCCCAAACTCCGAACGACCCTGCACCCAGCCGATCACGGCGCCGTTGGCGATCCAGTCGGCTGCACTGCTTGCCACGTCATCAGAGCGTTCAACCTCGAGATGTCCGGCCCATGCATTCAGTTCCTGTTGCACGGCGCGCTCGCTCCCGAGATCAGGACCCCAATAGACCCCCTGCAGTCGCTCACACGGCGCGGGGCGGCCCATCTCGTTAGAGACTATCAGCGCAGCTCCCAATGCGCAGCCAGCGTCGTGAGACGCGGGTTGCACGAAAATGTCTTCGAAAAGCCCTGAATACAGCAGCTTACCGTTCATCGTGCAGTTGTGGGCCACCCCCCCCGCCAGGCACAACCGCTTCATGCCGGTGGCCTCACGGTGATGCCGGAGAATGTGGAACACGATCCGCTCAAGCGCTTCCTGCAGTGACGCACTCACATCTCGATGCTGCTGGGTGAAGGGCATTCCCTTTCGCCTGACCTCGATATTGCGGAGCAACGCCGGACCGATGCGGTCGAGGTGAACACGGTAGCCACCGCCGTTGGCGGAGAGCTCGTAGAACTGCTCGAAGAGCTCGCGATAGGGAGCGGGGTCGCCGTAGGGCGCGAGTCCCATTACCTTATACTCGTCGAACAAGCCGTAGCCGAGATAGCGGATCGTCTCGAGATAAAACAGCCCAAGAGAATTGTTCTCGGGGAAAGCCTCGAGTTGCGTAATTTCTGTGCCAGACCCTACCGCTAAGAGGCCCGATAGGAAATCACCAGAGCCATCAATCGCTAGAATGAGACTTTGTTCGAAGCCCGACATTGCAAAGGCGCTCACGGCGTGCGCCTGATGATGACTTACGAATGAAATACGCGAACTGTCCAACTTAGTGCCGAACTCACGCGTTAACAGATCCTGCACCAACGTTTTAGCATCCAACGGAATGGAGAGAATGTCCGGGTGGGATGCGGACATACCTTCAAGCATGGCGTTGGCATAGGGCTCGCTGGCGTAGAGCGCGACACGATCAATGTCGTTGAGCTGAACCCCCGCCGCTGACAGACAGTATTGAATCGAACGAATTGGGAGCTTGTTGGAGTGTTTCATCCGATTGAGGCGTTCCTCTTCGACGGCTGCTATCACCCGTCCGTCTCGGACGAGCACCGCGGCGCCATCGTGCATAAAGGGGTTCCGAAGCTCGAATCGGTTTTCATGGACTTGGTCAAGTCCGCCGCTAATTCCTAGACACAGCATTTCTTTCTCCACATAGTGACGGGCAAGCCAAATTGGCCTGCCTCAGACCGTTTCCAACTAAATAGGCCGCGTTGTCGCTTGCAGCTGCAACCGCCTGTCAGGCATCACCGGCATCAAAGAACGCCTCATAAGGGTCCGCCTGAATCAACATGAGATGCTTCGATCGTGGCGCCTGCCATTCCATGACGCCGAGAGCTTGGCTGGATCATCGAATCTTGAGCGGCTGCTGACTTGCATGCCGGCGATGCCGTTTTCATCTGCAGCACGAACTTGTGACGCGGGCTGCCTATATCCTTGCGAAGGGGCGGCTGTTGACGAATAATGCCGCGCCGTGAACTGGCCCGATTTCATTCCCCGAAAGACCGTCGCACAGGCGACTGACATGTGCTGCACTGTCCGCCTGCTTCCCGGTCGCACATCCGATAACGCCTTCGCTTGTGCAGGAGGCCGCATCGCGTCATTCGTCGGCCAAACATGGCACCGACTGGAAGCCCGGCAATACCGCGTAGATGTAAAGTGCGCTGATGTTGTATGGTAGCGCTGCCGGCCGGGTCTCCAATCCTCTGCCCAAACGAGCGGACTGCCTGCGGCAAAAAGCCCGCCACAAGCAGAATCGCGCTGGGCAGCTGGCTCGCCTGCAAGACTTCGCAGCTCAGGAACATTGGGGACGACTAGCGTCGAACCGCCGACATGATCGGCCAGTTGCAACTCACTTCTCGGCACGACCTCCACTGCACGTCAGGGCGCATGGAAGATTTTCTCCTTTGGATGGGTGACCGGTGCGGACGTGCTTTTGTCCATGCAAGATTTCCGAAGAGTTATGAAATCGTTTGTTTCGATCAAAGTCATCCACGCTATGAATAGCTGCCGGACATGCGCTTCAAAGGGGCTTAGGCTTCCCGGATGGCTACTCCGATTCGAAGCGCGTGGCATTCCATGCGCTCTATGACAACATTTTTCAGCAAAGGGTATGAGAGCAAACCCACACTTCTTTTTCAGAAGTCGCTTCGAAGCAGCCGAGGCCTTGATGGGCTTCTTCACCAAGTTCGGCGATGGTGCCGCAGACATTCTTCCTCTTTCCGGGCTGAACAAGCGCAGAGTTCGCGCCTTGGCAGTGTATCTGGGCGCTCCGTCTGATCTTGTTGAAAAGATCCCGACCGCCGACCTGGAGAACCTCGTCCCGGTCTCACATACGATGAGATTGACGACTTCCTCGAAGGCCAAGAGATCAACGAAGCGGCGCACAGGCGTATACTTCATGCGCATTCCAGCACAGCCCATAAGCGAGCGCTTCCCGTCACAACGATTGCCATGGCGGGTTCGATATTTAGGCATCGGCAATAGCGTCTCAACATACACGATCGATGGGCTTGCCGCAGTTAGGCAGCTAGCGGCCTGAATTACCGCTGGAGCGAAGCGCTGCTCTTTCAGCCCGCATGCGGTCATGAGGTTGACAGTGTCGGCACGTATCGCCGAGGCCGGCACGCGAACTCATTCTCCCTGAATGCCTGCTCTATCGATCTTCCGCAGCGTACCCACTTGACCGGTCGCTTCGACATTCCAGGCACCTGGATTCTAGCCGATCCTTGCCGCTCTCCTTCGGCCGGTCGCAATGCTGGACGTGCGGCCGTTACGCGATGCAGAGCTGGTTGTCAGATGCGTGATGCGAAACGTGAGATGCAGCTCCAGTTTTGGCGATGGCGGGCTCGCCGCATTGTTGATATCATCCGCACAGAACAGGCGCGCAAATGACATCGGATTCAGAGAAGGCTGAGGCGGTCGAGCAGCTGCTTGATACACCTGACCTTGCAACCGCACTGGAAAGCGAACAGTTCAAGAAATTCCTCGACCAGGTGCCGATCGCCATAGCCGTTTCGGACCTTGCCGGTGAAGAGCGCGTGGTCTACGCCAATCCGGAATTCGAGAAACTCTCAGGCCTGATGGCCGCCAGGCTCACCCAAGAAAACTGGGCGGCCCTTTTAGGCACGGGCCTCCATCAGCAAAAGGACAGGCCGCTAGCCGAGGCGGTGGTCGAGGGAACCGATTTGGTCGGCACCTTCAGGCTGGAGCGCGGCGAGGACAAACCCGCGATTGTCGACGTTTATTCCAACGTGATCGAAGACGATAACGGCAAGGTTTGCTTCCGGCTGGTGGCGCTGGTCGACGTATCGGCTCACGGCGAGGCGGGAGATCAGCGCTCGGTGGAGGAGCGTGTCAGCGAGAAAGACACGCTGCTGCGCGAACTGCAGCACCGGGTGAAGAACAACCTGCAGATGATCACCGCGCTGATCCGGCTGGAAAGCCGCAACGCGACCGAGGCCGACCGGAGACGGTTTGAGCGGCTTGCCGGTCGCGTCGACGCTCTGGCGATCCTCTACCAGACGCTAACGGCCGACGAGCCGAAGGAGGAGGTCGATCTTGGCGTCTATCTCAGCCAGATCGCGTCCGCGGTGATGAGCTCGCATGCAGTCGAGGGGATCCGGCTGGATATGAAGGTGGATACATATCCCGTGTCAATAAACGTCGCCATGCCGGCCGGGCTGGTCGTAAACGAATTGCTGACCAATTCACTAAAGCATGCGTTCCGGGGCCGCGATGGCGGCACGATAACACTGCACAGCGTCGTCGATGGCGACGGCTGCCGGGTTATAGTGGCGGACGACGGAATCGGCCTGCCGGAAGGCGAGGTGTGGCCCAAACCAGGCAAGCTCGGAGCGCTGATCGCGCGATCGCTGACCGAGAACGCCAAGGCGCAGCTAGCCGTCGAGTCCAGCGCCAACAAAGGAACGAAGGTGACCATCGTTTTCAAACGGTCGGCGGCAGCAAGCTGAACGGTTGCTGTCGAACTAGCAGGCTGGCGGCTGGCTTCATGTCGCGGCTTTGAGCAGGTGGCTGCAAATAGGCTAGGTCGCCCTTCACGGCCTGCTTCACATGGTCGAGGTCTTCCATTATGCTCCAGGCTTGCTGCTTCCGACTTCGGCGGCCAGTCCATCCCCACCTAGCGGAAGGCACTCCCGCCTGATTACGTTGCGGCTTGAGTCTTGACGGCGGGGGCACCTGACGCCTTCGCGCTCATCACGCGCGGGCCGGCAATTCAGCAGCGAGTCATCGCTTGGCCAATCTTGCCGAGGACGAAGGTCTAACCTACAAATAAAATTGGTCCGACTGTTCGTGGCCGGAGGTAACCGCGAATTTGCGCTATCGGGACAGGAGAGCAGTGCTGTAGGCAAACCGCGATGCGTGCATTCGTTCGATTGGTTCTACGATTATCCTGACGCCTGGGGTGACCAGTTGCACCAGTATTTCCTACTACGCGCAATCTTTGTAGGGTCATGTGCAGATCATCGCGGCCCGCCAAGACAT
Source organism: Mesorhizobium sp. M1403 (assembly GCF_040317695.1). Taxonomy (NCBI): domain Bacteria; kingdom Pseudomonadati; phylum Pseudomonadota; class Alphaproteobacteria; order Hyphomicrobiales; family Phyllobacteriaceae; genus Mesorhizobium; species Mesorhizobium sp. M1403. The sequence continues at coordinate 6,556 of NZ_JAMYKY010000034.1, read as the reverse complement.
CGGAAAACTGATCGACGATCCTTCAACCCCTGAGATATTGCGCGCCCGAATGGCATCGGCGGCCGCCACATAATAGTTTGCGGCAAAGACGGCCGCGATCGAACGGCTGAGGACGCGCTCGCCAACAGATTGCGCGACAGACGATGGGGTGGATACCGCGGATACGACGCCTGGTTCGATGCTCCGATCAACAACGCGAAGCTCGCCGCGACTTCCGTCTACAGCGATTCGGTTCAAAGGCTTGGCGCGTTGGACAAAGCTCGCCGCGCCGAAGCGCGATGCATAGAAGCCGGGATAGTCGCCCGAACACAAGTCGAACAAGCGGAGTGGTCGACCGTTTCGTCCTCCCCGGGGACGAGCCGGTTGCTCTGGCCTGGGGCGACCTGATGGGTCTTGCGGAGCACCGTCTCCAGCATGGCGATCAGGTCTTCGGGAAGTATGGCCTCATTCTGCACAGACGGTTTTGCATGGCTGTTACGGATGCCGGCGGGCACGGTGGCGATATGGCGGTCCTTTCGATCGAGCGGCTCGCCACGCTGCGTATAATTCCACGCCAGGGAGGAGAGACGGCGCTCGATCGTCGCCACAGAGTTTGGTTTCTTGTCTCCTGTAACCTTTCTGGATGCACAGGCCGTGATGTAGAGGCCGACGGTCTGCGGATCAGGCGGCAACACATCCGAGGTGCTGCCGGCGCGCCCAGGCGCAAAAAATCCGCTCTCGACCGAGCGGCGTCAGACCGGTATTCTTATGGATGTTCATCCGGTCCCCCTGGAGTCACTGAAGCTTCGACAATCTCAGCTTTCCCGGTTCGGACCGGATGGACAAGCTACTGAAAGCTCACAACTAGCTACCAATGCGATCAGCTTTCGGGCTATCGGGCGCATCCAGGGAGGATGGGTATGTTCTTGGCTAACGGGCTCAAGCTGCGGGACCGCGGGTGCACGCTGGCACTGATGTTGGCGATCATATGTGTATGTGCGCCTGCACTGGCGGCAAACGCGTCGGATCAGGCGTGCCGGTCCATCGCCAAGCTCAAAATTCCAAGCGTGATCTTTACCGAGGCTAGCCTTCAAAAGCCGCAGGAGATCCCCGCAGATCCCTTCACTGCATTCACCGGCGCCTCGCCTCAGGCGGTAAAAGTGGGCGGGCACTGCCTTGTCCGAGGTGTTATCGGGAAACGCCAGGGGGTCGATGGTCAATCATATGGCACCCGGTTTGAGGTGCGTCTTCCGACGACCTGGAACGACATGTTCCTTTTCCAGGGCGGCGGCGCAGTTGATGGCTTCCTGGCGCCGGCCGTCGGGACCATTCCTTGCCGGAACTCGACCGCGGCTCCCGGGCTCTTGCGCGGCTACGCTGTTGTAAGCATGGATGGCGGGCACCCAAGCCCCGATCCGGCTTTCGGGGTCGATCAAGCCGCACGCATTGATTTTGCGTACGCCTCCATTGGCAAAGTCACTTCGGTCTCGAAGCAGGTGATTGCAAAGTTCTATGGGGCGGCTCCGAAAAAGTCGGTGTTCATGGGATGCTCGAATGGCGGTCGTGAGGCGTTGATAGCGGCTCAGCGATATCCGCTCGAGTTCGACGGCATTGTTGCAGGTAGCCCGGGTTTTCGTCTCAGTGCCGCCAACATTGCCGAAGCCTGGGATACTCGCCAGTACATGAGCATCGCTCCCAAGGATGAGGCCGGCCATCCCATTCTATCCCGCGCCTTCTCCCAGCAGGATCTGAACATCGTCGCCAAGGCGGTTCTCGCTGCCTGTGATGCTCGCGATGGCATTGAGGATGGCGTCATCAACGCCTGGCAGCAGTGCCGGTTCGACCCAAAGGTCCTGTCCTGCCAAGGCGATAAGACGGACAGCTGCCTCACGGCTGGTCAAGTGCAGGCCATGAGCCGCGCGTTCGCGGGTCCGGAAAGCTCCGATGGCGAAAAGCTTTACAGCGATTGGCCATATGATACGGGCGTTGCGGGCGCGGACTGGAGAATGTGGAAGCTGGGCAATTCCCCCACTTCCCAGTCGGATGCAAATAACATCGTTCTGGGAGCCCGCTCGCTTCAATACTACTTCATGACGCCCCCGGCGCCGAATTTTGACCCCCTGAAGTTCGACTTCGACAAGGATCCGGCACGCGTTGCGGATACGGCCAAGCTCAATGATGCGACCGGCACGTATCTCGCCAGCTTCGCTGCCCACGGTGGAAAGCTGCTCTTGTTTCAGGGACTTTCCGATCCGGTCTTCTCAGCCAACGATCTGGTGCGCTGGTACAAGCAAGTCGTCGAGGTCACAAGCGGCGGCGATTTGGAAGCGACTCGCCGTTTCGTGCGCATGTTCATAATCCCGGGGATGACCCACTGCGGCGATGGCCAAGCCTTCGACGACTTTGATCCTTTGGCCGCCATCGAGGGCTGGATAAACCAAGACAAGGCTCCGGATTCTCTCGCGGCTGGCAGCAAGGCATTCCCCGGCAAGCACCAGCCGATCTGCGCTTATCCCACTCAAGCTGCCTATGGCGGTAAGGGAAATCCCGATGAGATCGCGAGCTATTCGTGTCGGGGATAAGAGACCTCGTCATTTGTTCGCTTCAATCTGCGCGCATTCCCGGAACAGGTCTCCCGGACCAAGCATCGGTTGGAAAAGCTAAACCCGGAATTTGTGGGCCGTGCCATAACGCAGTTGATGATCATGCCTGACTACGAAGCGTCGGCCGCCGATAGTCTGGACACAGCGCTCGCTGTGCTCGATGAGGTAATTGTTATCGCCTGAGATCTGACCGCCTCATCCCAGCGGACAAAACGGGGGCATCAGAGCCCGGACGCCTTGGTGAGATTTACGCGGAAACGATCGCGCCGGCGCTGATAATTTCGCGTCATCTCCGCGGAGGCATGGCCGAGCTGTTTTTGCACATAGCGTTCGTCGACCTCGGCCGACGAGGCGAGGCCGGCGCGCAGTGAGTGGCCGGCAAATTTCTTGGCCCGTTCGCCCTCCGACAGATCGCCGCGCACGCCGGCGGCGAGCGCCGTGCGCTTGACCAGGCGTGCGACCTCTTGGTCGTTCAAGCGATCGGCACCGACGGCTCTGCCTTGACCAGCAACGCGCCGAAACAGCGGTCCGTGCGCAATGCGCGCCAGTCTTAGCCAGGTCTGCAGAGCGACCACAGGGCAGGTGGCGTCGGAGGAGCCGCGGCCGATTTCGACCTCGCGCCAGCCGGTTTTGCCGCGCAATGTGACAAGCAGACCCTTATCGGCAAAAATCTCGACCCAGCCGCGCCCGTCCTCGGTCTGATCCCTGCCGACGTCGAGGCCGACGATTTCGGATCGGCGAAGGCCGCCGGCGAAACCCAAAAGCAGCATGGCGCGGTCGCGCAGACCACGCAGCGTGCCGCGGTCGAGGGTCTCGAAGATGCGATCAGATCCTCGGGCAGGACCGCTTCCTTCTGCCGGGGAGGGGAGGCGTGGGTGTTTCGAACGCCAGCCATCACCGTGGCGATATGCCGGTCCTTGCGGTCCAGCGGCTGGCCGCGTTGGGCAAAATTCCAGGAGAGCGACGAAAGCCGGCGCTCGATGGTTGAAACGGTGTTGGGCTTTTTGTCGCCAGTGGCCGTACCTGACGCGCAGGCGGCGATATAGAGCCCGACGACCTCAGGATCGGGCGGGAACATCTCGATGCCTTGGCGCCGGCACCAGCTCGAAAAATGCTTCCAGTCGGCTGCGTAGGCGCGGCGCGTGTTGGCCGAACTCGCCGCCTCGATATAATCGCGCGCGCGGCCGGCGAGCGCCTCAAGCTGCGCAGGCAGGCTGGGATTGGCAATGGCTGGAAGGGGAGGGGACGAGGCTAGGTCGGCATCGCCCATCTGCATGACGATATCGATGATGTCGGGCAAAGCCGCGGCGCTTTGTGTGTGAAGCTTGTCCGAAATTCGTAGCATATTTCGGACATCTTGACCGTCACTTCGTCCGAAATCGGACCACAGATTTCGGACAAAGCCCCGGCATCAACCCGCCAATATCTCGATCTGCCGTCGCCGCTGCAAACGTCGCCTGTGAGAGGCGAGCCGCCTCTAAACTGGTCGTATATCCCGATTAATAATAAGAATGTAGTCAACTTCCATATTTTAGAGGGCACGCATGCTGCCACTCAACCGGCCTGATCACCACACAAAGTGAGGAAGAACCTGGTTAGGTGCAAAGCGACAATTGCCTCGACAGCGGGTCCCGGAAGGTTTATGCTGCCCAATCTTACCGCAATCCGAAATGGCGATTGAGTACCTTCACGAGTGAAGGGATTCCCGCGGTCTTAGAGATGAGTTGTCGAATGGCGCGAAGTCGCACAGAATCGCGAAGTCGCACAGAATCGTGTGTTTGATACCGATCAGGATCGCGAGCTATTTCAGGCGCAGAGAGGTCTTGCGCCCGATGCACGAGTTGCTCCCGGTCCAACGGAAGTGAATGGGGTGGAACTGCTTTGTCGACCAAATTGTTGACGGAACGTCCGGCGCCCATTGTTGCTACATGTCTGGATTCTTGGGGCGTTTTGGATGATGCAATCCACCATCTCACTCCAAAGGGCAGTGGAATCTGGAACAATGTCGCTTTTGTACGCAGGACATCCTTCGCGCCCGATTGGCATATTGTCTTTAACTCTGCTTCTATTTTTGGGCTCCCTGTTGATATCGAGGCGAGTCCAAACAGGACAATTTTTGCAATCGGCGAACCGCCGACGAAAGCTCATCGCGCATTTCATGAAGGGCAAGGGAAAAATACCATCGTCCTGACGTCTGACGCAGAGCTGGCTGCTCGGCAGAATGCAGAGCGCCGATTCGTTTTGTCTCCACCTATCACTCGGTCTTGGTCTGTAACAAAGACATATGACCAACTTCTGGTCAGCGAAGTCGTGGACAAGCCGCTTCGGCTCTCATGGATTACCAGTAACATCGCCCTGCTTAAAGGGCATCGATATCGGCTGGCGTTTCTGGAACGGCTGAGAGAGGAGCTCGATTTTGACCTGTTCGGCCGAGGTTTTCGGCTGATTGGAGATAAATGGGACGCACTCGCACCGTACCGTTACAGTATAGCTTTCGAGAATACTCGTGCTGATTACTATTTTACAGAGAAGCTTATGGACTGCTTCGTTGCTGAAACAATGCCGATCTATTACGGCAGCCCGGCAATCACGAGGTTCTTCCCTTCCGACTCAATGGTTCTGATTGACCCAGAGGACAAGAACGTAATCCAAAAAATTCAAGAAATCATCGACTCGGACCTCTGGAAGGAGCGTCGCGGCGCAATACAAGAGGCGAAGCGGTTGGTTCTTGAGAAATACAATACGTTTGCTTATCTCGCGGGCTTCATCGAAAGCGTTCACGATAAACCCTTACCGCCGGAAGTTATACACATCGGTTCGCCTGCGGTCGATTTTGGGACAGACGAATGAAGTACTCCAACGCTCGCTTCGCGTGCCCGGCGGTTGGTGGTCTGGCGAGATCGGTACGGAGCGCTCGGCGGAGAATGCCTACCTGCGCAGACGGGCCGGCACGGGCGCACGAGGTCATGCGCCCCCGGCTGCCGCTGATCAGACGAACTGGGGAAGGCCAGGAACGGAATTGAGGACCTCGTCCACGAGTTCGTCGCCGGCATGTTCCTTGGCGAAGGCGATCGTCTCGTTGGCGATGGCGGCGATCTTTAGAATGCTGAGACCCTCACTCATCAATTGCTGGCCGAGCCCCATGAGGCCGCCTCCGCCCTCTGGGTCGTTGCCATGATACTTCGCCACTAATTCCGAAGCTCCGGGAATGGCCGCGATCATGCGCGCAACGGGACCGTCGGCCGCGTGGCGTTGCAGGAAACCCAGCATTAACCCAACGGCCTTCTCTGCGAGAGCCGGGCCGATGCCGGCACCAGTGGCGATGCGCGATAAGAATTCTTCCATGGCAGGGTTCGTCTCTCTTTAATGAGGTTTACACGGGGCCGGTCCGGCGCCCAAAGCGCCCTTGGCCGAACCACAATTGAACTCCACAAAAATAGGCCGGCGGAAGTGCTATTGCAACTGCGCGTAAAACCGCCTCTGTCAACGCAAGCTGCGTCGGACGTGCGTATTTCGCAAAAACGGGACAGTCGTTCCGCTAAATCGCGGACAGCAGTTTCACTAATTCGCGGACAGCAGGATGGGGTCGGCGCTCGGTTGCCTGGTTGAAGTCATTTGCGATTGATTTCGCCGTTTTCGGCGCCGGTCAAGGGCGGCGGTGTTTTTTGCTTTCTCATGCTGTCGCCTTCGAGGGTGATGCGATGGGCGTTGTGGATGATCCGGTCGAGAATGGCGTCGGCTATTGTCGGCTCCGCGAATGCTTCATGATGCACCTTTCCTTGATCGCCTGGTCCGTTGCAGTCGGCGTTGAAGTTGATCGATCTGGTCGCTGGAAAGGTTTCCGCTTGGCCGCGGGCGTCACCATTTCTTTCCCACAAGATCCTTCAATGCGGCATTGTCGAGCATGGCGTCGGCCAGAAGCCGCTTCAGCCGCGTGTTCTCGTCCTCCAGAGCCTTCAGTCGCCGAGCCTCGG
>NZ_JAMYKY010000033.1:0-52483 GCF_040317695.1 Mesorhizobium sp. M1403 | reverse complement strand
GAACAGGGGTTTCGCGAGGTGCTTCAGCGAGGGCAGGATCATCAAGCCGCCTCGTCTTTTTTCAGCGATCCAGGGATCCCCGCTGGACGGGATGACCCCAACAGAAGCGTGTCGGACGCTTTCGCAGCGGCCGGCTCTAGGCACGCCGGAGTTGAGGCCGCCGCCCCGCCAGTGTTAGCTGCCAGCCAACAGCAGATCCGGCCCTCGCCGGATGCGCTTGACCAGGGCAACCACCTGCCACCCCAGTGAGTCATCACCAACAATGAACATTCCACAGCGCTGTTGTGGCCAGCGGAGACGCAGAGGGCCCTGAATACGCCGCAAGCCGTCGCCATTCAGCAGCAGCTGAGCGAAATCGGCAATTCAGGCGGCCGCGTGCCGATGCAGCCTCCCATCCAGCAGTTGGGTGAATTGCCATTGGAAGGGGTACCCGTTCAAGGGATAGGGGCCGAACACATCCGAAGCCTGCATGCGGAGGCCGCGGCCTCCGCGAGGTCTGAGGCGCCCCGCTGCGATCGACAACTCCATAATTGTCTCATTCGCCGTCCCCAAAGGCTTCTCCCATGGGACTCATCGCGTCCCAGGCGCGATGCTCTTTTTCTTGGACCGCCATGACCCCTTGCCGGATGCGGAAAAGCCGGAATGGAACTACGATATTGAAGGTCATCACGGCTACACCGCCGGAAGCCCGGAGGGGCGCAACGACTTTTGGCTCGTCCATCGCGGTCCGATAAGTGAAGCTGCAGCGGCAGCAGTACCGGCAAGGGCTCCAGGACCCGCCTTGCCAGCGACCGCCAGGCTGTCAGACACCTATCGGGGTGTCCGTTAGTCGATCTGACCACCTCCTCCGATGCTCAGATCGGAGCTTTTCCGTCAGGCTCGTCCAACCTCCCCGATGGGGCGGTGCTCGGTGCCGACCTGCTGAGCGACGCGCATATCCACAGGGATTACCGGTTGCTGGAGCAGGACCTGCAGGAGGCCCACCCAGCGCTCGCCGCCCGAACGCGGCTGATGGATGCGTCGGTCTCCCATCTACTGCGCCGTCATGACGTGGACGTGCAAAGTAGGTTGTTGTCCATCTATCATCAAAACGACGCCCCAGCCGACTTCGTGTTCCTGCCAGTGAACCGTGCCGATCCTATGGATCCGGCGCCGGATCTTCAACGCATCCACCATTGGTCGCTGCTGCTCGTTGATCGCCGCGACCCGGAAAGAGCGGCCGCCTATCACTACGATCCATCCAGCACGATGGACAGGGACACAACGACGCGGTTGCAGGAGAGCTCGCAGCAAGACTGGACGCGCCCACTCTGGTGACACCCGCCATGGCCCGGCAGAACAACGGTGTTGATTGCGGCGTCTTCGTGGTGGACGGCACGCGCGAACTGGTTCATCGATTGGGAACGAAGAGCGGCCAGACCAGCAGCTGCCGCTGCACCTCAACTACCTCGTCGCGATCGGCAGGCGCTGCAAAACCGACTGAGGGGAGGGGCGCTGCCGCACGAGCTTACCGCAATCCCCGCGGAAGCTTTTGTAGCAGCTGGGTCGCAGGTGCAACACGCAGTCTTGTAAGAGCAGCAAGCCCGACAAGTCGCGCCAGCGCCGTTTGAACGGCACTTGGGCAAGACGCGCGAGGCCCAGGACGGACTGACGAGTACACTTGACAGGAGCAACCTCGTGAACAGCGGGGGCGTCATCATAAACAATGAACATTACACAGCGCTGTTGATACCGGCGAAGAGGCAGAGGACTGATAATCCGCAAAGCCTCGCCATGGGGCGGCAACTGAGTGAAGCAACCACGACGTCCATCAGCCAAGCCTCCGATCAAGCCCGAGCGGACCTAATGGCTTCCTTCAGAAGCAGGGAGCGCTCCGACGCGGGGCGTTGAGCTCCATGGCTGGGGTCAAGCAGAACAGCTCTCTTGACGACAGAGGCGCTGATGCGATCTCCGGACCGGTAGCTCTCGCCGTAATTGATCAGGCTGGCACTGTTGGAAGGCTTGATCAGCCTCGTCAGCCAATCTCCTGAATAGCTCCTGTCAGGCGGCCAAGGTTCCGTAGCTAACGTCTACGTCAGCGTTGAAGAAGTACCCTGCACCACGGCATGTCTTGACTAGGCGAGGATTGGCCGCATCAGCCTCCAGCTTTCGGCGCAAGCGCATGATTAGGACATCGATACTTCGATCGTACACCTCTTCTCCACGCACACGGCTCGCGAGCAAAAGCCGTTCTCTGGATAGCACGTTGCGGGGGTTCTCCAGAAATGCGATCAAGAGATTGAACTCACATGCGGTAAGCTTGACCTCGCCACGCTCCGCACAGATCAGTCGCCGCTGCCTCACGCTGAGCTTCCAGGCCCCAAAGCGAAATGAGCGCTGCTCTCTGGTTCGCGGACTAGAAATGCGCTCGCGTAGCGCTACTCGAATGCGGGCCAAGAATTCGCGCATCCCGAAAGGCTTGGGAATGAAATCGGTTGCGCCGAGCTCCAGTGCAACCACTTTTTCCGCCTCATCAAGCCGGTCGCCGCTGATCACTATGATAGGAACATCCGATTTTGTCGTCAGATTGCGGACGATCGCAAGTCCATCCTCCCGGCCTAGGTTAAGGTCAACAACCACGAGATCGACTGGCTCATGTGAAAGAACATAGTCAAACTGCTTGCTATCGTGGACTGCGGTTACCTTCAGGGCATGCATCGTGAGATACTCGGCGATGAGGCGCCGCATTGCGGCATCATCGTCAATGACAAGAACATGTTTCAACGGCACACCTTCAATCTTGAATCCCCTTGTCTAAACCTGTTGCCGAGCAACCCTGGGGCACCGACCCAGAACAGCTGCCCCTTGATACCACTCGCCGTTGCGTGCGGCCAATGTGAGGCCGTGCTCGTCCTGGTCTTTTCATCCCTAGCGAATTGACCGCACCAAGGCAGCCCGTGGCCACCAGACAGGTCCAAGCGCCGACATGACCCTGCCGTGTGGTCCTTCGCTTTTTCGCTTCGAGCTCCCCCGTTGGTGCAGGCCTGCCAATACCACTCGAGTTCGACCTCATGGATGCCAAGTTTCCTGCTATGCCCTTGCATCCTCGTCATCCTGGAGTTTGCGGACCTGGATCATCTCGATATCCTCCGGCTCGTGGATCCAGCTCGGACATGGTTGAGCAGCGCGGCGTTTAGCTTGATCGGAGAGGCGGTCGGCGGAAGAAGACCGTGATTCGCTGCAGCGGCCTTGTGCCAAATAGTATGTCTCCTGCCAAGCCGGCTTCGTCCAAGGTGGCCGGCGGCCTCAAATGCTGTTCGGGCGACCGGCAGGTCGCCGGTTGCGGTGAACGTCCGGGCTAACATTTCTCAGTTACTGCAACTCCTCCATCTTGAGCGTGTCACTATGCTTGTCCATTGCGCCGTCGGACTCCGTCAATGACGTGCGGTTTTCTGCCGATGGGACTGTGCATGATCCACCCGTTGGCGGCGGCGGCCGAACAGCTGAACCAGGCTCGCACCAGGATGGGCTGCGCCGCCACGTCTTCCCAGTTGACCCTCGCCCCCGCGGATTTGCGCCTTCGAGCCAGCTTCGCGGACGAGCTCGCGTCTCAAGCAATGATCTGAGTGTGCAGGGCCGCGCATGGCTGCTCTTAAAGCACCGGCAGCATACCGGCAAAGTTGGGCTGCTTTATCGCCTTCGTCGATTCCCCACGGTGATCCCGAGCCTGAACAAACCCGCCAAGCTCCCCATTTTGTCCTTGGCTTGGCGCTGACAGAAGTACCATCCATGACGCCGAAGTCGCGGCCCACGGTCCAGGAGCAACGGACGGCCGGGACGAGCAATCCTGCACAGGAGTCATCGTACCAAGATGCTCCGGATGTCGCTGGCTGATCGGGCCCGCGCCACCCACGCATGCGCAAGATGCTCACCCACGCTGACACGAACACGGTCTTTGCTTCAGTTGAAACCGAAAAGCTGAACTTGAACATCACACAGTAACAAACCTCCCCGATAAGCGCGTGCCGGACAGGGCCAGAACCCGTCCGGCGGCTTGGAAAGGTAGGTGATAGGGAATGTTTATTGCAGCTTGGCCGCTGGCCATCGTCCTGTTGACATCCATGTCACTCCCAGCCGAGCCCGCGCCACTTTCTCCGCGTGAGTTCCGCAGCCTGTCGCGCAAATGCGCTCCCTGGGTTGCGCCGTCCACCCTCGCCGCGATTGCCAAGATTGAAAGTGGCTTTGAAACGCTGGTGGCTCATGACAACACCACAGGTGAGCAGCTTCGCTGGATAGACCACCTGGAAGCCACGCGGGGCATCAAGGAACGCCTCGAAGCACAACATTCTGTCGATGTTGGATTGATGCAGATAAACAGCAAGAACTTTCCCATGCTCAATCTCACGCCGGAAAGGGCTTTCGAGCCCTGCGCCTCGCTTTCGGCTGCCGCCCACTTGCTTGAAAGCCGGTATGCCGGCGGCACCACTGCTGTGGCACAGCAACTGGCGCTTCGCCGTGCCATCTCGGCCTATAACACGGGCGACGTCACGCGTGGCTTCGCCAACGGTTATGTACGCAAGGTCGAGTCGGCCGCAAAGGACATCTCAAGTCTCCTTGAGCGAACGCTGGAGCCGACTGCTCGAGATGTGCCGCACCTTGAGGCACCCGGTCGGAAAGCCGTGCCGCCTCTGCTCCAGCAGAGCCAACAGGCCAATAGAAAGAAGCAGCCCAACCAAGATTCTTGGGACATCTGGGGCTCGTATCAGCCAGACCGCTCCGGGGCCGATCCCTCCGGTCCGACAGGCAGCCAGGCTGCGAAAGCACGGGAACCCGCGAACCCGAACAAACTCGTATTCGATTGAAACATGGAGATGCAATGATGACGCCACTCAAGATACTTCGTGCGCTTAAAACGCGTGTTCCTTCGCCTTTTTCCATGCTGCGCATGGCGGCTGAATATGTACCGGCCGCTGCTGCAGGCGCGGCGTGGACGGTCTTCTCCAGCGGGCCAGCCGCGGCTCAGGTGACCGGAGGGACGGATCCTGCCAAGATGGTCCAGAATATCTGCACGTTCATACTTGGCCCCTTCGGACAATCACTGGCCGTGCTCGGGCTCGTAGCCATCGGTATCTCTTGGATGTTCGGTCGTGCTTCACTTGGCCTGGTTGCGGGTGTCGTTGGAGGGATCGTCATCATGTTCGGGGCCAGCTTCCTGGGCAAGGCGCTCATAGGCGGTGGCTGATGAGCGACCGGTTGGAAGCGAGCACCCTCTATGTGGCGGCGACGCGCCCCGCACTGTTTCTGGGGGTGCCGCTGACGCTGGCCGGATTGCTCATGATGTTGGCTGGGCTTGTTATCATTATCCTTCAGAACCCGCTTTACGAAATCGTTCTCGCGCCACTCTGGTTCGGAGCACGGCTGGTTGTTGAGCGTGACTATAACGCGGCAAGCGTCGTGCTGCTCTATTTGCAGACGGCCGGCAGAAGCGTGGACGGGCCGGTCTGGGGAGGCGCAAGCGTCAGCGCCAATCCGATCAGAGTGCCGAAACGCGGAAGAGGAATGGTGTAATGTTCGGCGCCAGCGGCCGGACCGAGAGGTCTGGCGAGATCTACCTTCCGTATGTTGGTCACGTAAGCGATCAGGTTGTCCTTCTGGAAGACGGATCCATCCTGGCCATGGCACATGTGAACGGTCTGCCCTTTGATTTGGAAGACGCTGAGATGCGCAACTCGCGCTGCCGCGCGTTCAACACTCTCTTGCGAAACATCGCCGATGACAATGTCTCGATATACGCTCATCTTGTGAGACACAACGATGTGCCGGCGCCGGCGCCACGCCAGTTTCAAAGTGCATTCGCTGGCAGTCTGAGCGAGGCCTACGAGCGTCGTGTGCTGTCGGGAAAGCTCTTTCGCAACGATCACTTCCTCACTTTGATCGTGTCCCCCCGCACCGCAATCGGCAAGATCGGCTTGCGGATTGCCAGGTCCCCCAGACGGAATGAGCACGATCTAGCCACCCAAATGCGGAGCCTGGAAGACCTCTGGCACATCATTGCTGGCGCACTCGGCGGTTACGGTCTGCGCCGGTTGGGCATTCGAGAGAAAGGCAACGTGCTCTTCACGGAAATCGGCGAGGCGCTTCGGCTCATGATGACTTGCCGGTTTCTTCCGGTTCCGATGGTTACCGGCTCACTTGGCGCCTCGATCTACACTGACCAGGTCATCTGCGGGAAGCGGGCGCTTGAGATTCGAAGGCCCGGGGATAGCTCCGTCGGATCATTGTTTTCGTTCCGTGAATATCCGGCGACGACGCGGCCGGGCATGCTAAATTCCTTGCTGTCCGCCAACTTCCCGCTTGTCCTGAGCCAGAGCTTTTCCTTCCTCACTCGCCCACAAGCTCATGCCAAACTAAGCCTTAAGTCCAGCCAGATGACGAGTGCCGGCGACAAGGCCCTCACCCAGATCAATGAACTTGCCGAGGCAGAGGACGCACTGGCAAGCAACGAATTCGTGATGGGTTCGCATCATCTGAGCCTGTGCGTCTATGCCGACAGCCTCAATAGCCTTGCAGGTCGCGCAGCAAGTGCCCGCGCACGGCTGGCCGACGCGGGCGCCGTTATCGTCCAAGAGGGCATCGGCATGGAGGCCGCATATTGGTCCCAACTTCCGGGGAACAACAGGTGGCGCACGCGCCCGGGGGCGATCACCTCACACAATTTTGCCGGGCTCGTCTCATTTGAGAACTTCCCAAGCGGTTCCAGTTCCGGCCACTGGGGCAATGCTGTTGCGCGCTTTCGCACAAACGGTGGAACTTCTTTCGACTACATCCCCCATGAGAATGACGTCGGCATGACGGCAATATTCGGGCCCGTTGGCAAAGGCAAGACGACGCTGATGACCTTTGTCCTCGCGATGCTTGAGCAAAGCTTGGTCGATCGCAATGGTGCGATCGTCTTCTTCGATAAGGATCGGGGTGGTGAACTGCTGGTGCGAGCCACGGGAGGGACATATCTTGCGTTGCGCAGAGGCGCTCCGAGCGGCTTGGCCCCTCTGCGTGGACTGGACAACACCTCCGCCTCGCGGGACTTTCTGCGCGAGTGGTTGATGGCCCTGATCGAGAGTGACGGCCGTGGTCCGATCTCGCCGGAGGAAAGCCGTCGGCTGGAACGCGGCATTGTTCGTCAGCTTTCGTTCGAACCCCCTATGCGCTCACTTGCGGGCCTGCGCGAATTCCTATTGCACAGCCCCTCCGAGGGCGCAGGAGCACGGCTGCAGCGGTGGTGTAGAGGGGGGGCGCTTGGATGGGCCTTTGACGGCGACGTGGACGAAGTAAGGCTGGATGCCTCCATTACGGGCTTCGACATGACGCAGCTCCTGGAATATGAGGAGGTCTGTGCACCGGCCGCCGCATACCTTCTGCATCGAGTGGGCGCTATCGTCGATGGTCGTCGGTTCGTCATGAGCTGCGACGAATTTCGATTCTATCTACTCAACCCCCAATTCTCGGCCGTTATCGACAAGTTCTTGCTCACGGTCCGCAAAAACAACGGCATGTTGATACTCGCAACGCAGCAGCCTGAACACGTTCTGGAATCGCCTCTCGGAGCTAGTCTCGTTGCGCAATGTATGACGAAAATTTTCTACCCATCACCGACGGCGGACCGAGCTGCGTATGTCGATGGCTTGAAGTGCACTACGCAGGAGTTCGAGGCAATCCGCCAGGGAATGGCAATTGGCAGCCGCAAGTTTTTGCTCAAGCGCGACAGTGGGAGTGCTGTTTGTGAATTCGACCTTGGGCAGATGCGCGAGTACGTAGCCGTACTCTCGGGGCGGGCCAACACCGTGCGCTTTGCCGACCAGCTTCGTGACCAGTACGGAGATGCCCCAAGTGGATGGCTCGACAAGTTCATGGCTCGTTACCACGAAGTTCAAGACTGATGGAGGAATATTCATGAGATTTGCCAAGCTTGCAGCAATAACGCTTGCTGCTTCCTTTCTGCTTAGCACACAGGCCCGGTCGCAATTTGTCGTCAGCGACCCGCTAACAGAAACACAAGTGACCTTAACAGCGGTTTCCAATGCGGCGATCCTTGAGAGGTCAATCGCGACGCTCGCTACCACGATCGAAATGGTGGATATGCTAAAGTCGTCATTCGGTGTCACGGGACTGCTAAGCTCACTGAACCAAGGAAATCACTACCCGTCGAGCAATAAGCTGGAGGGGCAGATGTTTGATGCTCGGGCGCCAGCTTCGATTGTGGCCCGTAACATTGCGCAGGACCCAAATCGGATAGTCAACGGCACCGATTCAGAAGCGAAACTGTTACAGGGACAAATCGCTGGGGCCGCCAATGCCGCAGCTATTGCAGCCGACACTTTGGGCATAATGGACAAGCGCCTTAAGGATAACGCCGGCACGCTTGGTCAGCTTTCCCGCTCGGGAAATATTATGCAGGCCACCGTGACCAACGGTCTGGTCCTTAAGCAGATTCACGATGCGATGATCCAAAATGCCCAGGCCACGAGTCTGCTGACGATGGCCACTGCACAAGCGAGCCTTCACACCGCTGAGGAGGCCGCCACGCAGCGTCGCGAACACCAGAAGACCGCTCGCATTTTTGACGCCCTCCCGTAAACGACGCTGAGTTCATCAGGCTCAGCTGCGCTGATCAGGGACAAATCAGGCTCAGGCAATGCATTTCTCACTTCATGCCCCATTCACGGTTATACACACGATCTTTCATGGGGCCTTTACGTTGGGGCTGCACAAAGTGCTTGGAAAGATCCAAGAAGCGGTCAGTGCGCCTCTGGTGGCGTGTGTCACGCTTTGGATAATAATCCAAGGCTTTCTGGTCATGCGTGGTCAAGTCGATGCGCGCGGGGGTATCTCGCGCGTAATCATGGTGTCGATTGTCGTCGCCCTTATCTTAGGGCAGGCCAACTATCAGTTGTACATTGAATCGGTCTTCGACGACACGATTCCGAGGTTGGCTCACCAGATCAGTGGCAGCGACTTGCCCTTCCTCGGTATCACCCAGAAGCTCGACATGATGTTTGCTAAAAGTCAGGCTGCCTTTCAGGTGATTGCTTCCGAAATTGGGCCAATGAATAGCCAGGACATACTTGCTTTCGAGGGAGCGCAATGGATTTTCTACGGCGCGCTGTGGACAGCGTTCGAGATCTACGATGCCGTTGGAATTCTGACGAAGGTGCTCTTGACGATCGGCCCTCTCGTTCTTGTAGGCTATCTTTTTGATCACACTCGAGACATAGCCACCAGATGGATCGGCCAACTGCTCTCGTATGGGCTGCTGCTTCTCCTCCTCAACATCGTTGCCACGATAGTTATCGTTGCCGAAGCAGCCTCGCTGCTAGTCATGATTGCGGTGATCAAAACATCGGGTGAGACAGCAGCAAAGATCATCGGGCTTTACGAGCTCGACATGCTTTTCCTAGCTGGTGACGCTCTGATCGTCGCGCTTCCGACGATCGCCAGCAGCATCGCCGGCGCCTCTTGGGGAGGTGCGAACCGACCTCTTAACAGCCTCAATCGCCACTTTGCCAAAACGGCGGGTGGTTAATCAATCGACAAGCTCGGTGCCAAAAACATGAAATATTGCCTACTTCTGTCAATCCTCGCTTTGGCCGCCTGCAAGACAAGCCATGGGCTTGCGACGTGCGCGGGTGCCCCATTCCAACTGAACGTGGGACAATGGGAAACCACCCCTGAGGATCTTCAGGTCGAATGCGCGGAAGAGCCAAAGTGAAATTTCCTGAACATGCCCTTCTGGTGGAGAGAGAAACGCTAGCCGCCCACTATAAGAAGGTGGAAGCGTTTCAAACTTCACGAGCGAAGTCTGCGCGGCGCCTGTCAAAGGCCCTGATAGCCTTTGCCGCAGCGGCGGTCCTAGGGAATGTTGCCCAGGCATTTACCATCGCTGCCATGGTCCCGTTGGCCAAGCTCGTACCTGTGTTCCTCTGGGTCCGGCCGGATGGGACCGTCGACAGCGAAGTGTCAGTCTCTCGACTGCCGGCAACCCAAGACCGAGCCGTCATAAATGCTTCGCTGTGGGAATATGTACGCCTGCGCGAGGGGTACACAGCAGATACAGCCCAATACGCCTATGACCTCGTATCCAGTTTCAGCGCGCCGGCTGTGCGACAGCAATATCAAGATTTCTTCAACTATCCGAATCCCACCTCGCCGCAAGTCACGGTCGGCAAGCGCGGCAAGCTCGAGGTCGGGCATATTTCCTCAAACGACATCAGTCCGGAAGTTCAACAGATCCGTTACAAACGTACGCTTGTTGTCGATGGGCAGATGCCGATAGTGACCACCTGGACAGCTACCATCCGCTACGAGCGCTTGACGGGTCTGTCTGGGCAATCGAGGCTCACCAATCCGGGAGGTTTACTCGTCACTTCCTATCAAGGCTCGGAAGATAGCGTATCGAACCTGGGCTATGTGCAGCCATGACAAAAAGAGCGTTTCTCGCGCTGGTCTGTTCACTCTTCTTAACGATGGAAGCGTCCGCGGAAGACACACCACTTGCCGGCAAGCATGATGCGCGGATGCGCTACCTGGCTTACCGTCCCGACGAAGTGGTGCGCCTATCTACCGCAGTGGGGGCAACGCTGGTTGTCACATTCGCGGCCAACGAGACAGTCGCAGCCGTGGCCGTTTCCAATAGCAAAGACCTGGCTGCGCTCCCGCGCGCCAACTATCTCTTTTTTAAGGCTAGCCGGATGCTCCCGCCGCAGCCGGTCATCGTGCTGGCCGAGAGTGAGTCCGGTACACGGAGATACGTCTTCAGTATTTCAACGAGAGCGATGCCAAAACTCGATGAGCAGCAACCTGACCTATACTACAGTGTGCAGTTCACCTATCCTGCTGATGAGGCTGCTGCTCAGAGAAAGGACGCAGAAAGGCGCTCGATTCTTGGTCAGGCCCGGGCGAAAGTGCTGCACGACGAGAGAGTTCAGGATTTGTTGAATCGGCCCGCCGCAACTGCCAGTCCGGACGAAAGCAATTTTCACTACGTCGCAAAGGGCGATCGATCGCTGGCGCCGCTGGAAGTTTTCGATAATGGCTTTACCACCGTATTTGGCTTCGCAAGCAATTCCCGCATACCCTCCCTCTACATTATCAATCCCGACGGCAAGGAAGCCGCTGCCAATTACACGGTCAAAGGGGACTATGTTGAAGTATCCGCAGTCGCCCGGGAATGGCGTCTGAGAGATGGCAATACGGTCTTGTCCATTTTCAACAGGGCTTATGATCCTGTGGGACGAGCGCCAGGGACCGGTACAGTGACACCCGACGTGTGGCGCGTTTTGAAAAGGCTCGGCCGATGAATGAAACCGGCCCACAGTCGGGACATGATGTCCATGCCTCCGGATCGATGGTCTCGGAGCCGGCCCGCCGGCATGTTTCGGGATTGCAGAAGTTGGCCGTCGCTGCTCTTGTTCTCATCTCATCTCTATCGCTCATCTGGCTCGGAGGTCGTCCCAGCACACAAGACGAACCAACTCAGCCAAAACCTCCAATTGTCGCCAACGCCGAGCCATTCCGCCCCGTGCCGATTGAGATTGCTCCCGAACCTCCAGCACCCGTACAGGCGGCGCAGGCAGGAGATCCTGCGCCATCCACGCCGCCTCCGGCGCCAGCTGATCCGCCGCCGGAGGAAACACCAATTTTCGCCTACAGTGGCAGCAGTCAAATGCCCAACGACGGTCAGCGGAGCGAAGACAACCATAGGGATGCTCCCGCGACCTCGGATGAGATTTCAGACGCTGGCGATCTGTCAGGGCGATTGAAGCCAGATATACAGGAGCCAAGCCGGGCCACACTTTTGCCGCACCCTGATCTCGTGATTACTCAAGGAACGATCATTCCCTGCATTTTGCAAACGGCAGTCGACACAAATTTACCGGGTTATGTGAAGTGCGTCTTACCCAAAGACGTCCGCGGCGCCACCAACAACGTGGTGCTTTTGGATCGCGGGACGACCGTGATTGGCGAGATCCAGCGTGGTCTCCAACAGGGGGATGCGCGTGTCTTCGTGCTGTGGACGCGCATCGAAACGCCTGACCATGCCCTCGTTTCGCTAGCATCGCCGGGCGCTGACGAGCTCGGCCGCTCCGGAATGCCTGGCACGGTGGATAATCACTTCTGGCAGCGCTTTGGTGGAGCAATGCTCATGAGCGTCATTCAAGGCGCGTTTCAGGCCGCCGGTCAATACGCTGGCAGCTCAGGTGGAGGAAGCGGCATCAACAGCTTCCAGAGCAACGCCGGACAAGCCG
Organism: Mesorhizobium sp. M1403; assembly: GCF_040317695.1. Lineage (NCBI taxonomy): Bacteria > Pseudomonadati > Pseudomonadota > Alphaproteobacteria > Hyphomicrobiales > Phyllobacteriaceae > Mesorhizobium > Mesorhizobium sp. M1403. The sequence goes on along the minus strand of NZ_JAMYKY010000033.1, from coordinate 40,202 downwards.
TTGACACGACCCTTAGAGCAACGATCAACGTTCCGCCAACTCTGAAGAAAAACCAGGGAGATGCTGTATCCATCTTTGTGGCTCGGGACCTCGATTTCTCAGATGTATACGATCTTAGAGCGACCGCCGTGGCGCCAGCCCCCCAACATCGCCAAGTTCGGAGAGACAACAATGCGATCGGAGGCTGACCCTCAATTGCGTTTGCTTCTCAACCCTGTTCTGAAATGGCTTGAGGAGCCAAGGACCGAAGAGGTCGCTATCAACCGGCCTGGGGAAGCCTTTGTCCGACAGGCCGGCGTTTTCACGAAACATCCGCTACCGCTATCTTATGACGATCTGGAGGACATCGCGATCCTTGCTGGAGCGCTGCGCAAGCAAGATGTCGGACCGCAAAGCCCCCTCTGTGCGACTGAGCTGCCGAACGGAGAGCGGCTGCAGATCTGTTTGCCGCCCGCTGTTCCCTCTGGAACAATAAGCCTGACGATACGGCGTCCCTCAAGTCGTGTGACCGAACTCAAGGAAGTTTCTTCTCGCTACGAATACTCGCGTTGGAATCAATGGCGGTCACGAAAGGAGCGCCAAGAGCGGCAGGACGAAACGATTCTTCAGCACTACGACCATGGTGACTTGGAGCAATTTTTGCGAGCGTGCGTTTGCGGGCGGCTCACGATGCTGCTTTGCGGACCTACTGGAAGCGGCAAAACGACAATGAGCAAGACTTTGATCAACGCTATACCCCCGCAAGAGAGGCTGATAAGTATCGAGGACACGCTCGAACTTGCAATCCCGCACGAGAACCATGTCCGGTTACTCTATCCGAAGGACCGAGCAGGCGTAGGTGCGGTGACAGCCGAGCAACTGTTGCAAGCCAGCTTGCGCATGCGCCCTGATCGAATATTGCTTGGCGAGATGCGCGATGATGCTGCTTGGGCCTACCTTAGCGAAGTCGTCTCCGGCCATGCGGGATCAATATCAACGATTCATGGGGCGGATCCGGTCCAAGGCTTTAAAAAGCTCTTTTCACTCGTCAAGAGCAGCCCGCAAGGAGCTGCTGTGGAAGACCACACGCTTCTTGACCTGCTGTCGGCTGCCATTGACGTCATTGTGCCGTTCCGTACCCACGGCGACCTGTATGAGGTGGGGGAGGTGTGGCTCGCCGCCGATGCCCGGCGACGCGGAGAGACAGTAGCCGACCTTCTTAACAAGCACTAAGGCTAGAGCACGTCGGGGATCGGTAAGTCGATTGTGATATGATGGCGTAATTTGTTCGGATTCAACGTCCACTTTGATTTGACGGAGGTGGATAATGGGAGGAGGACTGAGCGTAGACCTTCGGTCACAAGTCTTGAAGTCTTCGGGCGCCCTGTCGGCGCGGCAAGCTGCGGCACGATTCGACTGGGTGTATCGAGCGCGTCCGCTGAATTGCGCGGGCGACGCTCAGCGAGCTGGTGCCGATGCCTGCTTCAAAAGCGGCATCGACACCCGGCAGGTCGTACCCTTGATTTACCTAGCCGCGCTCAATGAGCGTCTTCAAAGCCGCCGAACGTGGTGCGGAATGACCGGTTGGTAAATCGGGAAGTGCCATATAGGGAATCCTCCTGGTATTGCCTCCAGGGGGTCCTCTCAATGAACAAAGCCGCAACCTGCCCTTGCGACCTCAGCTGGAGTTTGCGACGCAACCCATGTAGGAGGATCGATGCGCAGAGAAATCGCAGGCAGAGTCGGTGGCATTGTGGGCTGGCCGACCGACGGTTTCAGCCCGTCAACAGGTCTTCACATGTTCCATCCCCGACTATTGCAGGCGTGCGGCTAGAATGCCCGTCGCTCCTTAGCTGCCTCAGCCAGCCCAAGCCATCGCCATCTGGCAGAGCCAACTCCAGCAGGAGAATTTCATAGGTTGCGCACTTCGGAGATCCCATGCTTGGGAGCCAGGTCCAGCATGTCCGATCTATCCACATTACAAGTGCAACCCGTTTCGACGTTGACGCTTCAAAATTTTGGATCTTCATTAAAGGACACGCTCCAATCGGCGCATTCGATATTGAACGGAGGTCCATTTGCCGCTCGGAAAACTTACATCATCTCACTCGGGGCTCAGTCAAACTGGAAACAGCGTTCGGCTATCACGTGAACTGAGTGCGCTTCTGGCCATTAATGCAGACGACTATGCACCGATGGACGATCCGATTCTGTTTCTGGAATCTCGTGAACGTCGGCTATAGCATTGGTAAGAGCTGTTAAGTCCCGAGATGAAAAACAAACGAAAAAAATTGCAGCTGAGTATCCAGGTTTATTGAAGGATCGCTTACATGGCCGATGATGATATGTCCGACGTCGAGAATCCGGAGGTTTCTGCTGACGAAGTCGATGGTTCCGCTAGACGATTGTCAGCGCTTCGACTCAACGCAAATTGACGCTCCGACGCCGCCACGTATCAAGAACAACTACATAGTGTCGTTGGAGTTGAAAGGTTCATTCACGTCACTTGCTCAAACTCTGTAGAGGGCTGACTAACAAAGGAATAAGGATAAAGCGCAGGATCTCCCAGCGAGCGTAACGGAAAGGCTTCTGTCGCGTCGGGGGGCGAGTCCGGCAGCACCAGCGAGCCGCAGCGGCCGCGAAGCAGTAGAGCTGGCCTCGACACGCGAACTGTGGCGAGCCTAGGTAGATGTTGATGTTGATCCTACCCTATCACAGGATTTCGGGTCACTTCTTCGGTCAAAGGAGCAGCCATGGCTACCGTGAAAGTCGATATCAATAACTTCCAGTCGGAAGTTCTGGAATCCGCGGCACCCGTCGTCGTCGATTTCTGGGCCGAATGGTGCGATCCCTGCAAGATGATTGCTCCGAGCCTCGAGGAAATCTCCGTCGAGATGGAAGGCAAGATCAAGGTCGCCAAGCTCAACGTCGATGAAAACCCGGAACTCGCCGCCCGATTGGGCGTGCGCTCCATTCCGACGCTCGCGATCTTCAAGGGCGGCGAAGTGGCCGATTTCTTGGTCGGCGCCAAACCGAAGACAGCTCTTTTGAACTGGATTTCGAACGCTGCCTGATCGATATCGCTCAGTACCGCAATGAAAAGACCGTAGATTCGCCCCGTAAAGCGGTAGGGTTCACAGTGATTTATGGGCGTTTTGTACAGGGCTCAGCCCTTTGAGCTTCAGCCTGATGTGGAGCGATCGAGTGGCGAAGAAGCTTTTCATTGCGGGGTTGTCGAGGCAGTTGCCGTTGCGTGAATGCTGCGGCTTTCAAGCATGCCGTTGCAGGCTCGCGTGACCGCACTCAAACCAATGATGCCCTGTTGTTGACAGGCTTTAGGCGACGCGTTTTGCTGGATCGGAGAGGGAATATGGGCAGCACCGGAGAGCTGGTCGGACAAGCAGGGCGTCCTGATGGCGAAGGAGGCCCGCACCGCGTCTCCGACGCAATGTCGGACCAGCAGAAGACGCTCGAAGCGACGCTTGCCATCGCCGGCGCGGTGGTTGCCCGCGACGGCAATCTCGACGGATTTTCGGATCCAGAGTTGGCCGATTTGGTTAACAGCTTCAGCAGATGGCCGGACCAGCAGAAGACGCGTGAAGCGACGGTTGCCATCGCCGGCGCAGTGGTTGCCCGCGCCGGCAATCTCGACGGATTCTCGGATCAAGAATTGGCCAATCTGGTGAACGGTTTCGGCAAGTGGCCGGAAGAAGAAAAAGCACGCAAGGCGATCGTTGCCATCGCCGGCGAGCTCGGTTCCAAGGGCCGTCGCTTCAGTACTTTCAGCACGCCTGCGCTAGTCAGGATCGCCAACGGTCTGTCGCGGGGTATCGAGGGGGGAGAGACCGCCGGCGAGGTCGCCGAACCCGCCTTGCTGAAGGACCGGCTGCATCAGCTGGCGCACTACCTCCAATATGCCGAGGATCGGCTGCAGCAGGCCGATGTCCATGCTATCGCGAGTATATTCAAGGCGTTGGGCAAGGCGCAGTTGTTGGACGATCTCGGTGCGCTGGCACAGCCGGGGCTGGACAGGCTCGAGGTGTTACGTGCCGCTCCCGGGTTTAAGCTCGACAACAACCTCGAGACGATGGGCAATCTTTGCGCCTCCCTGCTGCCACTAGCTCGCAGCCCGAAGCCGGCGTTGCGCTGGCACCGCAGGTCGGCGCTGAACCTGCTCAACGCCATCCAGCCGGTGGTGGAACACAAGATCGATGCCCATCTCAAACCAGGCCAGGCCGAGCGCACCAGCGGCGCCAATGCAAGCCGCTGCCCGGCGCTTTCGATCTATCAGGTGCTCAAGACCCGGGCGGTGCTGGAGACGCTCTACCGGCGGTCCTATGTCGAGGGCGACGAGCTCGCCTTGCGGGCCAGGCAGGAAGAGCTGCACGGCAAAACCAGGCAAATCCTGGACAGTGCCCGCGCCCTCATCTACGCCGACCTTTCCTCCATGAGCTGGAGCGTGATCGCCGAGATCGAGGCGAAGGAGCCGCTCGAAGCGCTCGACACCTTCATGTCGCAGAACGCATCGATGATCCAGGCCCAGCATGCAGCCGCCAGCTTCGATGTCCATCGGGTCCTTCAGGCCATGGACCACGAGCCGAGACCGCCGCAAGGCGATGCCGGACTGATGCGGCTGCCGGTGGTCGACATGCAAGGCCGGCCGCTGGCCAGCGAAGCCGAGTTGCGCTATTCCATTTTCCACCGCTTGACCTCGGGCGCGGTGAAGGTGGTGGCGGTGCAGCTAAAGGGAACTCCGACTGGCGCCATGCTGACACGCACGTTCACCGTGGAGGGCGTGCCCTACCGCATGGACCTGTTCGGCGGCAGCAAACTGAAGCCGCCGCAAAAGAGCCTGAACCAGCTTGCCTCTCACCTGCCCTTCGCGGTCGCAGAGGCTCCAAGCGGCAAGCTTTTGGCGATCCCCTATGCCGAGACGGCTCCGGGTACGGCCTTTGAGCAGCTGTCGCGGGCCTGGGCGCCGTTCAAGGAAGCCTATTACTATACCCAGCGCCGCGGATTTGCCGCGCCGCCGGGCATCCCCGACGTTGGCCCGCATGATTATGCGCTGGAAGGGGGCTTCAAGCTGTCCCTTCTGCCCGACCGCCCCGCAGGCGCAGTGCATCCCTTCCGGTTCGAAGGGCGAGACGGCGAGATCGCCTTGCGGCCGCATGACGGCTGCGGCTTCATCAGGGCCTCACTGGCCGAGCGCATGCCGGCCATTGCCCGGGCTCGCTACGACGCTCCCGAGCGGATGCCTGCCTATGCCGATAAAAGGCAATCGGCGGTACCGCCCTCGGCGCTGCAACATTATCCGCGCAGCGTCGAGGTGGCACAGGAGACCCGCGAGAAGGCTCTGGCTTGGCTCGAAACCCATCCAAGCCTCACCGCCGAGGAGCTGTTCCGGACGGTCACGGGCGGGCATATCGAGGGTTCGAGCGCTATCGCCGTGCCGTCCAGCGACGAATGCCTGCATGTGCCGACGGGCAAGAGCAAGACCTTGACCCGTGACGCTGGCGTGCTTGTCGGACGCTCCCCCTATGACAAGCCCAACCTGCGCCCGTTCGCCGCCGACCGGGTCAGGTCGGCGCGCGATGGCGATCGGACCGCGGCGTTCCTGGATCGGTGCGTGGCCTTCCAATACAGCTTCAACGTCGCGCACAGGTCGGGGGCTGGGCTTGCCGCCGACGATCCGACCTTCTTTGCCAAAGGCATCTTGATCGTTGTGCCCGACGAAATGTGGCCGGCGGACTTCGCCGAGCGCGGGGTGGTGATGTCTGCCGAGGACGTAAAGTGCCATTCGCGCTGGCTGGAGGAAAAGGACCGGGTCAAGGCCGACACCGCGCTCGAGTGCGTCGGCATCCTGCAGGCGACGGAGGTGTTCGCGCCCGGCTCTTTGGTTGCGGTTCCGAGCGCCGAACAAAAAATGCTCGACGGCGATTTTGACGGCGACTCCGTCGTCATCATCGGCGACCAGCCTCGCCTTTACGAGCATGTGCGCCAGTTCGACGCGCAGCTGCAGGCGCGCGGCATCGCCTCGATGAAGCCGCCGAAGTCGCACACGCCGGCCATTGAGAAAGGCGGCTACCAGTTCAGCCGGTCCAAGCAGATCCTGTCGGCCACCGGGCTGGTGCTGGAGACCTACAGCTGCCTGCAGCGCAACGTGCTGGCGCAGCCGCTGGAGGCGCAACGCTGGTTTGCCGAGCGTGCCATCTTCGGCACCTACGAGGGCGTTCATCAAGAGCTCAAGGCCGACATCCGCGCACTGTTGCAGGAAGATCGGCCGGATGGCCAGACCCTCCATGAGCTCATCGCCAGGGCGAGGGAAGACAGCAAGGCCGCCAGGCATCCGGTGGCCTGCGAACTGGCCGCGTTGCTAGTGGCCGAGCTCCAGGACTGGAACCTGCAGCTCAATAGCGAGCCGGCTCATGAGCAGTCGGACGTCAAGCAGCAGTTAGCGCGATACGTGGCCTCAACCGGCGCGAAGCCTGCCGTCAGCGCCGACGCCGGCGCGCTCTTCCCGAAACTCAGCGAATCCTATCCGGCAACCGCTGACGCCAGGAAGCGCATCGACTTCCTGCTCAACCACTACCAGCCGCGCATTGATCCGCGGCCCGACGGCTACAACCCGGACGATCTGCATGAAAGCGCCATCAATCTGTTGAGCGTCGGCATCAAGGTCGGCACGGACGCCTACAAGTCCGATACCGGTGCGCGGGTGTTCATGCAAAAAACCACCGAATTGCAGCGGCTCTTGGAGCGGAGGCCGGGCTTCAAGTCGGCGCCCTATGTCAAGGCGCAGGCGGCAAAGCTCCACCAGGGCCGGTTCGACGTCGATGGCAGCCTGGCGGATCTGAAGGACAACCCCACGCTAGCGGCCTCGGTCATGGAGGCCTCGATCAGACTCGCCGTCGAAAAGCGCATCCTGCCCAGCGCCTTAGCAATCTCGGCCGACCACGACCCCGCCAGCAGGATAACGCTGAGCAGCGAACAGGCCCTGGAGCGCGCCAGGCTCGAAGCCGCCCCCGCCGAAGCGCAAGAAAGCGCGATTACCGAAACTGTGCATGCGGTTGCCGAGCTTTTGCGGCAGGACGGCATCGAGGTGAAGGTGCCGCATCTTGACCAACGGTCGCGCGGGCAGGTCTGGATAGCCGACGAGTTGACCGGCCAGAGCGTGAGCGCGGCGCCGGAGGCCCAACTGGTCACCGATGCCGTGCGCCATGTCTTCGAAATCCCGGACGAGGCTTTTACGCGCGCCTTCAGGAAGGCGGCACTGGCCTTCGCGGAGCGGGACTGCAGCGAGGTCGAGACCACCAACTGGTTCATCATGGACACGCCGCGGTTACGCGGCGTTCACACGGCGTTCAGAACCGCGCAGAACTATCGCTTCGAGGTCGAGTTCCATACGCCGGCCAGTTACCGGGCCGAGCTCGCGCAGCGCGCGCAGAGCGAATGCGAGCTGGTCCCCATTCCCCGTGGTGCCTGGGACATATTACACTGGGGCTCGTCAGGAGAAAGCAGGTCGAGGGCGGCAGGGACCTCCAGGTCGCCCACCGTCGCAAGACAACAGATTGCGGTCGCTCGCTCGCCGCAAGCCGGCGAGATCCTCGCGGCCCTCGGTACGCGGCCGGTCGTGCTCGTCGGCATGCCGGCGAGCGGCAAGTCGACCATCGGCGCCCAGCTTGCCAAGGAGTTGGGGGTGGAGTTTGTCGACATCGATAAGCGTATCGTCGCCGAGCACGGCAATCTGATGGAGATGTTCGCCGACCCTGGCCGCGGCGAGGCGCACTTCAGGGACCTGGAGACCAAAGAGCTCGCCAAGCAGCTGGAGAGAGGGCCCATAGTCATCGCAACCGGCGGCGGCTGCTTTGGCAAGGAGTCCAATCAAGCCCTGATCCTTAATAAGGCGAAGTCGATCTGGCTCGACACCGAGCTGAAAGAACTCCGCAGGCGCCTCAAGATGGACACCAGCCGGCCGCTGCTGCAAGGAGCCGACATCGAGCAGAAGGTTGGCCAGCTGTACGAAGAGCGCAGTCCGTTCTACCAAAAGGCCGATATCAGGTTGCCCCTTGTCCCGCCCTTTCAAAAAGACAAGAAGGACGCCCGCATTTGCGTGAAGGAACTCTACGCTTTCCTGTGCAGCGACAGAGAAGCCCCTCTGCCCGCTGCCGAGATGTCACATGTCTCCGGTGCTTCCGGCACCGCCATCAGCATGTCCCCAACAGCGCAGCGCATGCACGATGATCATCACAACGGCTACGATTGCGGGGCCGGCGTCGTGGAAACCATCCAGGCACCCGCGGCACCATTGAGTGAAGGGGAACGACCGCCGCCCCTCGACACCCTCACCGCCGACCCGCAGCCTTTGCTGGCCGGCAATAACGCACGAGCGGATTTAGCGTCTTCCACGAGAAGCAGAGAACGCTCAAGTCGAGGAGGATAAGCCCCTCACCAAACCTGCGAAAGAACCCTTGATTGTTGCCGCCTAAAGCTGCGGCCAGTCTCCCTCGTGCGTACCAGGCGCTCGACCATCGTATCCATATCCTCGCCAGCCTCGACGATATCAATCCAGTCCGGCGCAATATCTTCCGGCAGCCCCGCCTCGATCAGCAGCTTCGCGGCAAGACCCTGATCATAGTCGAGCTGGGCGTCATGCCGTTCCGCGACATCGTCCCACGGCGCCGCAAGGAAGGTCCGAGCACGGAATTCGTCATAGGATTGGTCGAGGCGTCTGGGATTGGGAAGCCAGATCACCTTTCGGCACCCCGTCTCCTCTCGCTCGGCGATGTCGATCACGTAACGCCAGTCCGTATCGAGGGCGGCATCGACCGCACATAGGAAGATGTGCGCGTTTATGACTTCCGCGCGCAGCATGTAGGATCGCGCGATCACCATTTGGCTGTGGAAGCAGCCGCAGCGTTTTTTGCATTTCAGCCTTTGTCCCCAGCGTCACGGGCGCCACAATCGCCGGCTACGCGCCAAGCCGGATCCCGTAAGCAATCGGTGGCAGCGGCACGCCAAGCTTCAGCGGTTCGTGTCCATCCATGATCCGATTGCCAACCTGTTCCACTTTCCCCGCAATACGCTGTCATCTGCTCAACATCGAGACCTGCGTAACGCCGCCATGCAAATCTGGAACAAAATCGCGTGTGTCGCCGCAGCGTGACAGCCGTCCCGGCCAGCTATTGCTGCATGAAGCCGCTGATAACGTTACAGTGCCGCCACACCGCATGGGCGATGATCTCAGCCGGAAAGCGGTGGCGGCGGTAGAGCGGATCACAAACCTTCAACATGATCGTCCGATCGCAGATATCCGTCACCCATCAGTTAACATTACAGTGCCGTCGGGCCGGTGCCGGACCTTTGTCGCCCAGGCTCCACCTTTTCCAAAAGAGACAGCCTCTCCGCTTCGAGCGGAGGGGCTTTCTTCATGGCCGAAATTTTTGATCACGCGACCGTGTTCGTGTTCTTGCCTTGGTCCGCCCTTATATCTGCACTGCAACATAGGTCGGCGATGGCTGCTTCCTTCCGTGACGTTGGGGCAGGCTGGCGCATCAGGATGATAGGAACGCCATGACGAAAAACGGCAAGGCGGAGGAAAACAAGAAGATCAACATCGCGCTTCAGGGCGGCGGCTCGCATGGCGCCTTTTCCTGGGGCGTGCTCGACCGGCTGCTGGAGGACGGCAGGCTGGAGATATCGGCGGTATCCGGCACCAGCGCTGGTGCCATGAACGCCGTGGCGCTGGCCGACGGATTTGTGCGTGGAGGGGTCGAGGGCGCGCGCAAGAAGCTCGACGATTTCTGGCGTGCGGTGGCGGCGAAAGGCCGGTTCAGCCCGGTGCAGCGCATGCCGTGGGACGTCGCCTGGGGCAATTGGTCGATCGAGAACACGCCGGGCTACGTCTTCTTCGACACCATGTCGCGGGTGTTTTCGCCCTATGTCGCCAACCCGCTCGGGCGAAATCCGCTGCGCGACGTGGTCGCGCAGGAGATCGATTTCGGCAATGTCCGCGCCTGCAAGTCGATGGAGCTGTTCATCTCCGCCACCAATGTCGAGACCGGGCAGTTGCGGGTGTTTTCCGACGGCGAGATCGATCTCGACACGGTGATGGCCTCGGCCTGCTTGCCGCAACTGTTCCGCGCCGTCGAGATCAAGGGTGTGCCCTATTGGGATGGCGGCTATGGCGGCAATCCGGCGCTGTTCCCGTTCTTCAAGACGGCGGCGACGGAGGATGTGCTTTTGGTGCAGATCAATCCGGTGGTGCGCGAAGGTACGCCGAGGAGCGCCAACGAGATCCAGAACCGCATCGACGAGATCACCTTCAACGCCGGGTTGCTGCGCGAATTCCGCTCGATCGCCTTCATCAAGGAACTGATCGCCGCCGGCCGGCTGCCGCATGGCGAATACCGCGACATCCGCATGCACCGCATCGATGCCGACGAGGCGTTCAAGGACCTGTCGGCGTCATCGAAGGTCAATGCCGAATGGACCTTCCTGACCTATCTGCGCGATCTCGGCCGCACCGCCGCCAGCGACTGGCTGGAAGAAAACTACGACGCCGTCGGCCAGCGGCCGACGCTCGATCTCTCCGGCGAACTCGATGACGGTTTTAAGCCGGTGCACGGTCCCGCACCCGGCCGGCGGGTCAAGGAATTCCTCGCGGTGCGCAAGAACCCCGAGGCGGAGCGCCGCCGGGCCTGAGCTCGCCATGTGCCGAAGAGGCCGATAGCCGATCCGCGTCAGGCGCCGCCGGCAAGCAGCGCGTGTGAGGAGCGCAGCATCATGCTGACGCCTGCTGCCACATAGTGCCAGCGATACCACGCGTGATCGCACGGTATTGCTGAAGACCGTCGAGCGGGCACCGTAAAGTTATTGGACAGTGGATCCCAGTTGATGTGCCTGGTCGGATGTCAGGCGGCAGCGAGAGGTGCAATTTCGCGCCAGGTTGCCGTGGCGGCACTGCGAAGATCGCGATGGTCGCAGGATGAGAGGGCGTGGCGGGGAAAGTGAAACAGGTTGGCAATCGGATCGTGGATGGACGCGAAACGCTGCAGCTGGCGTGCTGATTTGAAGGGTGTTGTCACGTTGTTTGAAGAAGGGGCGCATGAGACCCTCGGTACCCGCTGCTCAGGCAAGCCGCCGGCTTGCGGCGTTCCATTCGGCGATGGCCTGAAGGCGATGTTTTCGGATCTGGGAAGCGGAGCGGTTTATATGGGATGGAACGAAGAGGTTGCGGACGGCGGAGAAGATGGAGACGAAGTGCTGCAATGACCCGATCGACCGGAAACCCTGGCGTACACGTTCTCGTTTGCGCAACGGGAGGTGAGAATTCGGTTCTGTCGCAAACCTGGAAATGGGGTTGTGAACGGCCATTTCGGCCTGTCCGTCAGGCAGCGTTGATATCGAATTACTCAGCGATCGACAGACTGGGATTGTAGGCATACCTCGCCTGTCGCTTGCGCATCATGTGGATCATCTCGATGCCGGAGAGGATAACCACGGCGCTCGCCTGCGACTTGAAGCCGAGCATGGATCGAATGCGGCGCTTGATACGTCGGTGAGGTGTTGTCACGTTGTTTGAAGAAGGGGCGCATGAGACCCTCGGTACCCGCTGCTCAGGCAAGCCGCCGGCTTGCGGCGTTCCATTCGGCGATGGCCTGAAGGCGATGTTTTCGGATCTGGGAAGCGGAGCGGTTTACTTCGCGATCGGAGAGCGCAAACCGCGCCCAGACGAGCCTCAAAGCTCGCCCGCCTCGGCTTTGCGAAGCGCTGCCGCTCGCCGTCCAGCAAAATGAGCCTCGGCGTCAGCGTCATCGACGTCAGGCCGGTTATCCTCAAGTGCCTGCAAAACTTTCGCGCGGAACCAGGCATCATGGGCGTTGCTGTTGCTGACAACTTCGAGCGGCAACGCGCCCTCATTCGCCGTGCGGGTCAAAAGGATACGGACGGCATCCGATACCGTCAGCCCCATGTTTTCCAAAACCGCCGTGGCGCGTTCCTTCACCTCGGCGTCAATTCGGGTCTGGACCAGTGCGTTCGATGCCATATGGCAGGCTCCTTCGCTGATAGTCAATGTAATGCATCTGCATGACAATTGCCAGATCTCACAAGCCGCATAGCCGATCGATTTGACGTCCCTCAAGCCTTAAGCAGGTACAATCGACCGTTCCAGCCGACGCCTTTCGGCGTGCAAACGCCGATTGACGACCTAATTTGAGGTCAGGCCTTGAAGATCTTCGTGAAATGCCACGCCAAGTAAGCTCTGAGCGTCCCGGCTAGCGGCCGGTCAGCCCGCAGGTGACCCTCTCCAAGTCGGGCGCGGGCTGCTTTGCTGAGTGCCGGGCTAAACAGGGCCGCACCACTTGTATTAAAGGTCACGAGACCAGCATCGAAGGCGGCGTCCCAATCAGCGGTGAGCAGAAAGCCGTTATGGACGTTAAGACGCTCGGCGTTGTTTTCGCAGTGAGCCCAGGGTTTGATATGGCTGGCACGCAGGAGCTCCGGCTGCGCGATACCGGTGACGGCACAGCGGCCTTGCCAATAATCGAGCAGCCCAGCGCGAAACTCGGTCTGCCCAAGTCGGCGACGGACGAGTGCTTCCACCTCAGTGCGGACGTCTTCCCCGACATGGGCGAGCGCCTCCTCGAAACGCTTCAAAGGAGCGTCCGGCAAGGCGCGCGAAAGTTGCCAAACTCGGTGAATGAGAGCGGTCAGACTTTCCGGCCGCTTGATGACGAAGGTCTGCCGCGCATCATGTTCCTGTCGGCCTTCGACCGCCAACTCGCGGGCGAGTACGGCGTCGTCCATGGTCACCACAAACCCCGCATCATCCGCGCTGACTGTGAGCCGACCTTCCGCGTCCGAGCTGGCGAGGACCACTGTTCCATCCGACCGAGGTTCGATCGGTTCTGTCGCAAACCTGGAAATGGGGTTGTGAACGGCCATTTCGGCCTGTCCGTCAGGCAGCGAGGAAATCGAATTGCTCAGCGATCGACAGACTGGGATTGTAGGCATACCTCGCCTGTCGCTTGCGCATCATGTGGATCATCTCGATGCCGGAGAGGATAACCACGGCGCTCGCCTGCGACTTGAAGCCGAGCATGGCTCGAATGCGGCGCTTGATACGCCGATGATCCGGTTCGATCCGATTGTTGAGATACCGGCTATTGCGGATGCGGATCGGCTTCAGCGGTCGCCGCGATCGCTGCCGCAGCCGGCTTTCAGCGTCGCAGGAAAGGATCGCCTCGTAATTGGTCTGGCTGCCGTCGATGACGATGCGCTCCGGCCGGCCATGGCGCGTCAGCGCCTTGCGGAGCAAGCGTTTGGCCGCCACCAGGTGATGGTTTTCGCTGAAGAAGAACTCGACCGTGTCGCCGAGGCTGTCGATGGCGCGGTAGAGATACATCCATTGGCCACGGACCTTGATGTACGTTCTTTAATTGATCGTCAGCGCTCGGTGAGTTTGTCGCTTATATCGGCCACCTGCAAGGTTCTTTTCGAAGTCATCCCATTTGACGCTTCATCTCGGCATCCAAGGCGCCGGCTCCCCAAAGGTCTCATTCGCGATGCATTGGCTCGCATGTAAATCAATCGGGTTATCCGGTAGCCTGCCGCTCTGACCGATACGGCAACTCTCGCCAGCGCGCTCGCCGCGCGGCTTTCTGATCAGGCCTCCCTGGGTTCAAACTCCGTGCCATCTTTCCAAATGGCGTGCATGATCACGGCAAGCTTCCGCGCCAATGCCACAACAGCCTTCTTGTGGCTCGTGCGCTTCTTTATGGCCTTCGCCCAGTTCTTCAGATGCTGAGCAGGCCCGGATTTCACCCGGCACAGCAAGCTGTTGGCCGCTTCATAAAGGACCGTACGCAACATCCGATCTCCTCGCCGGGATATCCGCCCGCCATAATCAATATCGCCCGATTGGTACCGCCTCGACGTCAGCCCAATATATGCTCCGACCGACCTTGATCTGGCAAAACGATCCGGTGTGTCGATTGTGGCAACGTAAGTGACAGCGCTGACGGCGCCGATGCCCGGAATCGTCATCAAGCGCTGACAAGCATTGTCTGCACGGGCCTGACGCGCCATATCCTTTGTCAGAACCGCAGCCTGACGTAACGCCTCGGTCCGCAGGCGTAGAAGCGGCAAGATGATGCCCAACAAATCGGACTGATCTTCCAGCGCTTTTCGAACCCTGTGTTCATCGGTCTTCAAATGTTTGGGAAGACGGATGCCGAAGCTGGCCAGCAGCCCTCGGATCGTATTCTCCACATTCATTCGGGATTTGATCGCAACGTCGCGCGCTCGCAGCAAGGCTCTGCGTTCCTGGGCAACACGGCTTTTGACTTCGATGCGTTTGTAAAATCCTGTGCGAGCAAGTTCCGCCAGCATGGCGGCATCGTTCTCATCGGTTTTATTGTGCATCTGGCTCAGCACGGCATGTGCCTGACGTGCATCGATGCAAACCACCGGCAAGCCGCGCTGGCTGAGCTCGTTGTAAAGCCAGTTCGCCATCCGGCCGGTCTCCAGAACGACGCACCGGATATGCTGCAGTTCACAGATTAAGGCACGATATATGACGTTAGGGTCGGTCGGCTCGCTGCCTTAATGATCCCGCATTGCGTTCGAACGCAAATCGCCGTCTCATCCTTCGACACGTCCAGGCCAACAAAAAGCTGTTCCATTCTGCTCTCCTTTTTTTAACGCGGCCATAGTAGCCGCCAGAGAGCGCTGACGATCAATTACTCAGAGTCTCGTCCATATACCACTTGCTGCCGGCCGCACGCTTGCGCCGGTTGAAGCGCTCCAGCAGCTGCGGCGAGAAGTGGGCGACCCAGCGATGCACGGTGGAGTGGTCCACCTTCAAGCCGCGTTCGGCCATCATCTCTTCCAGATCGCGCAGGCTCAGATTGTAGGCCAGGTACCAGCGCACGCACAGCAGGATCACCGACTGGTCGAAATGGCGGCCCTTCGAAACAAAAGCGTCCGATTTTGGATTCCTTTTCGGCATAGGGTGTGAGACGATAACGCATGCGTACAGGGATCACATTTGAAGTTTCCGCCGCCGACCGGGGTCCGCTTTGATTTGCGAGAGGTGGTGAATGCCCGCAATGATGGCGACCGTTCCCAGACCCTCGCCGCTCATCAAGATGAGCTTCGCCCGCCACACGTGCTTTTGTGGCGAGCTGCCTGCCGAAACGATCGCGTTCAGCCGAACACGGTCGGCAGCCGAAACTTCAAATGTGATACCTGTACGCATTCAACATGAGTTGCATCTCAATCAATCCACTAGCAAGGTATGGATTTCGTTGAACGCTTTTTCGAATCCGACTCTAAACGGGTAAAGCCAGAAACAGATTTACGGACCGCTGATCGAAACAGACGGGAGACTTAAATGGTGGATTCGTCCGGCGCAACAGACCCTCTCAACATCGGCAATCTGCCAGATGATATGCTGAGAGAGACATTCAAGCGGGTAGTCAAGCAAGCCGACAGCGTCGCAGCTTCCCAGAGAAGCATCAATGCGTTGCGCAATGTCAATCAGAAGTTCCGAGCAGTTGTTGATAGCGAGTTTCGCGAGGAAACACGATCCGCTCGTTTCAAAGAGGCCATAATTGACGCGGGTAATTCAGCTGGGACTAGAACTGCAAATGACATCATCATCTATCATGGCGTGGACGGTCTGGCCACGAAGTACCGTATCAAAAAGTTAGCCGCGGAGCGCGACATCAATGCCGGAATGAATCCCCGTGCCGCCATTGAGCGCCATGACGTGGACGATCCGGTCGCGCAGAACATGCTTAAAGAGCACGCTGCGTTGCGCGACATCAATGCCGGAATGGATCCCCATGCCGTCATTGAGCGCCATGACGTGGACGATCCGGTCGCGCAGAACATGCTCAAAGAGCACGCCGCGATGCGCGACATCAACATGGTTGCCGGTACAGTCGTCAAGCCCCATCCCCTTGTTGCCGCCGGGAAAGTTGCGACACGCGCAATTCGTGGCTTCTTTTTGGCAACAGGACGGCGCATCAGGAACCTAGGCTCCGCGGGTAGGCTGCAAGCCGCGATGCGCGACATCAACGCCGATCCCGAGATAGTTGCCGGTACCGTTATCGAGCGCAATGGCGTGGACGATCCAGTCGCGAAGAACAAGATCAAAGAGTACGCCGCGATGCGCGACATCATGGCTGGCGTGGTTGCCGGTACCGCTATCGAGCGCAATGGCGTGGACGATCCGGTCGCGAAGAACACGCTCAAAGAGCACGCCGCAGTGCGCGACATCGAGGTTGGCATGGTTGCCGGTGCTGCTATCGAGCGCAATGGCGTGAACGATCCGCATGCGCGGGACCGTATCGAATTGCGCGCCGCGGTGCGCGACATCAAGGTTGGCATAGTTGCCGGTACCGCTATCGGGCGCAACGACGTGCACAATCCACTCACGCAGGACCGTATCAAATGGTATGGCGCGGAGAGCGACATCAAGGGTGGCGTGGTTGCCGGTAATGCTATCGAGCGCAATGGTCTGAACGATCCGGTCGCGAAGAACACGCTCAAAGAGCTCGCCGCAGTGCGCGCCATCAACGCCGGCGTGGTTGCCCGTATCGCCTTCGAGCGCCATGGCGTGGACAATCAGGACACGCGGGACCGTATCAAAGAGCAGGCCTTGAAACGCGACATCGGCGCCGGCATGTCTGCCGCTATCGCCCAGGAGCGCCATAATTTAAATCCGTGCACTCTGAACAGCAGCAACCTCTACACCACCAGGGGGCTGGATGAACGTTCTCGTCAGGAGGAAGGACGTGAGCTCTGATCTTTGGACCAAATGCCGGCAACCTTCCACCGGCTGTCACGTTATCAGGAGCTTAGACCAATTCTCATCATTTTGAGGGATTGGGGAATGCGCCCATTCGCGCAGGCCGATAGACATGATGCGCCACGGCTGAGCCGCGAGTTTTCGACAAGCATAGCAGCGTGGTCGAGGATATCGTCGTACGACGTGAAGATGCGGTTACCCAGAGTGTCTATACATATACTCTAGTAGATTGATTCCAACGCTTGGTGCCCACGTTTGACGACCGCAATAATTTCGTCTGGATCTGTTCTCCATAGGAACGGCTTTGGTTCCTGATTATGCTCTTTGACGAACCGATTGATGGTAGCCTGGAGGTCGACGACGGAGTGAAAGACGCCGTACTTGAGACGTTGTCGTGTCAGCTTCGCAAAGAAGCCTTCGACGGCATTCAGCCATGAACAAGATGTCGGGACGAAGTGGAAGGTCCAGCGCGGATGGCGTGCCAGCCAGGCGCGAACCTTCGGCTGCTTATGGGTCGCATAGTTGTCGAGAATGTGACCTGCCACGGGTAATTTCCTCCGGTTTTGATTAGAGTCCGGCCTCGATTGAAGGACGGACAGATGAAGAGAAAGCGATTTACGGAAGAGCAGATCATCGCGGTTTTGCGCGAACACGAGGCGGGGGCGAAGGCAGGCGATCTGGCCCGCAAGCACGGGATCTCCGAGGCGACGCTGTATAACTGGAAAGCGAAGTATGGCGGCATGGACGTCTCCGACGCCAAGGCTGAAGGCGCTGGAGGAGGAGAACGCGAAGCTGAAGAAGCTTTTGGCCGACCAGATGCTGGAAGCCTCGGCGCTGCGCGAGCTTCTGTCAAAAAAATGGTAGGGCCCGTCGCCAAGCGCGAAGCCGTCGCGCATCTGAGGGCCGCCATGGGCCTGTCGGAACGGCGGGCCTGTTCCATCGTCAGCGCCGATCGCAAGATGGTCCGCTACCGGTCACGGCGCCCGCCGGACAGGGAGCTGCGAAGTCAGTTGCGCGACCTTGCCAACGCGCGCCGGCGCTTCGGCTACCGGCGGCTGTTCATCCTGCTGCGGCAAGGCGGCGAGCCGTCGGGCATCAACCGCATCTACCGGCTCTATCGCGAGGAAGGGCTGATGGTTCGCAAGCGACGGTCACGCCGGCGCGCGGTTGGCACCCGCGCACCGATTCTGGTCGAGGCAAGGCCGAACGCCCGCTGGTCGCTGGATTTCGTCCACGACCAGTTCGCCTGCGGTCGACGCTTCCGCATCCTCAACGTCGTCGACGACGTGACGCCGAGTGCCTGGCGGCAATCCCGGACACCTCGATCTCGGGCCGCCATGTCGCACGCGAACTGACCGAGTTGATCGCCCACCGCGGCAAGCCGGGCATGATCGTCTCCGACCACGGCACCGAGTTCACCTCGAACGCCATGCTCGCCTGGGCACAGGAGAACGGCATGACTTGGCACTTCATCGCACCGGGCAAGCCGATGCAGAACGGCTTCTGCGAGAGCTTCAACGGCCGGATGCGGGACGAGCTCTTGAACGAGGGCATCGTCAACTTAACGAAGCTTGGATACCGATGTGCGATGACGGGCTATGACAGAGCGTGACCCACTCTACCGCCGCCACCGTTTTCCCGCCGAGATCATCGCCCATGCTGTCTGGCTCTATTTCCGTTTTTCCTCTCAGTTTGCGAATGGTCCAGGACTTGCTGGCGGCACGAGGGATTATTGTCTCGCATCAGACAGTCCGGCTTTGGGCAGAGAAATTCGGGCGGACCTTTGCCAGCGAGATCCGCCGCCGCTCAGCGGGTCGGCTGGGTGACAAGTGGCATCTCGACGAGGCCGTCGTTTCGATCGGCGGCAAGAAGCACTGGCTCTGGCGCGCCGTCGATCAGGACGGTTTCGTCCTGGAGGTTCTGGTGCAAAGTCGTCGCAATGCCAAGGCGGCCAAGCGTCTGATGCGCAAGCTGTTGAAGGGCCAAGGCCGCGCGCCGCGCGTGATGATCACCGACAAGCTTCGGTCTTACGACGCTGCAAAGCGAGAGATCATGCCGGGTGTCGATCACCGTTCGCATAAAGGCTTGAACAATCGGGCGGAGAATTCCCATCAGACAGTCCGGCGACGGGAACGGATCATGAAACGCTTCAAGTCACAACGCCATTTGCAGCGCTTCGTCTCCATTCATGATCCGATTGCCAACCTGTTCCACATCCCCCGCCACGAAATCTCCTCCAGCCATCATCGCGAACTGCGTTCAGAGGCAATGAACCTGTGGGCAAAAATCGCGCGGGCTTGAACCGCCGTGGGGCAAGCGGGCTACGACCGCCTCGCGCTCTTTAAGTTTACGATGCCGATAGACCGCATCAGTCGCTGGCCGCGATGTCGCTAAGATCCACAACACCAGGTACGGCAAGACAGCACCCTTATTCCGAATTGTTTCGATCAGCTTTTCAGCTTCAGGCAAAGACAGACGCCGACGGCGTTGCCAAGATCGTGCTCGAGTCCATTCAGGAAATATTGCTGAAGCTCGCCCTGCAAATGGCTCGGGACGACTTCGAGGATCGCCGCGAACGCCAGAGGCAAGGCATCGAATTGGCAAAGGCGGGCGGGAAATATGCCGGACCAAGCTGACTTGGTGACACACGAACGCATTATTGTCTTCCGGTCTGGCGGCAACAGTATCAGCAGGACGGCAAAGCTGACCGGCTGCAGCGAAGCGCAGGTGAAGCGCGCTGGGCTCGACATCAGAAGGAAAGCGGGAAGCAGGAAATGTTGTCGCAAAAGTTGAGTTCTGCGAGGTGCAAAAGTCAGTTGCAAATCGTCGCGACAGAGGCTCGGCAGCTCCCCGAAGTAGCCATTTCAGATTGCTTGCAGGTGCGGATAAAGTCCTTTATGCATCGGCACATGATCAAGTCCGCGCTCATCGCTGCAATCTATTATGCGACGCTTCCATAAGGAGCGGCGCGTTTCGATCATGCCTTGAAACAAGCCGCCGTCAGGCGGCTTTGTTCATTGAGAGGACCCCCTGGCGGCAATACCAGGAGGATTCCCTATGGCACTTCCCGATTTATCAACCGGTCATTCCGAACCATGTTCGGCGGCTTTGAAGACGCTCATTGAGCGCGGCTATGTAAATCAAGGGACCGACCTGCCGGGTGTCGATGCCGCCTTTGAAGCAGGCATCGTACCCGCTTACGCTGGTTTCGATGCGACGGCTGACAGTCTTCATGTCGGCCATCTTCTTCTGATCATGGCGCTTCGTCATCTTCAGCAGACTGGCCATAAACCCATCGTTCTCATTGGGGGTGGGACCACCCGCATCGGCGATCCCAGCTTCCGTTCGGACGCGCGGCCGATGCTGACGGACGAGCGGATCGCCGCCAACATTGAAGGGATCAGAAAGGTCTTTGGCCGTCTCCTTGTCTTCGGAGACGGCCCGACGGATGCCGTGATGGTGAACAATGCCGACTGGCTGGACAGCATTCGTTGGATCGACATGCTGAGAGACGTCGGCAGGCATTTCTCCGTCAATCGGATGCTCTCTTTCGACAGTGTGAAGTCGCGGCTGGAAAAGCAGGAGAATCTGAGCTTCTTAGAATTCAACTACATGATCCTCCAAGCGTTCGACTTCCTTGAGCTATCCCGCCGGACCGGTTGCCGTTTGCAGATGGGTGGAGCCGACCAGTGGGGGAACATCATCAATGGCATCGACTTGATACGGCGGACGGATGGAAAGGAAGTCTTCGGAGTGACTACGCCGCTTCTGAAGACTCCTTCAGGTGTCAAGATGGGTAAGACGGCTGCCGGAGCTGTGTGGCTCAACGAAGATCGCCTTTCGCCATACGATTACTGGCAATTCTGGCGTAACACGGAAGACGCTGATGTCGTTCGGTTTCTGAAGCTTTTCACCGATCTGCCGATGAACGAGATCGAGCGATTTGGACAGGCTGAAGGAACCGAGCTAAACGCCGTCAAAGAACGTCTCGCCAACGAAGCTACGGCCCTGGCACATGGAACTAACGCCGCCAAACAGGCGGAGGCCACGGCTAGCCAAGCATTTGGGCAGGGCGAAGCCGCAGAGGGGCTACCGACGCTTCATCTAAATGACGCCGAGGGGTTGGCCGGAGTAGCCCTTGTGGATTTGCTGGTACGCGCCGGATTGACCTCCTCCAAAGGGGAAGCGCGAAGGGCGATCTCGGGACGAGGTGTGCGGATCAACGGCAACGTTGTCGAGGTTGATACAATGATATCTTCCCAAGACCTCCCGATCCGGCTTTCGCTCGGCCGGAAGCGCCACACTGTTGTAAAGTAGGGTTTCAGCAAATGCTGTCGCAGAAATTCTGCCCGCTTAGCGGATATTGCAGACATTCGCGTCGAGTTCCCTGAGGACTGTCGAGAGACATTCCTCAGGGGGTAGTTAGAGCCGGGCAAAGGCAGCAAACTGGCCGGGTGGGTGATTGGCTACTATATTGCGTGATGCATTAACATGTAGGAGGTCGAGCAGCATGTCACGCTTCCATGCGGCAATGGGCGGGCCGTTTCCTTTGATGTGATCGGCATTGACGGCGACCGCACACCAGGTGTCCACCTATTTTGGTGACGCCTCATGCATCAGAGCACTCAACAGTAAAAGGTGCGGGGAAATTCGCGCTTACTAATTAACTGCCAAGCGACACACGTTTCGCGCGCGGATCTGCAGATCATCTGTAAGCGCTATTTTCGCTGTTCTTGCGGCGCGCGGCATTGATGCTCAGAAACGTCGCCGGCGTGCCGCTGGAACCGGCCACCGAGGACGCTCTCAACGCCATTGCTGCCGAAATGGAAATCGGCCGGGCGGACCTCATTCAGATCGTGCTGCGGGAATGGTTGGAAACGAACGCCTATCTGCCCGTGCGCGAAATCGATGAGGAGAATGAAACGGACGGGAGCGCGTAAATGCAAACTTCCGCGATCACGCTATGCACGGCGAAGCTGCGACTCATCTATCGCTAAGGCGCGGCGGACCTGATGGCCTGTCGTATTCGTCGATGGCCATGGTTCGAGCGATAGGAACGCGGAACGCCTCCGTGGCGCCCCGAATGTCGTCATCATATACGGCTTGTACGCGTCCCCAACTGCCGCAGCTTTCATCGGCTGCGCACTTCGCCATCCGGACTTGAGACAGTGCCGGCTCTGCTTCGGTGCAACGTCCGCGATGGCGGCTCGATTCCTGGGCCAAGACTCCATTTTCGGGCGGCAATTCCAGCACCGACCTTGACCGAGTCATGCCGCATATCTGTTGGATGTCGCATCGTCGTAGCCCCGCTAAGCCGACCAGGCCTCCCGACCGCCGGATCGACAATGATGATCGCCTCTGGAGAATTGTTCTTGTTGTCGAGCGCGATGGTCTCCACCGTCTTGCCGTGCTCTATTTCCGCTCAGTCATGAGCAACGCCAGCCAGCCTGTCGACACTTTCGACGAGGTCCCGTGCCTTATCTGCATCGTGTGAAGGCTTTGTGGGTTCGCTCGGGCCGCGCCATCCCCAGCCTATCTTCCTTCACGCCCAACAGCGAAGCATCCAATGCTAATTCGTGAAGCGTCGAGAAAACAAAATTTGGCAATCAAGTTTCTGTGGCGCGACCTTTCCTGGATGCGACAGCCAAACAGCCTGACTTCCCCACTGGGAATGCTTGCTGCCTCGACCTCCCTCCGGCCGGCCGAACGCCCTTTGCGGTGCCGGCCGACGCATTCCGTGCCGGTGCCGGAGCCGAGGAGAGCCCGAGGCCTTCACCATCATCAATCCGCTATATGGGCCATGCGCTCACCAACGCGCTGCAGGACACAGGACGTGCCGTCCCACGGGGATTATTGAATCCCGCTAGGATTTAAACGCCATATCCAATCGCAGCCATCCGCTGAACGCAGCTATCGCCGTCGACGCGAACATCGAACAGAACCGACTCTGCGGTTTTTCCGCAGCGTCAGCCACACGATCGCAGAACGGTCGATTGAGGTAACAGGCACAGCAATAATCGTGTTGGGGAACAACGGAGAACTTAGATGCGCGTCGGTAAACGGGGACACCGCCCTTTTGGTGGCGGAATTGGCTGCGTGGAATGCGTCTCCGCTGAGTTCCGAAGTCGGAGCCCGCACCCTCGGCATCGCCGGCGTCGAAGATTTCCAGGAAATCATTATCCGGCATTCCTAATATGCCGCCTCGCGTTTTGCCCTGAAAGCCGAGCCAGCGCTGATCCAGTTCGCGGAGTCTTCGCCCATGCCGTTCGTCAACGGCATCAAGGCTTCGCGGGAGCGTGTCGTCGCTCGGGACGACGAAGATCGCCAAAGCTTCCTGCGCAAGCGCGGCTTCTCCAAGGCGGAGACGACGAAGATCATCGATGCCGTGCTTTCGGAGGAAGGGCACCCGCCCGCCTCGATTTTCGACTTCGTGCAGGGCATTACACGGGTGGCGCGCGACAAGCCGCATCAGGATGTTCGCCTGGAGATGGAGGGCAAGGCCAAGAAGCTTCTCGATCTGGCAGCATGATGCTGCCATGCTGCGCGCGGCGGGAGTAGGTAACGTCACCGGGCTGCTGATGCCGCCAGTTTCGAACATGTGCATCGCTGCGGCGCAGCACACGGCCTGCGCTGCCGGTCTGGCAAACACACCTCTCAGGTCTAGGTGTGCGCTGCACAGATCGCAATGCTGCTATGCACAATTAATGCTTCTCGGGAGCGTGGAAGGGAGTAGGTTGTCGGTATCAAGTTTCGTCCGGGTCACCTCCTCCCGACCTCGGCGATCAGGGACGGCATTTATTCCTCCCGAATGCTGTCGTCCAAATCAAGCCCGCCGCACCTCCTCCCGCGGCGGGCTTTTTCGTTGTGCGAGCGGCGGCTTCTTCCAGCCCGATGAAGGAAACGAACGCGGAGGGTCCGTCAATCGGGGCGGTTGAACCGTTCGATGGGTACGCGCGACATCCACCGTAATCTCCAGCACTTCGTTCCATGCCTCCTCGCCACCGAGTTCCGAAAGGGCGAGATGAAAGAGCCTGTGCTGGAGATCGAGGCTCATCAGGCCAGGGGCGGTTGAAGGCGACCAGCCCGTCATCGATCCTCGCTTCGAACAGCAACTTAAGTTTCTTGTAGTTCTCTAGCAAACGAGTGTCGCGCAAAACGCGGGTCTCGTCTTTCTCCAGAAGCTTGTAAGCAATTTCCAACCAAAGAACGTACTCCCAGAAGGCAGCAACGACTTCCTTCCGCGTGCCGAAGCTAAGTTTGTCTAAAATAAACTCCTTCATCTTGATAAGCTGATAGCCATCGGGGATTAAGTCGATAAAGATGTTTTCCTTATGCGCCCGGGTCCGGTCGCGGACCTGAAGGAACACGGCGGTTTTGCCACTTCCCTTTCTCCCCACAAGAACGTTGGCTTCGCCAGCTAGTGTACGCTGATAAGCGTCCGTTTCCAGAAAATAGTCCGCCAAGGAGCTGGCTTCGTTCTCAGCAACCGGATCGCCGCAGCTTAGGCTCTGGAGCAATTTTTCATGATGAGGTTTGATGGAGACGAATTCGTTCTGCAGGTCAGCGCCAAGCAGTCTGAAATCCGAAATGATCTTGTCTAGATCTCCCAGTCTCCACCATCGTGCGGCCTGATCACGAAGATCCAGAGGGAGCGTAGATTTCTGGTGCGTGATCAGCAGTGCCGGAATATTGCGGCCGCGAGCGATCCCGTAGATGAAAGCTGCACGCTGATTGTTCCGCAGTGCCTCCTCGCTATCACCCTCCAAAAAAGCGATGACACCAAACGAGGAAACAACCTGTTCGTAGGCTTCGCTGGCAGTTAGACGGCTGATTTCGGATGAATTAAAGTTCCGGAACTTAATCCGCGCGATCTTCTTAAAGGCGCTCGTCGCTCGCAAAGTCGAGTCGGTTGGCACTGGGGGCTGGAGGATGAAGACGGGCTGGTCCTTGTTCTTCGCTAGCTCTGCCCACCGTGTCGTCTCATCCGGCTTTGCAAGTATCTGCTCTAAAACATGGTCATAATTGTATCCGTCGTAGCCCAAGGTGTCCAAAAGGCCGATGGCCCTCACAGGCGCAAAGTCCATATGAGACGATCGGATCAGACGCGTAGGCTTCTGCAATCCGATCGCAAACCCTTCTCTTGGACCGCTGACCCCGACAAAATCATCGCCGCCGTCAAACGCGGGCACCAAGTGTTAGAATCCAACCAAGAGTCTAGTTTCCGTCCACAAACGTCAAACTGTTGATTTTATTGCCTAAATCGTGACTTTGCGCGGGCAAGGCCCGGCGGTTTCAGGTACACTTTGGTCTCATGCCACTGATTCCAAAGTACAATCTGCAACCGCCGGAGCCGACAATGCGCCAAGAACGCACCGTCCAAGCCAGCATATTCGATCTTTTCGCCACACACGAGATCGGCCACGAGTTGAAGGCGATGTCGCAATGGCTGGATGAGCATTGCGATCTACTTGGTTTGGTGGCCCGCGATCTGGTTCGGGTCTGTGTCAAGGCCACCGGACGGCAAGGCCTGCCCGCCGAAGCGGTGCTGCGCTGTGCGCTGCTGAAGCAATACCGGCAACTGAGCTATCAGGAACTGGCGTTCCATCTCGAGGACTCCGCCTCGTTCCGCGCCTTTGCGCGGCTGCCGTGGTCATGGAGCCCGCAGAAGTCGGTGCTGCAAAAGACGATCAGTGCGATCCGGCCCGAGACCTGGGAGCAGATCAATCGGGCACTGCTGTCGGGCGCTCGGCAGGCGAAGCTCGAAGATGGCGCGGTCGTGCGGCTGGACAGCACCGTGACCTCGGCACTTATGCATGAGCCGAGCGACAGCAGCCTGCTTTGGGATGCCGTGCGCGTCATGGTGCGCCTTCTGAAGCAGGCCGATGTGTTGACCGGTGGTGCCCGCTCACCATGGCATGATCATTGTCGGGCGGCTAAGAGGCGTGCCCGCAAGATCCAGTTCACACGCGGTCGACCAAATCGGTTCCAACTCTACCGGGAACTGATCGCAATCACCCGCGCGACATTGGCATACCTGCAGCAAGCGACCGAGCGGTTGGTCGCGGCGGGCAGTCCGCTCATCGAACTGTGGCAGGCCCAGGTCTGCCACTATCGGCCGCTGATCGAACGCATCATCACACAGAGTGAGCGGCGGGTGTTGGCCGGCGAGTTGGTGCCGGCCAGCGACAAGCTGGTCAGCCTGTTCGAGCCCCATGCCGATATCATCGTCAAGGGCAGCCGCGACACCGAATACGGCCACAAGCTCAACCTGACCACCGGCAGGAGCGGCATGATCCTCGATCTGGTGATCGAGGCGGGCAATCCGCGCGACAGCGATCGATTGCTGCCGATGCTGGAACGTCACATCGCCTTCTATGATCAAGCGCCGCGGCAGGCGGCGGCCGACGGCGGCTTTGCCAGTCGCGACAATCTGGCTACAGCCTTGACCTTGGGCGTCCGCGACATGGCATTCCACAAGAAAGCCGGCCTCAGGATCGAGGACATGGTCAGAAGCAATTGGGTCTATCGCAAGCTGCGTAACTTCCGTGCCGGCATCGAGGCCGACATCTCATGCCTCAAGCGCGCTTACGGTTTGGCGCGCTGCACCTGGCGCGGCCTTGATCACTTCAAGAGCTACGTCTGGTCCTCGGTCGTGGCTTACAATCTCGTCGTCTTCACGCGCCTCAAGCCGACCTGACGTCGAGCCATTGCGCGGGTCAGCAGCCCGCCGGCAGGCGCCGGCTCCATAGCCATGACTAACTTCCGTTCGGCGAGTTCTTTCTGGCGCGATCCACTGGACTTCGCGTCGGCCCGGTACCGCAAACGACGTTTCTTCCTGCGGCAAACCTCTGTAAACGCTCACCAAAATGGGCGTTTGTGGACGGAAACTAGTCTAGAAGCGCGCCGGCAGCCTGGGCGGGGGGCTTGGGGTTAGACTGCCGGCGCACGCCACTCATGAAGAGCGGTCCCTTTTTGCGGTTCCGACACCCATAGTCAAC
Organism: Mesorhizobium sp. M1403; assembly: GCF_040317695.1. NCBI lineage: Bacteria > Pseudomonadati > Pseudomonadota > Alphaproteobacteria > Hyphomicrobiales > Phyllobacteriaceae > Mesorhizobium > Mesorhizobium sp. M1403. Next base: position 13,409 of record NZ_JAMYKY010000033.1, on the reverse strand, counting down.
CCGGCAGCGTCTGAATGCCCGCTGTGCTCTTTTCAGAGCGGCTCACGATGCCGGCCATGTCGGCCGATCCTGCCTAGGATGGTGGGCCACTCTCGTCGGCCGAGTTGATGCTCCAGCCAGTATCGCCTTGCCGACCAGCATGGGTTCGCCGTTAGCAATCCATCCTCGCGAGCCAATGCTATCGTGCACGTGTCGCAGCACTCCGGGCGGCTATATCGCCTAAGACAGCATGACGAAGCGTTCCAACTTCCTGTTCGGCGAGCCCGTGTGCAGTTCCTGACTCGGACAGTGGACGAGAATTCTCTTGGCGGTACTGCGCCAGAAGGCATTCGCGTCCAACGGAATCAAGCGACGACTATCAGCCGCAAACGTAACATCACAAGAGCGGTCTTCCACCCATTGCAGATTATCCGACTGATCAGGCGGCATCCGATATGTCCGACTCTGCCTCAAGAATTCCCACAGGTATGGACAGCGATCTCGCTATTGGTCGCAACGTGCTTAGGTTCAAGACTTGATTCATAGTTTCTCGAAGGCGATGACAAGGACATCACGATATGCGAACGGCATTTTCGGATTTTCGGTCACGATCGGTGATACATCATGAAACGTCTTGCGATCGTTGCAAATCACAAAATCAGTTGGAAGGTTCATTTCGACATCGCCGAGGAACCGCTTTGAGGCATCAGTAATCGTGCTCATACCGCCGGTCACGTTAACCCGCCCGATCATGTAAGAAACGATGAAATCCACCCCGTCCTGATGAAGGCCCTCGGGTCCTGGTTTGCCGTTTACACCGTCGCGTGCAACAATCCGGTAGGGATGGAGCTTAATATCCCAACGATCATGTCCAGCGGTTTGACATAGAATTCTGCAGAAACCTGTCAGAATCTTGTTTAAGACAGGATGATATATAAACGATTGTTCAAAGGGCTCGAAGTAGCGCTTGAAGCCGCCATTCAAGTGGTTGATGGCTTTCGATTGCTCATAAGGGGCATGCGGCAGGAGCCGAAAAATTCCGTCAACTGCGTCATATTCAAACGCGCCATAGCGCCGGTAGCGATAGGTCCCGCCGTCACGCATGTATTCATCGAGAAGCAATCGATTCCAGTGGTCAGCAAAGTTCTTCCAGCCAGCATCAATTTCGATGCCGAAGCCGGCTTCGGTGCGCTTACCTCTGGAAAACCACCATCCATTCGTGACCAGATGATCAGTGCATTCTTGACCGAGGCTGCATAGCGCCTGGGGTGCGACCTTTTTCATGGGTGTCTCCCGTCTTGGTAATTTAGCGAGGGGGAAGTTTTAAAGGACGCTTGGTGGCTCGCGGCTTGGTGTTCCCAAAGGTGGCGGTCCGTAATGTATTTCGGCGTGCTGGCTATGATGGACCGAGGTAAAAAGCGCGTATTATCGACTATGTAGCTGACGCTCCCGCTGACGCCCTCGAGCGCGGACGCTATGGCCCGTTCGCACATCTTGTGAATAGTACTGCCCCATTCACCTGAAACCGCCTCCTGGGACCAGGCTTGCTCAAGCCCTTCCTTCAACACGATTGATCCGACGCCAAGGGAAGCGGTTTCGAGGTGCCGCAGCGCGTCCATGATGATGGCCGCTGCGGGGGCCTCGCGGACTTCGAGAACCTTTTCACCGGTTGAGATGTGTTCGAGCCCGACAAAGCGGCCGTGTCCGAATTTGCCAACTGTTTTATTCAGGAGCGGGATTGTGTCGATCAGTGCAACATCACGGTCATCAATTGACACGAGATTTCCGTCGATAAACCCGAGTTTGATCTCTACCGGCTGCTCTGCGGCAGTGTTGCGCGTCCAATCAAATGCCTCTTCCGGGATAGAAAAGTTCTCGGGATCTTCCAAAGGTCCAGACTCGAATTCCCGGCACCAGAGGTTTTCGTCTCCGCTCCAGGTGCGGTCCGTCACAAAAGTCAGTCCGAACTTAGAGAGGGCGGCGGCCTTCTGCTGCCGGGAAATCACCGAGCATTCATACGGACTGCCGAAGTTGCCGGAAAATCCCGAGCGCTTGATGCTATTGTTAAGGCGCGGAAGACTATTCTGCGAAAGACTTGCTGTATGAAGAATCAGCCGTGAGCCGATTGATGTTGCATGATCAACAATCAACGAGGCGATTACGGGACGGCTCAAGGAACTGCTTAACGGATAGTTACCAAGGTACTTGGCGTGGGCCCGAATGGCGGGTTTCACGCCTTGTTCGACAAAAGCTTCCCGCCCTTCGAGACAGACAAAGCGCGCGCCGAACCTGGCTGCCGTCTGTTCCAGCAAAGGCTTATCGATGGAAGTTCCGACATCCACCGCGACAGCTTCAATATTCGAAAAGCCAAGGCTTTGCAGCTTGTAGAGAAGGTAGGTGCTGTCGAGACCGCCGCTGAACATGGTTGCAACTGGTGCGTTTCGGTCCGGAAAAGCCTCCAGATCTTCGAAACTCAAAATGCCGCCGGTAGATGGTTTGATCGAAGTTGAGACGGGGTTCATTTGTCAGGTCCTGCTCTCAAAAAAGATGCCGGAAAAGGTTCCGGCGAGGATGAGGCCGGCACCTATCAAGCCCGTTGCGGTCAAAGATTCTGTCAGGAGAAGGTGCGCGAGGACGAAACCAAAAAAGGGTTCTGTTCCCATCAGCAAGCCAACCCGTGTCGGCGTGGATTTTCTGACCGCGGCGTTTTGAATGTAGAATGCAGCGATCGTGCAGAAGAGTGAAAGGAAGGCGACGGCGCCCCAAAACTGAAGGGGGGCCTTCACAATAAGGCCGTAGATTCCGAATTGACCCACGGCTAAAACGAAAGTGAGTGTTGCCACCGCCGATCCCTGGATGGCCGTCAGTGCCGCAGACGAAATCTGCCGGCCGGCCAGAAGGCGTTTGGTGGAAACGACCATAATTGCTCGCAGAATCGCAGCCCCCAGCACAAGCGCGTCACCCGGACTGAACTTGCCGATCCCGCCAGTGAGAAGGCCGACACCGATGCAGGATATGGCGGCACTTGCCAATATGCCCGGAGGTGGAAGTCGCCCCGATAGCCCATAGTCAATGATCGGCGTGAAAATTACACAAAGCGAAATGATCAAGGCCGTATTCATTGCGCTTGTCGATGCAACACCGTAAGTTTCAGCAATAAAAATTGAAAAAAGTATTGTCCCCAATACGAGGCCACGGATGCAATCGCCCCAAGAGATCGACGCGATCTCATGTCTTGCCACCACTGCCATAAAGATCGTGGTAATCAGGAAACGATAAAGAATGAGGATCAAAACCGGCGCATAGAATAGTGCGCTTTTCGCGACCGGATAGCTCGCGCCCCAAACGAATGCGGCACCCAGTACGGCCAGGTCGGCCGAGAAGGATGAGGTCAGTGACCTCCTCGCAGGTATTGAAGCACGTTCGAAAACGTCCACGTTCAAGTATCCTTTGTGCTAGCCACCCATCCTACTGTGCAGAACGAGTCAAAACAGATTAGGCCGTCCCTATAACGTTGGTATCGCGGAACTGTCCGGCCTTCCGCGAGGCGCTCATCGATGTCCCACCACTGGACTTCATTAAGCGGCGGGACGATCGAGCGGCTTTTTGTCCAGTCGTGGCCCGCGTCGCGAGATTTTGGCGTGCCCACATGCAGTAGGGGGAGTGTTTGGTTACAAGCTCGGCCCATTCCGATTGCAACCGGAGGGCGGATTCGCATGCACAGATCTTGCTGTAGCGACTGCCTGAGGCTGTTCATGGAGGAACTCCTGCAGGTTCGTGCCGTAGGTATTTGTGATTCAGCAAAGCAAATGCCGTGCCAATCCAGAAAACCATTTTTAGACAACACGATCGTTTTGATAGTGCAGTGTTTCATACCCAACATTGTCAGAAGGCCGACAATGAGTCCGACTGCCGGGCATGCAACCGAACGCTGTGATCCTGTTATCCTGACAGGTTTCCCGCTGCAGCCCGGCTTGGCAATTCATCAGGGCCTGTCGCAAATGAAAAGTCGAAGGGCGAGGCGGCTTCCGGCTCGCAGAGCGGCCCGAACGACCTCGGCGCGGTCTCTAAGCCTCGCCCCGATGCAGCTTGGCCTACATACCGACGATCTCGTTGACTACGCCGCGCGCAAGGAAACGCGGCACGAGCACCTTGCCGTAGTTGCGGACGCTGTACAGCTTCGTACTTTCTCCGGGCGGTGCGCGCGAACTGAAGGAATGGCTGTTTCGGGAAGCCGACTTGGCAGTGTCGAACGAGGATATTGCCCGTCGCTTCGTGGCCGACTGCCGTCGCACCCGCACGGGTCGGGAGTTCCCCGCCTGGCTCGGGCCGACACCTTCGCAAAACTCGAGGGGCGGCAGCGGATCCTCGGCTTGTCGCGTTGCTCGCCAGGAAACCCGTGCGCTTGGCGAGTGTGGCCATGGCGAACAAGATGGCCCGTGTGGTCTGGGCGATCATGGTACGCGTGAGACCTCAAGCTCGTCATGCCGCGAACCTTGCGGTGTAAGGTTGCGAAGAAGATAAATTTTAGGACAGAGAACAGGCGGGCCGATCGATCGGCTACCAGTAGGTTGTGAGAGCGACGCGATGTGATGGCGAGACTGGTCAGGCCGGGAACAGGGACAACCCGTCGAATGTCCGAGCACCATAGCCTGATAGGCAGATTGAGATCCAGTTCGCCGGTCCCATCAGGGCCAGCAGTCTCGGATGGCTGCATCAACAGGCCGGACAGAAGACTGCACCCGCCCAACGCGCTGTAACGTCCAATTACCTCTTGCATCGCGGGAGCCATCCACAGAGGACGTTTCTCGGAGAAGGCGACGGCGCTGCATGCGGAGTACCACCGACCGGCGGTCTGCCGACCGCCCGCGCTCGTGTCGGTAATGTCGAGGCTTCCTTCAGCGAATAGCGACCAACAGGAGAACTTTGACCGATCGCGGGTGCGAAGCCGCATTGGCATGTGAGCGCCCAAATAGACTGCCAAGCCACGCTCGAGTCAGCGTGCAGATCTTTGCCCAATGGCCCGAGGTGATGGGCTGCCAAACCGTGACTCTCAAGCTCCCCTCCGAAGACTGCACCAGAGGACTACGACCCGCTGCCTTCCTCTTAAACCGTCATCGCTCTGACAACACATTCTGCAATGCTCGGCGGATGTCGATGAGGCGGCTCATCACGCAAAGTAGGTATTCAGCAGGTCGGGAGGAACGAATGAACCCTGATGCTTTCCGCAGCCCAGTTTTCGTTAAGCGTGCAACGTACATCGTGCAAGAGATTGCCAGCCTGGCCGACGCCATCGATTTCCTCAACGAGTGGCCAGGAAACCGCAGAGACTTGATCCACGAAGCCGCCCTCAAGGCGTGCTATGATGCATACGACGAGCGAATACCTGTAAGCGCAGCGCACAATGCCTTTTTCGGCTTTGCGAAACGGGCCGCTATATTGGAAGATGCAACCTCCGCGATGCAGTGGCTCGCTGCCTGCAAGTCGGGCAGTGGAAAAGTGAAAGTGTAGGCGTACGCGAAATGTGCGAGGCTGGCGCGGGTAGCACGCCAAGGAGGGCACTGTGTCGAGATTTCACAGTTCGCCGAAAGCAAAAGCTTCTCAAAATCAACAGCAAAACGGCAGATCTCGCGCAACCCCCATCATAACCAGACCCACTGCACTCGGTCGCTAGGCTAGTGCCAAGTCCAGCGACGAAGATGCAGCGGAACCATTCGGCTGGCAAAGAAGTGCGACCGAGGCCTGTTGCCGTAGAGGAGGCGGAGAGATGATCGGCTTGAGCAGATTTGAGCGGCCAATGGTTATTAAGGTTAGCCGTCACAGATCGGAGCGTATCGTGTTCGACGTCAATGACGCGGCCGCTATCTTGCTCCGTGATCTTAGTCGTCGACCGAGAAACGGAAGATACCGATGGACGCCTGTCGGCAAGTATTGCGTGGCGAGGCTCATCCACCAGCTGCACGAAGAGCTTTCGTCGCAGCCGCGCTCGAAGCAAAAATCCTGCGCAGTGACTAAAAAATGAAGCCGCGCGATATCGGTTGGCTATGCCCAGGTTCGAGCACGCCGTTCGGCTTCAGCGTCGAGCAGCCGTTCGCCGCGAAGAGGGGCACTGCGATATATTGACGGAAAGGAGAAGGGAGTTCGCGCGGCTTGTGCCCCGGAGCGGGTCTCCACACAGACGGCGCAGCAACTGGCTTCGCAGGATCGGCCTCGGATGATAGGCAGGCCGCTGGTCGCTTCCAGCACGACCCGGCAAAGCCGACGGCGCCGAGGTCGAGTTCTCGATGAAGACTTCGATGAGTCGGACCGGATTGTCCTGCATCACGTAAACGTCTAGGCACTCGGGAAAGAGTGTCGCTTGCCGGCGATCCTCGCCCTCGACAAACCGATTCATCCCATGTCCCTTCTGAGCCTTGTCCACCGAGAGCGGGATTAGCCCGACCGGCCTTGGCCTGCACTGGCCGCAGCTCGATGCCGATGTGGATGTGCCGGCGCTGCTGCAAGGTGTGTTCGGCTCCAAGCGTTGCCAACGTGCCAAGAGAATCGCGGGCTCCCGCTGTTGGCCGGCCTCGTGCCAAAGTTGCTCGATGACATGGGCATGGTCGCAACCAATGCCTCCGCTCGCGCGCGAACACATCCGTGAAAGTTGATGCAATCAGTCAACAAACGTGATAGCGGCGTCCCCGCCTGCACTGATGGGTGCAATAAGCCTTTCAGATTGACGGAGATCAGGGGAATGGGGTTAACCCGACGCTTGGACGAACACGGCGATCGTCCGGCGCTGATCTTTCCCGGCCGCACGCCGATCACCTACCGCGATCTTGCGCTACGTGTCACAGCGGTGGCAGCCGAGTTCGGACCGGAGAAAAAGTTGGTCGCGGTAGCAGCCGAGCCGACGGAACACGCGGTCATCTCCTATCTGGCAGCCATGCACGGCAGGCACGCCGTCGCATTGATCCCGCCCTGCAACGCATCGGCTCTGGACGACTTCGTCGCCGACTATTCGCCCGAAATCATCTGCAGACGCGTAGACGCCCGCTGGCGCTGCCGCGCGGAAGCCGGGAAGTCCTGCATCCCGATCTCGCGGTGCTGCTCGGTACCTCCGGCAGCACCGGCAAGAGCCGGTATGAACAGTTTGCGCGCGGATCTTTCGACAAGTCATTGCTCCACGAGCCGAAACGCTTGTGGAAAAGAAGCGCGGCGCTCGGGAGGACGAATGAAGCGATATTACAAGGTCGTTCGTCCTATTGGCCATCTTGGGCTGGCTGACGTGGCGGCTCTGTGGTCGCATGACAGCAGCCGGCCACTTGGGTGTGTTGGCCGCCGCGACAGCAAATATCGCAGCGGCCGGTCCACCCGCCGAGCAAGTCATATTCTTCCACCATGTAGCTCTTGATCTTCAGCCAACTGCCGTGCCGCCAACCGGCTTCCATGGATGCAGGTCAATTCACGATTTGCTGAAACGCGCTGTTTCCGCCCGGGTGGAGCTAGCCTGTCAGTTTAGTGAAGTCGTGGCGCCGCGCGCGAACATGTGCCAGCAAATTCGTTTCGTTTACGACCCCTGATTGAAAGAGATTCAGCATGGTCGAGGCCAGAATCTGACCGTCTATCGAAGTGCTGTACCATTTAGCGTCGGCGGTTATCTGGTCGACAACCCGCTGGCAAATCGCCCGATCTTTAGGTCTAAGGAACTGACTTTTCGGCGCTCGTAGCATCTCGATGCCTTTAAAGGGGAGTCACTTGTCTCCCACGCGAGCCCATGCGCGGGTCTCCGGAGAATGGATACTAAACGCATCCAGACAGAAAATTGCCATTCGTTTGAGTGGTACCGATGCGGGGCCTTGGCATCGGTGACGTGGTTGCGATCACGGCCGCGGTACGGAGGGGGTCACCGACGACCGTATCAGTGATACAACGCACTTCCTTAGCGGGCGGCCCAGCAGCTTGGGTTAGGGGGCGGCCGCTGGGCCTGACCAGCGAGCCTTTAGGGAATGCTCGACTGGCTGGTTGGTATTTTAGATACCTCTAATATAATCGAACCATGCGAACGAAGTACGCGGCGGTAAGAAAGTGGCTGGCGTCCGATTCACTTACCGCGCGGTTTTGCCTTGGGTTCTGGCGAGCTTTCGGACGGGTTTGCAGCCAATTTTGCAGATCGCCGATCTGTTACCCACAGGGACTTTTTCCTCGTCAACAAATCGTCACGATCGCCCTCAGCGGTCGCTCGGCTATGCATGGCAGCTATGGCGTAGTCGGCTCTGTTGGTTCGATAGTCTTCTCTTTGGACAGTCATCGTTTGCTCCCAGTTTCATAGCCCCTCTTTTGCCCTGGCGGGGAGATTAACTGCCGGTGCATTACGCGAGTCAATCGATGAAACGACCACTCCGCGGTTGCGAGGGCGGGAAGCAAGCCGACAATTTTAACGTTGGAACGGCTTACAGAGTGCCGGCAACACAGCCGCCCTTTCGTCGGGCTGCGTTGTTCGCGTCCATGTTGCCCTTCAGCTCGGCTCTTGGCTTCACGTGCCTTGATGTCTGTGTTGTCGCATCATGCTGCCAACCGGCAACCCAAGCCAAAACACGCCGTCCACGTCACGGCGGGCGGTTCTGTCTTGTACGGCCATTATCGGCGCCAGGTCGGAATTCGTTCGGTAAAGTTCGGCTTCCAACTGGCTGCAGGACTTGCCCGCGTATACGATGGACGAAACCAGCATGGGATTGACGTCGGCTGGGCGAGTAGCGCAGCCCGGCAAAACGCTGATGGCTACAAATGCACATAACTTGATTCATGCTTCCCCCCAAAATGCCCGCGGCGAGCATGCGTTGAGGGCAGGACGAAGTCTATGTGCCTTGACGGCATGCCGAATATATTCCTATTCTGCGGGATGCCGCACCCTCGCCGACACGAAGCCGTTTCCGAATATCACCTCGCCAAAATTGAACGACAGGCGTGGCGCCTTGTCTCTGTCGGTCGGGGCGACGCTTTTGGACCTCAAAGTGTCCGCTGCCGACCTCGGCCCGCGGGTTGGTGAACCCGTTGAAATCATCGTTGATCTGATCGCCGCACAAAGCCTTCAGATCATCGGCAGCATCGCGGTGTCATCCGGGGTGGCGCACAACGAGAGCAACACGGTCAACCCGGCAGTGGCGGGCGGGCTGGGCTACATGAGCGTTGGGCTGACCGTCACGCCGACCCAGAACGATGTCACGTTTGGCACGAGCCTGCTGGTTCGGCTCAACATCGCTGCCGGCGTCGGTGCGAATGGCCTGTTCGTGCTCGGCTGGGCTGTCCAGAAGGCCAAGTCACGCCTGACCTACATCGGCGGGGCTCTCCAATCTGCGGCCATGGTGGCGGAGGATGCGCACCCGAAGCTTAACATCGACCCGTTCTTCCGCATTGCGGCCAGCGGCGTCACCAACGACTATGCTGGCAACCCCCTGATCGGAGCATCGGCTGGCGGGTTTCCTCCTGTTCTGGTCAACGCGCCGGCAGGCTCGCCCTTCGGCACCAAGGCCATCAAGCTGCCGGCCGGCCACGCTGCACGACATCAAGACGCCCGTAGCCGAAGCAGGGTTGACGGTGGGAGAAACTGTCTGGTGTATCTTCGCCTTCATGGCGGGGAGTGCCCAGTCCATCCAGTTCATCCACTACATTCCGGTGTCGTCCGGGGTGACCCAGACCGTTCAGATAACCAAAACGGTCAATGGCCTGACGTATATTTCGCTGCCCATCGTGGTCACCCAGAACGACGTTACCTACGGCCTTAATCACCAGCTCCGCATCCTTCCGACAGGGGCCTTGGCCGCGGATGCCTACCTTCCCGGCTGGGCCATCCAGAAGGCACCGGGCCGGCTGATCGATAACCATGGCCGGTTTGACAAACTGGCCAAGGACGTTGCCTCCGTGCCGGCCTCGCAGTTCGCCGGCAAGATCGGTGCGCACTTCGGCGATAGCATCATCGAAAGTGTCATCTGGCCGGGCATCACGCCGACCGCCAAGATTGCCCAGCGCACCGGCATGACGATCACCAACTGCGGCGGCGGCGGTACCCGCATGGCCAACCATGCTGCGAACTATGACAAGTTCTCGTTTTACCGGCTGGCCGATGCCATTGCCTCCGGTGATTTTTCCCAACAGATAGCCGCAGCAACGGTCATCGGAGGCACCTTTCCAGCGATTGCAGCGCGCATGGCATCGGTGGATTACAGCCTGCTGGATTACCTGATCCCCTCGTTCGGCACCAACGACTTCACCGGCGCCGGCCCGACGTGCCCCATCGGCACCAATGCGGACATAACCGGGGCGACCTTCAAGGGAGCCATCAACTACGGCATCCAGACGATCATGACCGCCCGGCCGAACCTGAAGCTCATCTTCACGACGCCGATATGGCGGACGCTGGACGGCACTGCGGGAGGAGCCGGAAGCCAGCTGATCGACTACGCCAACGCCATGCTTGAGGTCTGCGCCCTAAACAGGGTGCCAGTGGTCGATCTGTACCGCCGCTTCATCATCAACCAGTTCAACTACGTTCATTGGATGGGTCCTGGAGACGGAACTCACCCCAACAATCTTGGACAGGACCTGATCGGCGGCATGATGGCGGCGGGGCTGTTCGACACCTTCTAAGTTGCGCCTAGACAATCTCGGCGCGGACGAAATGCCATGACGCCGTGTTAATGATCGTGTCCGGGGTGTAGGGATTGGTGAGTTTCACTAGCGTCCCATCAACTTCCGCGACCGTCCAGACGCCAGTTTCGTCGCTCCAGTCGCCCGGAACCGCTACAATCATGGTGATGCGGTAATCTCTTCCGATTTCGAACATTCGGCCCTCCCCACTTTTTTGGTTCGGGGCAGAATGCGCGCGTGCTTGGGCCGGCGCAAGCGTCACCGACCTCGCAGGCGCGGATGGCGTCGACCAGCGCGACAACCGCGCCACGGGCCAGGTGGATGCCATCCTCGACGTGATCTCGAGCAACCTTTTCACGGCGATGGCAAATCTACCCTAGTGGAAGTCAATCTTTTTCGACGGCTGCGCGGTGTGGCTTTTGAGACTGATGAGCGCAGGCGTGTCGATCTTCGACGCTATCCGCCGGGCCAGTTCCCGCAATTCGAAAAAGCCGTCAATACTCATCAGGCTCAACGGTGTGCCTGACGAAGTATCCCACCGCAAAGGTACTTTGTCTTGCCTGTACGAAGATCCGTTCATCTCGCAAATGGCGTCGTAAATCGCCTGTGCGATCGACATTTCGGCACGGATACGCTCTGCGTCTTTTTGGCTGTTCATAAGAATTTTTCCACAAACCATGGTCCCCCTTAGCCGCTTTCATTAGGTGTCGCTGGATCACGCGGATGTGACACGTCGGATAAAATCGATTGATATGGCCGAGGGAGCGCACGCGGTTTTCTTTGGTCTTCGCCGTGTTGAGCGCCGTGCAAGACTCGTGCCGCGTCCATCTTGATCGCAGCGTTGAATGGGCACTATTCGCAATGTATATTGCGCCCATGAGCACTGCAGCTGACAACAATTTTTTGCTGCCGCCCCCGGCTCCAGCGTATCTGCCGGCGCGCGTCATCGGCGACCCGAAGAAGGCGGCGTAGTGGTCAGCCCGCTTCCGGATCCCGAGGTCGCGGACGAAGCGCCAAGCGAGCCCTACCTCACCCCATACGACAATAAACGCGTCGCCATGTATATGTGGCTGCTGGACGCCGCCTATGACGACGAGGATTGGCGCGTGGTTGCCAGGACTGTGCTGCATATCGATCCCGAGAAGGAACCGAAGCGGGCGCACCGAGCCTGGGAAACTCATCTCGCCCGCGCCCGGTGGATTCTCAAGGAAGGGTACAAGTTCCTGTTCCCGAGCCCCACGACTCACTGACGAGTCTGTCCGTTAGGGCCGAAATTGGGGCCGCAAGAAGATACCGACAAAAGGTTTAATGAAATCAACGGCATCTGGCGGAGGGAGTGACCGTCCGGCTGTTTTTTCGCGCCGACGTCATGCCTTTTCTTCGCACCGGTTAAAGGTTTTGGTTCCCTGGACCAGGAAACATCGATGGGGCTCGCGGTCACCCAGGTGAACCCACCGCATCCACCATGCGCATCAAGCGCACTGGTCAGTCGACGCGACAATACACGAGACCCGCCGCGCAGTGCCTGCAGTTCTTTGAGACTGGCACTGATGAAGGCAAGTGCCTCGCCGCGGTTGGGAACCGGTCCCTTCTTCATAGCACGAACCCTGCTGCCACGAATTGACCCCAACTTAATTAAACGCGCTCTCATGGCGTGAAAGTGACTGTCAGCATTGGAGGCGCGGAAATTTCTCCCAATGCAGATGCTCAGGACGTCCTTCGCACTGCCGGACGGTGCCTTTTTGAAGCGAAACAACATGGACGAAATCGTGTTTCGTTCGTCTATGAAGCCGCCATGTTGCGGGTCGTGACGCCCTAACCTACCGCTGGCCCAGCCCTGACGCTGGCAGAGTATCGCGAGAATGGGGCCTGCCTTCCAACCGATTGCGGATGCACCAACAACCCGGCCACGTACGACGTTTCACAGCTTGGGGCCTATTTTTCAGGTAACCGGCAATTCGTTGGAGTCCGTTCTCCTAAGTGACGCAAAAAGGCCCGCCCCATTGTCTGGAGCAGGCCCTTTGACTTGCGCGGTACTCAGAACCTTGCCGCTTCGCGAAAGATAATAGCGAATGGTAAACATCGACTGAACGTCCGTGCCGCTTCGGTGGCCTTGGGTTAGGTGCGGCCTGTCCTTGTTGCTTGGCGAGATCGGGGCGGCTGATGCCGGCTCAGTGCGACGCGGATTTCGTGCAAACCCCAACAATGCTGCCCCCGCATCGATCACCGCAAGCAGATTGGCCAGCTAAATGTCATCCACTGCAGGGCAAATTCGTTCCGAGCGCGCGCATGCAGTGCCTCCCAGCATTTGTCGGCCGGCGAGCAAAGGACAGACGAGCCAACATCCCGAAACTTGCTTACGTCGAACTCGCGGGAGACCGGCACCAGGGGGCCTGACACCAAGGTCCTCGAATGCCCTCGATGTGTGTTCAAGATCCTAGGAAGTTCTCTCCTTACCACTGGAAGACAGCTCGTCCAGCCGCATCTGAACAGGAGGCCGGTGCTCAATCAGTGCCCGCGCAGGATGTGCCCGATTGACAGGCATCAGGGAAGCCCAGGTCCTTAGTCCACAACGCTGTGACGAGCGCGACAACCGCGGCGGGGTTAGCCAGCTCACAGTTCAAGTCGATGACTCAACTGTTGTGTGGGGAGAGCTCTTACTTCTCATTCGCTCCAAATGCGGACGCGGCGCACGAGCTCGGAAGTTGAGATCCCATAGCGATCGTGAAGCGTCGGCAGCGCGCCAGCGTCGAGGAACTCGTCGGGCAGGGCGATCTGGCGAAAGACTGGGGTCACTCTCT
>NZ_JAMYKY010000032.1:0-53382 GCF_040317695.1 Mesorhizobium sp. M1403 | reverse complement strand
CTGGCCCGTCTGCTTCACTGCCATCGCGATTCCCTCAGACCGTCCACCTCAGAGAATCACAATCAGCGAATTACGCAACAGGCCCCTTGTGGGAGAAGGTGTCGCCGAAGGCGACGGATGAGGGGTGCTCCAGCTTGGCACCCACGGCGATCCGTCCAACACCCCTCATCCGTCTCGGCGCTACGCGCCGATCCACCTTCTCCCACAAGGGGAGAAGGGAAAGGCGGCCCTATCGCACCGGCGCTCCATAGACTGGCGTCGGAATGCCTTCCATGCGCGCCTTGATCTGCAGCGCCACGAATTTTGAATAGAAGCGCGACAGCGCAAGATTGCCGCCGTGGAACCACAGCGCTTCCTGCGCTGTCGGCTTCCACATGTTGCGCAACTCGCCTTGCCACGGACCCGGGTCGCCTTTCACGCCCGAGCCAATCCCCCAGCACGGCCCGACCTTGTCGGCGACTTCGCGCGAAACGATCGCCGCCACTGTCTCGTTCATCGAGAGATAGCCGGTGCAGGCGATGATTGCGTCGGCCGCCAGTTCCGTGCCGTCGTCGAAGAGGATGCCTGTCGGCGTCAGCGACTTGATCCCGACGCCGCTACGGATGCCGATCTCGCCGTCGATGATCAGATCGCAGGCGCCGACGTCGATGTAGAAGCCCGAGCCGGTGCGGTAGGCCTTCATCAGGAGCCCAGTCTCGTCGTCGCCGAAATCGATGGCGAAGCCGGCGCTGCGCAAGCGGTCGTAGAAGGCAGCATCGCGCGCCTTGATGACGTCGTAAAGCGCCCGCTGGCCTTGCGGCAGCAGCGCGAACGGCGTCGAGGCGACGATCATGTCGGCCTTTTCAGTGGTGATGCCGCGGGCCAGCGCCTTTTCCGAGAAGATCTCGAAGCCGATCTCCATCAGCGTGTCCGACTTGACCACCGTCGTCGGCGACCGCTGGACCATGGTCACCTCGGCGCCGCTCTCCCAGAGATCGACGCCGACGTCATGGCCGGAACTTGCCGCGCCGATGACGGCGACCCTTTTGCCGCGGAATTTCTCGCCGTTGGAATACTGGCTGGAATGCAGGATCTCGCCCTGAAAGACCTCGGCACCCGGCAGGTCGATGCGCCTGGGCGGGCCATAAGCACCGGTCGCGAAGACGATGTGCCTGGGCTTCAGCGTGATGCGCTCGCCGGCGCGGTCGAGCTCGACCGTCCAGACCTTTTCGGTCTCGTCATAGGAGGCACTGACGCATGCCGTAGAGGTCCAGTAATTGAGCTCCATGACGCGCGTATACATCTCCAGCCAGTCGCCCATCTTGTCCTTGGGGGTGAACACCGGCCAGTTTTCCGGAAACGGGATGTAGGGCAGATGGTCGTACCAGACCGGGTCGTGCAGCACGAGCGAGCGATAGCGGCTGCGCCAGGAATCGCCGGCCTGGGCGTTCTTCTCGATGACGATGGCCGGCACGCCCAATTGCCTGAGCCGCGCCCCCAGCATGATGCCGCCCTGGCCGCCGCCGATGACCAGGCAATAGGGCTGCTGGCTAACGCCGAGGTCACGCGCCTCGCGGCGCCTTGCCTCCAGCCAGGTTTCGCGTTCCGGATCGGCCTTGTGGCGGACGCCCAGCGGCCGCGCCGGGCCTTTGCGCTCTTCAAACCCCTTGAGATCGCTCATCGCCGTGAACAGCGTCCGGCACTTGCCGTCCCTGAGGCGCATGATGCCTTGGCCCCACGCCGATGACGTCTCGAAAGAAAACCAGGCTTCGATGGTGCCTTCGTCCGAGGTGGCTTCGCCGCTGAGCTGCCATTGAGCAGGCCTTGTGGTTGCCAGCGTCGCCGCCAGCATGTCGCGGATCGCGGCGCGGCCTTCCATCGTCCTGATGTTCCAGGTGAAGGTCAAAAGATCGCGCCAGTAGCAATCCTCGACGAACAGATTGGTTGCGGCCTCGACGTCGCCCGCTTCGAGCGCTCGCGCAAAAGAACCGAGCCAGGTGGCCGCCTGTTTCGACGGTGAAATGTCGAGCATCTGTCTTCCCTATCTTCCAGTGACGTTTGCGCTGCCGCCATTCTTACCCTGTCCCGGTTCTTTGCGGGAGAGGGTGAGGGCAGCGCAAACAGTCCGGAAGCTATGGCGCAGCGCAAGGTTGAAGCGACTGCCGCTGCTGTCAGGCCCGCGCGCGGGCCTGATCCGAACCGCTGTCCAGCCATGCAAGGTCGTCCGGCGAAAGCGAAATGTCGAGCGCCTGGAGGCTGTCTTCCAATTCGTCGAGCGTGCGCGGCCCGATCAGCGGGACGGACGGGAAGGGCTGCGCCAGGACGTAGGCGAGCGCGACGTGAATCGGGCTTTTGCCGAGCCGCTTGGCGAGCTCGATGGCACGGTCGCGGCGGCCGAAATTCTTCTCCGAGTACCAGACCCGGACCAGCTCCTCATTGTCGCGCCGGTCGCGGCCGGCGCGGTCGGTGAAGAAGCCGCGGCCCTGGCTCGACCAGGCGAAATTCGGCATCTGCCGGGCGGTAAGCCAGGTCTTCCACGCGTCGCTGGAGGAGGTGACGCAGCCTGCCCAGATCGGCTCCAGCATCTCGGCCAAGGAGAAATTGTTGGAAAGCGCGCCGGGCTTCTGCTTGCCGGTGCGCTCGGCATAGGCAATCGCCTCGTCCATGCGTTCCATCGTCCAGTTCGAGCCGCCGAACGGACCGCGGATGCGGCCGGCCTTGACCTCGCGGTCCATCGCATCGACGAATTCGTCGACCGGCACGTCCGGATTGTCGCGGTGCATGAAATAAACGTCGATATGGTCGGTCTGCAGCCGCTCGAGCGACTGGGTGAGCTGCTTGCCGATGACGTCGGGATAGCAGAGCGGCGAGTGCGCGCCCTTGCCGATGACCACGGATTGCTCGCGCACGCCGCGGTTTTTCAGCCATTGGCCAAGCAGGGTCTCGGTATAGCCGGAACCGTAGACGAAGGCCGTGTCGAACAGATTGCCGCCGGCCTCGAAATAGGCGTCGAGCAGGATGGCGCCCGACGAAAAGGTGCGGAAATCCTCGAAGCCGAGCGCCAGGCACGAGGCCCGCCGCGGCAGGCCCGGAATGCTGCGCTTGGGGATGGCGGTCCCGCCGGAGCGCAGCTTCCGTCCGGAGATCGTGTTGACGCGCTTTGCCGGTTTCTCGATGTCGTATTCGAGCCCGATCGCGGCACGCCATTTGTCGAGCACGCGCAGATTGCCGAGACTGTCGGCCCAGCCCATGCCGGGCCAGGCGAACTCCTGCTTCCCGCCGAGAATGGCCTCGCCGGCGGCGTCGACCTCGAACGCGTAAAGCCAGCCGTCCTCCTTGACCTCGACCACCTCGGTGTAACCCGGACGGATGATGCGGATTTCGCCGGTGCCGCCTTGCTGGCCGCCGGCATACCAGAAATCCGCGACCTCGATGCGGCCTTTGCTGCCGAGAATGCGCAAGACATTGTCCTGAGCGAGCGAGATGCTGCAGGAGACTTCCGCGACGATGCCGCCCGGAAAATGCAACAGCGCCGACGCCCATTCGTCGACACCGGATTGGCCGAGATGCGCAGTACCCACCACTTTGTCCGGCTCGGCGAAGGGCTTTCCCGCCGCGGCGCCGGCAATCAGCCGCGCCATCGACACGGGATAGCCGCCGACATCGAGGATGCCGCCGCCGGCAAGATCCTTGGCGTAAAGCCGGTGCTCCGGCATGAAGCCCGGCATGGCGAAGCCGAAGCTGGATTTGATCATCTTGATCTCGCCGATCGCGCCGGCACTGATCAGCTCGACCAGCTTGGCCGTCTGCGGATGCAGCCGGTACATGAAGGCTTCGCCGAGAAAGGTGCCGGCCTTGCGCGCCGCATGGATCATCGCGTCGGCCTCGAAGGCGGTCAGGCCAAGCGGCTTTTCGCAAAGCACATGCTTTCCGGCCTCGGCTGCCTTGATCGCCCATTCGGCATGGCTCGGATGCGGCGTCGAAATATAGATCGCGTCGACATCCGGATCGCCAAGCAAAGCCTCGTAGCCGTCGAGGATGCGGGCGCCGGGGAAAGCCTCGGTGAGCCCGGCCTTGCCGGGATTGCGCGCCCCTAAGGCGACCAAGGTGCCGGTGCGCGAATGGGCGACGCCGCCGGCAAAGGCCTTGGCGATGTTGCCGGGCCCGAGAATGCCCCAGCGAATTTTTTCTGGTTTGGAAGTCATGTCAAATCTCCGTGGGGTGGCCGCGAGCAATCGCGATCGGACAAAAGAAAGATGGGTTAGCGAATGCGTGCGCCGGTGGCGTCGAAGAGAAGCGAGCGGTCGGCCTTGATCGACACCACCAGGTCGTCGCCGTTGGCGCGATGCCGCGAGGCCTCGCGCTCGATGATCAGTTCTTCGCGCCCGCCCCCGGTCCCGGAATTGGCATAGACATAGCTCACCGATCCCAAGTGCTCGGCGACGTCGGCCTTGAGGGTAAGGTCGCAATCGCCCTGGCCGGCGTCGAAGAAATGCTCCGGCCGCACGCCAACCACGACATCGCCGCCTATCGCAGGCAAGGCATCGGAAAGCGGCTTGCGCAGTCGCACGCCGCGATGGTTGACCAGCTCCACGATCGCCGCGCTGTTGTCGGTTCCGACCACTTTCGCCGCCAGAAAATTCATCTTCGGCGAGCCGACGAAGCCGGCAACGAAGCGGTTGGCGGGGTCGTCGTAGAGATCGAGCGGCGCGCCGATCTGCTCGATATTACCGGCGTTGAGCACGACGATCCTGTCGGCCAGCGTCATCGCCTCGGTCTGGTCGTGCGTCACATAGACCATGGTAACGCCAAGCTCCTTGTGAAGGCGCGATATCTCGACGCGCATCTGCACCCGGAGCTCGGCATCGAGATTGCTGAGCGGTTCGTCGAACAGGAACACTTGCGGCTCGCGCACGATGGCGCGGCCGATGGCGACGCGCTGGCGCTGGCCGCCCGACAATTGCCGCGGCCGCCGCTTCATCAGCTCGGCGATGCGCAGGATTTCGGAAGCCCGCTTCACCCGCCGCTCGGTATCTGCCTTGGGGTTGCCGGTCATTCTCAGGCCGAAGCTCAGATTCTGCTCAACCGTCATGTGCGGATAGAGCGCGTAGGACTGGAATACCATGGCGATGCCGCGATCGGCCGCCTCGACGTCGTTCACCACCTTGCCGCCAATGGCGATCTCGCCGTCGCTGATGTCCTCGAGCCCGGCGATCATCCGGAGCAGCGTGGACTTGCCGCAGCCGGAAGGGCCGACGAAGACGACGAATTCGCCGTCATCGATATCGATATTGGCGCCGTGGACGATCTCGAAGACGCCGAAGCGCTTGATGACGTTTTTGAGTGTGACTGCCGCCATGCTGATCCTTACTTGATAGCGCCGGCGGCGATGCCGGCGACGAAATGGCGCTGCAGAAGCACGAACACGACGAGCATTGGCGCCGTCAGCATCACCGCGCCCGCCATGATGCCGCCCCAGGACACCTTGGTGAGACCGATCAGCGTGCCGAGTGCCACGGGCGCGGTCATTGCGCCCGGCTTGGAATTGATCAGCAGCGGCCAGAGATAGTTGTTCCAGGAGGCAAGGAACAGGATGATGGCGAGCGCTGCCAGCATCGGCCGCGCCAGAGGCAGTGCGACGAACAGGAATATCCGCCATTCCTTGACGCCCTCGACTTTGGCGGCGTCGAACAGTTCGTGCGGCATCATCGAAAAGCTCTGCCGCATGAAGAGCACGCCCAGCGAATTGAACAGCGGCGGCACGATCAGCGCCACCCAGGTGTTGGCGAGCTTGAAGTCGCGCGCCACCATGATGAATTGCGGGATCAGCACGACCGCATAGGGCAGCGTGATGGTGCCGAAGATGATGGCGACGACCATGCCCTTGCCGAAGAAGTTGTAACGCGCCAGCGCCCAGCCGGCCATCGAGGTCAGCATCACCGACAGGAAGGTGTAGGTCACCGCCACCGAGACGGAGATGCCGATGGCACCGATGAAATTGGTGCCGCGCTGCAGATTGCTGACATTGTCGAGGAAATTGCCGTGCGGCAAAAGCTCGATGTCGGGGCTGAAGATGCCGTTGTCGGGCATCGTGGAAAAGACCACCATCATCCACAGCGGAAACAGCCAGACCAGCGCCAGCGGCGTCAGGAACAGATGCAGCGCGATGCTGCGGCCCAATCTGGCCTGGGAACGGCCGACCCGGGAATGGCTGATTGGGGAGCGCGAGGTCATTTCGGTTCCCTCGTCAGCCATATCTGCACCAGCGAAATGGCAATCGCCAGTCCGGCCATGGTGTAGGCGATGGCCGAAGCGTAGCCGAAATTGAGCGACCGGAAGCCCTGGCGATAAAGCAGCAGCCCGAGCGTTTCGGTGCCGCCGCCCGGCCCGCCGCGCTCGGTGATTAGGAAGGGCTCGGTGAACAGCTGCATGGTGCCGATGATCGACAGCACGGCGCAGAACACGATGATCGGCTTGAGCAGCGGCAGCGTGATGTAGAAGAACTGTTTGACCTTGCTGACCCGGTCCAGGGTCGCCGCCTCGTAAACATCCTCGGGGATGGACTGCAGGCCGGCGAGCAGGATGATGGCGTTGTAGCCGGCCCAGCGCCACGTCACCGCCATCATGATGACCGCCATCGCCGGGGTGACGTTGGTAAACCAGTCGACGTTGGGCAGGCCGATGCTGTTCAGCAATTTGTTGATGATGCCGTAGTCCAGATTGAACATCAGCCGGAAAACCGCCGAATAGGCGACCTCGCCGACCACGACCGGCGCGAAGAAGGCAAAGCGGAACAGGCCACGCGCCTTGAGCAGCGGCGAGTTCAAAAGCACCGCCATCACAATCGCTAGCGAAATCATCACCGGCACCTGGATGACAAGGATCAGCAATGTGTTCTTCAAGGCATTGAAGAAGGCCGGATCGCCGATCAGCCGGCCCCAGTTGAAGGTCGGCGCGAACCGCCACGGCACGGTGCGCGTCGCCTGGAACGAGATCAGGAAGGAATCGATGATCGGCCACAGCCAGAAGATCGAGAAGATCAGCAGATAGGGCGCAAGGAAGCGATACGCCGTGGCGTTCTGGTAGCGCATCGTTTTCCTCCTTTCTGCTTTTTCAAGTCTCTTGCCTTCTCCCCTTGTGGGAGAAGGTGGATCGGCGCGTAGCGCCGAGACGGTTGAGGGGTGCTGGCCGGAGTGCCGTCAGCGCCAAGCTGGAGCACCCCTCATCCGTCGCCTTCGGCGACACCTTCTCCCACAAGGGGAGAAGGGGAGCCGCGCGCTCGGAGCCGCCTCGTTTAGATCACGACTTGACCGGCAGGCCGGTCGCCGCGGCGATCTGGCTTGCGGCATCGTCGAGCGCTGCCTTGGCGTCGGGATAGCCCCCGGCCAGATATTTGGTCTGCACCGCGCGGATGATGATTTCGGCGTCGCTCTGGAACGGCGTACCGCGGCTGGGGACGACCTTGGGCAGGGTGCCGAGGATGTCCTTCCACACGGCTTGGCCACCCCAATAGGGCAGGCCCTCGGAGACATAAGGGTCGTTGAGCGCCGAAATTAGCGACGGCACCAGGCCGAAGCCTTTCAGCATGGTGATCTGGCCCTCATTCGTCCCTAGCGTGTATTTCAGATAGGCGTAGGCGGCTTCCTTGTTCTTCGACACCGAGGTGATGGCGAGCGAGGAGCCGCCGAGATTGGCGGCGCGCGGACCGTCGGCGGTCAGGCTCGGCATCAAATAGACGCCCCATTTGCCTGTCCCATCGGGCGATTCGGTGCGCACAGTGCCTTCATACCAGCCGCCATACATCTGCGTGGCGACCTTGCCGGCGGTGTTGTTGGTGATCTTGGTGCTCCAGTCGGCAGAGGAAATGATGCCGGCGTCCTTCATCTCCTTGATCTTGGTCATGGCATCGACGCATTTGGGCTGGTTGACCGTGATCGATTGACCATCGGCGGAGAAGTAGGCGCAGCCCTGCTCGTTGGAGATCATGCGGAAGAATTCGGAATCGCCGTTGAAATCGGCGTTGGTCATCGTGACGCCGGGATTGGCGGCCTGGATCTTCTTGGCGGCAGCGATGAAATCGTCCCAGGTCTTGATCGAGGACGGATCGACGCCGGCCTTCTCGTAGAAGTCGCGTCGGTAGAACATCGCCACCGGCCCCGAATCCCACGGCATCGCATAGGCCTTGTCGTCCACCTCGAGCTCGGTGCGCTTGAAGTCGGGGAATTTTGCCTGGTCTTCCGCGGTGTAGCCGAGCGTGTGCAGGTCGACGAAGCAATCCGGGAACTGGCTCCAGTAGTTTTCCGCTTCGCCGTTCTCGATCGTCACGATGTCCGGCAGGCCCTCGCCACCGGCGGCACAGCCGGCGATCGACTTGTCGTAGGTCGGCTGGTTGCCGAGGTCCTCGACCGTGACCTTGATGTCGGGAAACTGCTTGTTGAAGCCCGCTATGGTGGCCTTCAGCGACGAAGCGGCGATATTCCAGCTCCAGATCGTGATTTCACCGGACTGCGCAAAGGCCGGGCTGGAGCCCAAGGCAAGCGCGAGCGCGGCGCAGGTCGATTTTATGCGCATTGAAATCCTCCCATTTCAGTTGCTCTCTGTTTGCGAGCGTGGCTAGACTAGGCCTCGGGAAAGCCTTGTCCGCGACAAAGGGAATAAGAAATGAGCGGAAAGTAAGATGCCGGAAAGGCCGTTTTACCAGCCTGGCGCCAGCAGCGTAGAGGGCCTGCCGCTGCTGCTGCAGATGTTCCACACCCAGCCCCTGGTGATGCTCAAGCCGCATTGGCATGCCCAGGTCGAGGTGAATTTCATCGTGCGCGGGGCCGTGCATTACCGCATGGACGGGCACGAGCTTTCGCTCTCTGCTGGCGACATGTGTCTGTTCTGGGGTGGCCTGCCGCACCAGATGGACGAAGCCTCCGACGATGCCATCTATGCCGGCGCGCATCTGCCGCTGGTGCATTTCTTCCGGCTGCATTTGCCGATCGAGGTCCGCAACAGGCTGATGACCGGCGCGACGCTGGTGACTGACGCCACCGACCGGTCGGACGACCACAATTTCGAGCGCTGGAACCGCTATGCCCGCTCCGGCGACCCGGTGAAGGCCGAGCATGCGGTCAACGAGCTTTTGCTGCGGCTGGAGCGGGTGCGCTTCGAGCCTTACCGGCTCGTGCCCGAAACTCCGGTCGAACAGGAGATAGGCAGTCCCTTCGATCAGCAATCGCTGCGCAATGTCGGGCGCATGTGCGACTTCATCGCCGAGAATTTCCTCTACGAGATCGATTGCGTCGACATTGCCGCGGCGGCCGACATCCATCCCAAATACGCCATGAGCATCTTCAAGAAATCGACCGGCATGACGCTCAACGAATATGTGAATTTGCTGCGCCTCAGCTACGCGCAGGCGCTGCTGATGCATCAGGATGCCAATGTGCTGCGCGTCGCCATGGAATCGGGTTTCGGCTCGCTCAGCGCCTTCAACAAGTCGTTCCGCAAGCTTTCCGGCATGTCGCCGTCGGATTTCCGGAGGGGCGTGGCCGGCGCCAGATAAGGGGCCGGCTGGATTCAGCCTATAGTCTCCAGGCGCCTCGGCAAGCGGTTCATCGGCAGCGGCCCGTTCGCGGTGATCAGGAACTGGTCTTCGAGATTGAAGCTGGCGAGACCGTCGATGTAGAGCGGGATCTCGAATGCCAGCACCATGCCGGCTTCGATCACGACATCGCTGTCGGCCGAGATGAACGGCCATTGCTCGGAAAACACGGAATGGCCGACGCTGTGGCCGAAATGGCCGCGGCGATAGGAACGCAGGCCCTGGCGCGCCAGGCTTTCGCTGGCGGCGCGATGAACGGCGGCGAACGGCTTTCCGGGCATAAGCGCGGCAAGCCCATCGGCGAAGGCGCGTTCGGCTATCGCATGCAATTCGGCCTGTTCGGGCGACGGCGGCCCGAAGGTGAAATTCCGCGACATGTCCGAAGCATAGCCGTTCACGCTGCAGACCATGTCGGCCTTCAGCGGATCGCCGGCGGCGGCGACCGCATCGGCGCTTTTTGGGCGAGCGCCCAGCGTGACGTATTCGGCCGTCGCGATTTGCTGCGATAACCCGGCGGCTGCATCGGCGATGCCTTGCCGGTAGAGCGCGACCAGATCCGACTGACGCATGCCGACCGCTGCATGCTGCTGCAGCCGCGACAGGCCGGCTTCCGACAGGACGATGCCCTGCTGCAGAAGGTCGATCTCGCTTTGCGATTTGATTGCCCGCAGCCTGTCGAGGATCGGCGAGCCGTTGACCAGGGCCGTGCCGGGCAACATCGCCTGCATCGCGGACAAATCGCTGGCCGAGACAAAATCCAGCTCGATGCCGAGCGTTGCACGCTCCAGCCCGAGTTCGGCGAGCATCGTCTTCAGCTCGCGGACAGAGCGGGCAAGCTCAAAGGTCGCTGGACGTGCAAAACCGGGGGCGCGGCCAACCAGGCCGGCCTCGATGCGCTGCGCAACGGGCCGGCCGGCCGTCGCCGGCTCAAGCGACGCGGATTCGATCCAGATCGGATGCGTGCGCACCACGGCATCCGCCACCGCCGCCCGGAGCTGGGCAGCCTGGAAATCGGCAACCACTACGCCGATCGGCAGGTCGTCTCGTCTCGGGATGACCACGAAACCGGCGCCGGCCCGGCGGAACAGGCCGGCCGGGCCGATCCAGGCGCCGGTGGCATATTGGAATGCCTCAGGCTCGCAAAGCACCAATGCCTCGATATTGGCACGCTGCATCAGGTCTGTTGCGCGTTCTCGGTCGACAAAGCCGGTCACGGGATCTCCTCGCATGCAATCGAATCCGACGCCGATGCGGCGGCGTTTGGCCTCAGCGTAGCTTCAGTGCCGCTGTGGAGCAGCTTTTTTCTGGAAGCGCTGTTGACCTGCCGACCCTAAAAGCGCGTTGCGTTCGACCGGCCTCATGCGACGCGCTTCAGGTTCTTGTTTCATGCATGTCGGTGTCGCAAAACCGCTGCACAGTTTTGCGCGACATGCATCAAAGGCCTTGAGAGTTCGAACGCCAGGCGGGGAAACGAAAAAAAGCCGCGGCGAACCACGGCTTTCAACGCGACAAGTTGTCAGTTTCGAATGCTTACTCGGTTTCGTCAGAGGTGTCGTCGGCAGTGTCTGCCGCGTCTTTCGCGGCCTTCCTATCCAGCGCTGCCTGCAAGGCCAGGGTGGCCTGCGGTGAGGCCGGTGTCGTGGCAACGACCGCCATTGCATGAGCAACTCCGGTCGTCGACTTGTCCTTGGCCGCGGCCGAGGTGGCGGCTCCGTGTCCCTGCGAGCCGGCCCCAGCCGCGTTTCCGCCGTTGCCGTGGCTGCCGCCATTGCCGTTCCCGCCGCCATTGCCGCCGGGGGCAGCGAGGACCGGAGACGCGACAAGGGTGAGAGCGGCCGCCGCTGCGAATAGATAGGTGCGCGTTTTCATAATTCCTCCTTCGAGTGGCCCTCCCGCCAGGATGGGTTCCAGTGAGAAACGTGAGGACTTTCCAAAGTGGAGCCCGCTGTCCAACAAGTTCCGTTCAAATAGAGCATTCTGCAAGACGGACCTTGGTCCGAGGACGACACGCAAAAGTCCTGAATTCTATCTGCAGCGTACTTGGCGCGACCGCAGCGCCTGCTGGCAAGTGCGTCCTGTGCCGCCCAAATGCGAAAAAGCCGCGGCGGACCGCGGCTTTTCGATGCTTGATTTCCCTTGAGAGAAACTGGAGCGGGTGAAGCGATTCGAACGCTCGACCCCAACCTTGGCAAGGTTGTGCTCTACCCCTGAGCTACACCCGCTCGCGCGGCTTTCGGGCCGCAAGCCGCGCCTATATGGCTGAAGAGCGCGGCGATTGCAACAGGGAATTCGCAGGCTTTTTGCTTCGCCGGCAATGCGGACAAGCCGTCCCGCGACACGTCGCAAGGCAATCACCCCTGCATTGCGCGACGGGCTTGTCTTGGCCGCATCATTGGCCGTAAACGGCGTAGGCCGAACAAGCCGTTGAAAGCGGGCCATCAGAAGAAAGACCGATGCCGAAGACCGAAGCCGACCTTTTCGCCTTTCTTGCCGGACTCGGGATCGAGGTATCGACACAGCGGCACCCGCCGCTGTTCACTGTCGCCGATTCGCAGGTGCTGCGCGGCGAGATCGCCGGCGGCCACACCAAGAACCTGTTCCTCAAGGACAAGAAAGATAATTTCTTCCTGGTCAGCGTCGGCGAGGAGGCGGTGGTCGATCTAAAGCAGATCCATCATCTGATCGGCGCCGCGGGCCGCGTGTCTTTCGGCCGGCCGGAGATGCTGATGGAGCTTCTCGGCGTCGTCCCGGGCGCGGTCACCGTTTTCGGGCTGATCAACGACACGGAGGGAAGGGTCAAGGTCGTTCTCGACGAGGAGCTGATGAGCCATGCTGTGGTCAACGCCCACCCGCTGACCAATGAGGCGACGACTTCCATCGCCGCCACGGACCTGGTCAAATTCGTCGAGGCAACCGGACATGATGCTGTTATCTTGAAAGTCTCGGCATGATCGCCACATGGGTGACTGAAACCGGGTTCTGAAGAAGGATGTTGCGCCTGTCCCTTGGCCGGCGGCGCGACCGAAAGGGCGACGAGATGAGCGATAGCAACCCCTTTGGCCGCCCATTTGGCAGCAATGGCGGTCAGTATGCCACCACCGTGCAGTATGGCGGCACCGATGCCGCGCGTGAGAAGGTCGCACTTGCGGAGGTGCCGGCCGACGTCATCAAGGACACCACGACCGCTGGATTTGCCGCCGACGTCATCCAGGAATCGCGCCGCCAGCCGGTGCTGGTCGATTTCTGGGCGCCATGGTGCGGCCCCTGCAAGCAATTGACCCCGCTGCTGGAAAAGGCGGTGAAAGCCGCCGGCGGCAAGGTCAAGCTGGTCAAGATGAACATCGACGACCATCCATCGATCGCCGGCCAGCTCGGCATCCAGTCGATACCGGCGGTCATTGCCTTCAAGGACGGCCAGCCGGTCGACGGCTTCATGGGCGCCATTCCCGAGAGCCAGATCACGCAATTCATCCAGAAGGTCGGCGGCAAGGATGGTGGCGCACCGCAAGTGGCCGAGGCGCTGGCCGCGGCCGCCGAGGCGCGCGAGGCCGGTGACGTGCAGACCGCGGCCGACATCTACGACGCTATCCTGGAACAGGCGCCGGAGACGATCGAGGCGATCGCCGGCTTGGGCGATCTGCTGTTCGAGGCCGGCGATACCGAAGGTGCCGATGCGATGCTGGCGCGGGCGCCGGAGGCAAAGAAGGATGCGCCGCAGCTCGCCGCGCTGCGCGCCAAGATGGCGCTCGCCGCGCAAGCAGCAGTGCTCGGCAATCCGGCGGAACTGGAACGGCGGCTGGCCGAAAATCCCGGGGATCACCAGGCGCGGTTCGAGCTTGCGATGATCCAGAACGCCAAGGGTGATCGCATGGCGGCGGCCGACAATCTGCTGGCGATCATCAAGGCCGACCGCTCGTGGAACGACGATGGCGCCAGAACCCAGTTGCTGCAGCTCTTCGAGGCATGGGGCATGACCGACGAGGCAACGCTGTCGGCACGGCGCAAACTGTCGTCGCTGCTGTTTTCCTGAGCCGGCGCAGACTGTTTTGTCCGGCGGGCTTGCGGTCGGCGGCGGCTGCGCCAGATTAGGTTTTCGGACGGCATTCGATTTCGGGTTTCCGGTGTCGCGCCTTGTGCCGGCCGGGAGGAGACGGGTTTGGTGCGCTTCCTGACGAAGCGATCGGAGGATTGAGGTGCAGGCGGGAAACGCGCATTACCGACTCGCTGCGGACTTACCGTCGACCATGCCGATCTTTCCGCTTGAGGGCGCATTGCTGCTGCCGGGAGGCCGCATGCCGCTCAACATCTTCGAGCCGCGCTATCTGCAGATGGTCGATGAGGCGATCGCCGGGGCGCGGCTGATCGGCATGATCCAGCCCAGCCTCGACGGTGCGCTGCGTCCCGACGGCGAGCCGGAACTCTGCAATGTCGGCTGTGCCGGGCGCATCATCGCGCTGTCCGAGAGCGGCGACGGTCGTTATCTGATTTCGCTGCAGGGCGTGTGCCGGTTCCGCATTGTCCAGGAACTCACCGTCAGGACGCCGTTTCGCCAGTGCCGGTTGGCACCCTTTCTCACCGATCTCGACGACGACCAGGCGGAAGCCGAGATCGACCGGCCGGCGCTGCTCAAAGCGTTTCGCGCCTATCTGCAGGCCAACGATCTGGAGGCCGACTGGGAAAGCGTCAGCCGCGCCGAAAACGCCATGCTGGTCAACGCGCTGTCGATGATGGCGCCCTACGGGCCGGCCGAGAAACAGGCGCTGCTCGAAGCGGCCGATCTAAAGACACGTGCCGAAACGCTGATCGCCATCACCGAAATGGCGCTGGCGCGCGACAATGAGGATTTCGGTTCGAGTTTGCAGTAGGCTCTTGCCTTCTCCCCTTGTGGGAGAAGGTGGATCGGCGCGTAGCGCCGAGACGGTTGAGGGGTGCTGGACGGAGTGCCGTCGGTGCCAAGCTGGAACACCCCTCATCCGACCGAGATTCGCTCGGCCACCTTCTCCTACAAGGGGAGAAGGGAAGTCCGCGCGCGAAACCCCGAAGCGGTTGCCTTGTGGAAGGACGGATCGAATGGCGGATGGACGTGACGGGAACAGGACTGTCGATCCCAAGCTGCTGGAACTGCTGGCCTGCCCGCTGACCAAGGGGCCGCTTGCCTGGGATCCGGAGCGCGGCGAGCTTGTCTCGCGGGTGGCAAAGCTTGCCTATCCGGTGCGGGACGGCATTCCTATCATGCTGCCATCGGAGGCGCGGGTCATCGCCATAGACGATGCCATGCCACCGCCGCGCCTGGGTGGCTCGGAATAAGGGCCGCTCCGCAGCGATCCTTCGCGCCCCCCTCTGTCCTGCCGTCATCAAATTCCGCACCGCAGCAACGCTCTGACGAAGACAGGGGGCCTATTGAAAATTGCGTCCCTTGGGCATGACCTTCTCCGCCTTTCCCAATAATTCCGTTTGCGCGATGCTGCCCGGCCGAGCCTCGTCTGTACGGCTCGAAGGCTCAGGTCCTGCCTCTTCCAGCAGCACCGACAGCCACGGCGTCAGATCCTCGACCTTCTCGGCGACGATATGGATGACGTCCGATTCCGATTGCAGCTTGCCGGTGACGCGGATGAGACGTGCGCCCATGACGATGGGGCGGAAGCGGTCGAAAGTCCTTTCCCAGAAAATGATGTTGGCGACCGCATTCTCGTCTTCCAGCGTCAGGAAAATCGCCTTGCCATTGCCCGGCCGCTGCCGCACCAGCACGAGGCCGGCGACCGAAACGCGCCGGCCGTCCCGCACCTGGCCGAGCCGCGCATTGGGCGTGACGCCGGACCGATCCAGCCTTTGACGCAGGAAGGCGACCGGGTGCGCCTTCAGCGACAGGCCGAGCGAGCGGTAGTCGTGGACGACGTGCTCGCCGAGCGGCATTGTCGGGAGCCGGGTTTCAGGCTCGAGATCGCGCAAGCGGATCGCCGGCTGATCGAACAGCGGCAGCTTTTCGGCGGCACTCTTGCCGTCGAGCGCGCGGACCGCCCATAGAGCGTTGCGGCGGTTCAATCCAAGCGAGCGGAAGGCGTCGGCCTGCGCCAGCTTTTCGATCTCGTCGACGTTGAGGCCCGAGCGCAGCCAGACATCGCGCACGGATGTGTAGCCGTCGCCGCGCCTCACCACAAATGCTTCCATGCGCTCCTTCGACAGGCCTTTGACCTGGCGAAAGCCAAGCCGGACGGCATGGCTGGTCCGGATGACACCGCGCATTTGAACATGGCGGTCGAGAATGCGGGCCGGATCGAAAGGCGATTGCTCCAAGGCGCAATCCCAGCCGGAAAAGTTGACGTCGACCTCTCGGATCTCGACGCCATGATCATGCGCGTCGCGGACAAGCTGAGCCGGCTGGTAAAAACCCATCGGCTGGGAATTCAGAATCGCGGCGCAGAACACGTCGGGATAGAAGGTCTTGAACCAGCAGGAGGCATAGACCAGCAGGGCGAAGGAGGCGGCATGGCTTTCGGGAAAGCCGTATTCGCCAAAGCCCTCGATCTGCTTGAAGCAACGCTCGGCGAAGTCTTTTTCGTAGCCCTTGGCAACCATGCCGTCGACCATCCTCTTGCGGTAATTGCCGATCGTGCCGGTGCGCTTGAAGGTGGCCATGGCGCGGCGCAATTCATCGGCCTCGCCCGGCCTGAAGCCGCCGGCAACGATGGCAATCTTCATTGCCTGTTCCTGGAACAGCGGCACGCCCAGCGTCCTGCCGAGTATTTTTTCCAGTTCCGGCTTCGGGTATTCGGGCTTTTCCTTGCCTTGCCGGCGGCGCAGATAAGGGTGGACCATGTCACCCTGGATCGGGCCGGGCCGCACGATTGCCACCTCGATGACGAGATCGTAGAAGTTTTTCGGCCGCAGCCGCGGCAGCATCGACATCTGCGCGCGCGATTCGATCTGGAAGACGCCGATCGTGTCGGCGCGGCAGATCATGTCGTAGACATGTTTGTCCTCGGCCGGGAGAGTGGCCAACACATAGGGTTGGCCATATGCGTCCCGCGCCTCGGGATAATGATCCTGGAGCAGGGTGAAGGCGCGCTGCAGGCAGGTCAGCATGCCGAGCGCCAGCACGTCCACTTTAAGGATTTTCACCGCGTCGAGGTCGTCCTTGTCCCACTCGACCATCTTGCGCTCGTCCATCGCCGTCTTGACGATGGGTACGATCTCGTCGAGCCGGTCCCTTGTGATGACGAAACCGCCGACATGCTGCGACAAATGGCGGGGAAAGCCCATGATCTCGTTGGCGCATTCGATCACATGCCTTGTCGAGGGATCGGTCTGATCGAGGCCGCCGGCTTTTGTCTCCTTTTCGCCGAGCTCCGAGGTCGACCAGCCCCAGATCGAACTGGACAGCGCGCTCCGGACGTCGTCCGACAGGCCCATCGCCTTGGCCACTTCGCGCACCGCAGAGCGGCCGCGGTAGCTGACGACGGCGGCGGCCAGCGCGGTGCGCTTGGTGCTGTATTTGGAATAGATGTACTGGATGACCTCCTCGCGCTTTTCATGCTCGAAATCGACATCGATGTCGGGCGGCTCGTTTCTTTCTTCGGAAATGAAGCGCTCGAAAAGCGTGTCGATCTTGTCCGGGCCAACTTCGGTGATGCCGATGCAGAAGCAGACGATCGAGTTGGCGGCGGAGCCGCGCCCCTGGCAGAGAATGTTCTGGCTGCGGGCGAATTTGACGATGTCGTAGACAGTCAGGAAATAGCGCGCGTAGTTCAGGCGCTCGATCAGAGCGAGCTCCTCCTCGATGCGCTGCGTCACAAAAGCGGGCACGCCCGAGGGGTAGCGGATGGCGGCCCCCTCCTTGGCCAGCCTTTCCAGCTCGGCCTGTGGCCCGAGGCCCGATTCCGTCGGCTCGTCGGGGTAGTTGTATTGCAGGTCACTGAGCGAGAAGCTCAGCTCGCCGGCAAAACGCAGCGTTTCCGCCAGCGCTTGCGGATGCCTGCGAAAAAGCCGTGCCATCTCCAGCGGCGGCTTTAAGTGACGCTCGGCATTGGCCATCAACTCCAGCCCCACCTCGGCGACGGGCACATTGAGGCGGATCGCCGTCAGCACGTCCTGCAGCGGGCGCCGTTCCGACGTATGGTAGAGCACATCGTTGGTCGCCATCAGCGGGATGCCGGCCAGCTCGGCCATCGCCGCCGCCTGCTCGATACGGAAGCGGTCGCTGCCGCGGTAATCCGGCGAAACCGCAAACCGCAGGCTTTCGCCGAAGCGATCCGTGAGCCGGCTAAGCACAGCAAGGCTATCGGCCGCGCCCGTCGACACATCCGGCAGGATGGCCAGCGACAAGAGATCGCCCCATTCGAGAAGATCGCTTTGTTTGAGAAGCGTTGCTCCCTTTTCGTTTTCGTCGCGCAAATTGGCCTGCGTCAGCATGCGGCAGAGATGGCCCCAGCCCTTGCGGTTCTGCGGGTAAGCGAGAATGTCCGGCGTGCCGTCGCAAAATACCAGGCGGCAGCCGGGATGATAGGAAACACCCTCCACCTTGGCCTGCTGCCAGGCGCGCACGACGCCCGCCACCGTATTGCGGTCGGCGAGCCC
The DNA here is from genome assembly GCF_040317695.1 of Mesorhizobium sp. M1403. NCBI lineage: Bacteria > Pseudomonadati > Pseudomonadota > Alphaproteobacteria > Hyphomicrobiales > Phyllobacteriaceae > Mesorhizobium > Mesorhizobium sp. M1403. Next base: position 35,240 of record NZ_JAMYKY010000032.1, on the reverse strand, counting down.
GATCGCTGAAAACCCCATGAATTTCGCCGCGACCACCAGCTCCTCCGGTTTCGAGGCGCCGCGCAGGAACGAGAAGTTCGACTGGATGCCGAATTCGGCATAGGGAACGGCTGTCAGCGCATTCATGCGAAGACTCCATGCATGAACCAGCGCGGAGCGGGCTGCGAGGCGCCGTAGAGGCCTTGGCGGTAAAGCCAGTAACGGCGGCCGTCGGCATCCTCGATGCGGAAATAGTCCCGGGTCGGCGCATCTTCCCGTCCCGCCGCCTCTCGCCACCATTCAGGCGCAATGCGCTCCGGCCCTTCGGCGCGCGCGACCCGGTAGAGCGCGCGCCGCCAGCGGAAGTTCAAAGGTGGGCCTTCCGGCATTTCGGTGGCCGGCACCTCGATCGGCTCGGGCGAACGGAAAAGCCGGATCGGCCGTTCCGGCTGGAAGACGGTCGTGGGAGCATCCTTCACCTTGTCCGGCTGCTTCGGCGGCGAGCTTCTCTGCGGCGCTTCGGCGAAGGGAATGGCGGCGACGGCGCGCTCCGGCAGATGGCTCTCGACGGCGACCGGCTTCAAGACCGCGCCTTCGCCGAGCCGGGCGCGGATGCGGTCGGCAAAAAGCGCGATGTCGGCGCCCCCGTCGTTCGTCTCGCCGGCAAGGTCTGCCTGCTGCATGTCGAAGGCGGCGGCGGTCAGCACCGAGAGGCGCGCGAGATCGAAACCATAGCCGGCGTCGATATCCTGTTCGAGCGCGGCAAGCCTTTCGTGAAACAATTTCTGGATCAGCAGCGGCTCGCGCAAAGGTCGCGAGGTGCCGACGGCGATGCGGCTGACGCCGCCATCGACGCGAAAGAGCAGCAGCGCCAGCCGCCTTGCGCCCTCGCCGCGACGCTCGAGGTCCTTCTTCAATGTGGCCGCCAGCATGCCTGTCAGCCGCTCGATGTCCTCGGTCAGCATGATCGGCTCGGCGAGGTGGCGTTCGACCGAAAGCGGCGCGACCGGCAGGCGCGGCGACACGGCTTCGTCGAGGCGGCCGAGCGCCTGGTCGAGGCGCAATAGCAGCGATGCGCCGAAGCGGCGGGCCAGCGGCGCGCGCGGTGCCGCCATGACGGCGCCCGCCGTGCGCAGGCCGACGCTTTCGAGGCTGGCGCGGACCTCTGGATCGATGCGCAGTGCCGCCAACGGCAAGGGCGCGAGAAGCGCTTCCTCCTCACCATCGGGAACGATGCGGTCGCCGGCAAACCGCGCCGCCGCCCAGGCCGAGCCCGGCGTGGCGGCAAGCCCGGCGCGGACATCGAAGCCCTGATGGAAAAAACGCGACAGGATGTCGTCCAGCATCGAGCGTTCGCCGCCGAAAAGATGGGTGCAGCCGGTGACGTCGAGATAGAGGCCATCGGCCCCGTCGAGCGCCACCAGCGGGGTATAGCGGTCGCACCAGTCGGCGAGGCCTTCGAGCAGGCGCCGGTCGGCTTCCGGATCGGCCTCCACGATGTCGATCGAGGGATGCATGGCGCGTGCATCGGCTATGCCCATGCCGCGTTTCAGGTTAAGCGCCTCGGCCCGCTCGTCGAGGGCGGCGATGCGCTGGGCGTTCCGGTCGCGGTGACTGATCACCAGCGGCAGGTGATCCGACGGCCGGGAACGCCAGGACCGCCCCAGGCGCTGTCGCAGGATCCTCTCGGCGGCGAGATGTGGAAACCACAGGGACAGGATTCTTTGCCCATTCCTCGCCCCGTCTTTCTTCGAATATGCGTTCATCGGGGTTCCACTCCAGTGTGAATTTTCCGGGCAAGGCAGTGCGGCTCTTGCCGATGGTGATGGTGAAGGCGGGCCGGCCGATCGAGCCGGCGAGCGGCCCGGCGATCGTCTCGCGCGCTGCCGCCGGTGCCGCCGACAGGATGAGGCGGACGGGCGCTGCCGTCGGCTCGGGCTCGCCGGCCTGGCGCAGCAGGAACAGCGGCCGGCCGGCACTCTGCGCCCGGGCGTGCAGCCGCCGCGTCGCGGTGAGATCCAGCCGCTGCGGGTTGCCACGGATTTCGAGGATGACTGCGGCCAGCGCCGTCATCCTGGCGGCCTCATCGGCGACCCACAGCGCATCGAGCAGCCTTGGCGCCTCGGAAAACAGCAATTGCTCCGGCTCGATGCCGAAGAAGGCGTGAAGCCCCCCGGCATAGGGAAAGCCGGCCTCGCGGAAAACCTCGGATGTGCCGATCCACAGCACCGGCAGTCGCGGCCCCTGGCTGAGGATCAGGCTGATGAGCGACAGGACAAAACCGGCGACTGCTCCGGCATCGCGGGTCGCGGCGCCATGAAACTCGCTCAGCGCCGCCTTCGGCAGGCCGCCGCTCAGCGCAGCATCGAGGCGCTCGGCACCGGTGCGCAAAAACGCATCGGGCGGCGCCACGGCGAGGCCGCGACGGACAATCGTCAGATTCCGAGCGGGTGTCGGATTCCGAGAGGATGCCAGACTCTGGCGAGGCACATCCGCGTCAAACGACGAACCGGCCGGCGCTTCCAGGCGCTCGGACAAGGTCCCTTCGATCTTCGCGATCTGGCGGCGCAGGGCAAAAACAGTCTCCCGCGCCACGGCGCTTGTCGCCATGACGGTCAGCTTCCACTCACAATTGTTCCTGTTATGTTCCTATAGATTCCAGAGGGCGGCCAAAGAGTCAAGCGGAGTCATGGGGAATTTATTCCTGCCTTGATGGCATGGTCCGGGCGCTCCAGCCCGACCATTTGCCGAGTCCGGCCCGAAAGCCTATATGCCGGGATCAAAGGACAAAGCATGGCTCGCATCTACCAAACACGCATCTGGCACGACCAGCTTTCGCCAACGATGGAGGAAATCGAGCTCCTGGCGCTGGAGGCCTATGCCCATCTGCCGGAGGAGTTTCGCAAGCTGACCGGCGAGATCGTCATTCAGATCGCCGAATTCCCGACCGACGAGATCATGGACGACCTTTCGCTGGAAACGCCCTTCGACCTGCTCGGCCTGTTCGAGGGGCGCGGCATCGCCGAGCGCTGGAATCCGCAGACCGGCGAAGGCCCGAACCGGATCACGCTCTACCGCCGCGCCATCCTCGACTACTGGGCCGAGAACGAGGAGACGCTGGGCGACATCGTCACCCATGTGCTGATCCATGAGATCGGTCACCATTTCGGCCTGTCGGACGATGATATGGAGAAGATCGAAGAGGCAGCGGAGTGACGTCGTTTTGACTGGAGAGCGCAGCGTTCCTTCGCGCCAGCGTCCAGAAGTGTCCCGCATTCGCGGGCACCCGAAGCGATGTCAGCGCTACCAGTCGCTGAGCTTGGTGTCGGGGCCGTATTCCTGGCCTTCGATGTCCTTCACCACCGCCTGGCCGCAGCGCATGGTCTTGGCATTCTTGTCATAGGCATAGGTCGGCGAGCCGAACAGGTGCCAGCCCTTGTTGAGCGCCGCCGTCACCTTGTGGCAGAAGCTGGCGTCGTCCGGGCCGGACAAAAAGCGGTAGAGTTTCATTTTCAATCCCGTCGTGAGTTGCAATCATGCGCGAACAGCGGCGGCCTTCGCCAGCAGTTTTTCGGCCTGCGCCAGATGCAGCCGCTCGACCATCTTTCCGTTCAGCGCAATCACCGCCTTGCCGGTATTTTCGGCGAGCGCGAAGGCATCCTTGATCGCGCCCGCCTCGGCCATCGCTTCAGGCGAAGGCGCAAAGGCCCGGTTTGCGGCCTCGATCTGGGCCGGATGGATCAGCGATTTGCCGTCGAAGCCCATGGCGGCCGCTTCCGTGCACTCGCGCGCAAACCCGTCCATATCGCTAAAATCATTGAAGACGCCGTCGAGCAGGTCGAGGCCGCCGGCGCGCGCGGCGAGCACCATCTGCATCAGCCACGGCACGAGATAGCGCCGGTCGGGCGTGGTGAGAATTCCGGTGTCCTTGACCAGATCATTCGTTCCGGCAACGAAACAAACCAGTCGAGAGGCTGGGTCGCGGCCAAGCTCGGCGATCGGGCCGATGTTGAGCAGCGCCTTGGGTGTCTCCATCATCGCCCATAGCTTGACCTCGTCCGGCGCAAAATTGTCGTCGAGAACGTCACCGGCCTCGAGAATGTCGCGCGGCGTGTCGACCTTGGGCAGCAGGATGGCGTCGGGAGCGCATTTTGCCGCAGCCAGCAGATCGTCGGCGCCCCATTCGCTCGACAGCGCATTGATGCGCACAACCATCTCGCAGCGCCGGTTGGAACGGCCGGCGAAAATCCCCGCCAGTTTTTCGCGCGCGGAAAGCTTGTCGGCCGGGGCGACGGCGTCCTCGAGATCGATGACGACGGCATCGCAGGCCAGCGACCGGATCTTGGCCAATGCCTTGTCGTTCGAAGCCGGGACGTAAAGCACCGAGCGGCGCGGGCGGGAGGGTTCGGCAGTCATGTCCGATCTATGCCGCCTGCAGACGGCCGAGGCAAGCCGTGCATAAAAACTGCACGCAATTTCGGAAAATCTCCTCGTCTCCGCCCCGCTTGCCACCCGACAGAATGCGACAAGGGCGGCATGCAAGAGCAAACAAATTGCCGTTGGTCCCTGCCGTACCGGCTTCGCCGCGACAGCTGGTGGCTTGTCGATCCGCCCCCGGCAAACCTCCTCCCTTTCGTCCGCAAATCCCCGCCCAGATATTCCGGCCGCATCAAAGCGGCCGAGAAAGCCCGATCATGACAGCGTTCCTCACGCCGGCGCCGAGCTATTGCAGCCGCTTCGGCGTTGCCGTCCTGCGCGTCGCGCTGGCCGATTTTTTCTTCTATAGCCAACCGGCCGGCATCACGCTTTTCCTGTTCGGCGTTGCGATTGCCACCACGAGCATGGCTGTCCATCCTCTCGGCTCCTTCAATGATGGCAGGCCCTGGTTCAAGCCAGTTGCGCTGCTTGTGGCGCTGCTGCCGGTCGCGGAAAATGTCAGTGCGCTGTCCGTCTCGATCGGGCTGGCGGCGCTGGCCGTCTTCGCGCTTTCGCTGGCCGGGCGGTTGAAGCACGGGGTTGCCCGCATTGCCGGCCAACTCTCGCTATTCCTGCTTGCAACGCCCTTTCGGTTCATCCTGGATTTCTTTCGCTGGCGCAAGGCGGCCCGGCAGCTTGGCCGACGGCGCGTGCGCCTTGCGACGATTGCCGTCTGGGTCATGCCGCTAAGCCTCGGCGCGGTGTTTCTCGCGCTGTTCGGCGCCGCCAATCCGGTCGTCGAATACTGGCTGTCGCTGATCGACCTAATGGCACTGCTCGAGCTCATCCAGCTGCCGCGTCTCGCCTTCTGGCTGTTCGTGCTGGTCGGCGTCTGGGCCTTTCTGCGCCCGCGCCTACCGCGCTTTCTCCGCTCCATTCCGCGTGTGCTGTCGCCTGTGCCTGTCGGCCGGGCGACGACAAAACCCGCCAAGGCGATCGAGGACATCATCTTCGGCAAGGCCGCGATTCTTCGTGCGCTGGTCGTCTTCAACATCCTTTTCGCGATGCAGACCGCGCTCGACGCCACCTATCTGTGGGGCGGCATCGCGCTTCCCGACCGGCTGACCTACGCCGCCTATGCGCATCGCGGCGCCTATCCCTTGATCATCACAGCGCTGCTCGCAGCCGGCTTCGTCCTGGCGGCGCTGCGGCCGGGCAGCACGACCTCCAGCGATCCGCTCATCCGCCGGCTGGTCTACGTCTGGGTGGCGCAGAACATCGTGCTGGTCATCTCGTCGATCCTGCGGCTCGACCTCTATATCGGCATCTACGCGCTGACCTACTGGCGCATCGCCGCCTTCGTCTGGATGGGACTGGTGGCGGCGGGCCTTGCCCTGATCATCGCCCGCATCGCGTTCGAAAAATCCAATGAATGGCTGCTTTCCGCCAATCTTCTGACGCTTTCAATGACGCTCTATGCCTGCTGCTTCGTCAACTTCGCGGCGCTGATCGCCAACTACAATGTCGAGCACTCATTCGAAATGACCGGCCAAGGCACCGAACTCGATTTCTGGTATCTGCGTACGCTCGGTCCCAGCGCCTGGCCGGCGCTCGACCGTTTCCTCGAGCATCAGGGCAGGACGAATGCGGCCAGCGTTTCCTCGTACCGCGAACTCGCCCGTTTGCTTGGGCAGGACGAGGCCCGCTACCGCGCCGGCCTAGAAAACTGGCGCGCCTGGAGTTTTCGCGACTGGCGGCGCCTTCGTGCTCTCGACACACGTATCCCGTTCGTGGTTCCTCCGATGTCCGAACCCTTCATGCCGGGCCGCTGATTTGATGCCGCACCACATACTGGTCGCCGACGACGATCCGCACATTCGCGAAATCATCTGCTTCGCGCTCGAAAAGGCCGGCATGAAGACGCTGGCGGTGCCGGACGGCGCGGCTGCCTTGCAGGCGATCGAACGCCGCGCGCCCGATCTCGTCGTGCTCGACATCGGCATGCCGGAAATGGACGGGCTGGAAGTGTGCCGGCGGCTGCGCCACACATCCGACGTGCCGGTGCTGTTCCTGTCAGCGCGGGATGAAGAGATCGACCGCATCCTCGGGCTGGAAATGGGCGGCGACGACTATGTCACCAAGCCGTTCAGCCCGCGCGAGCTGGTCGCCCGCGTCAACGTCATCCTGCGCCGCGCCCGGCCTGCGCCCGAACATGCCGACGATCGGCAATTCTCGCATGGCAGACTGGCCTTAGTGCCGGCAAGCCATACAGCCAGCTTCGACGGCAAGCCGCTGGTGCTGACGGGCATCGAATTCGCGATCCTGAAAGGGTTTTTGGCGCGTCCCGCGCATGTGCTCGGCCGCGACATGGTGATGGCTAATGCCTATGCTGCCAATATCCACGTCGCCGACCGCACCGTCGACAGCCATGTCCGCAACATCCGCGCCAAGCTGGCGGCGGTCGGCTGCGTCGATGCAATCGAGACCGTGCATGGCGTCGGCTTCCGGCTCGGCAAATGCGGCGCGTGAGCGCCCAAGAACGGATTGGCAGCAAATGGCGGCCACGGCTTGCCACGGTCGTCATTGCCATCCTGATCATGGTGATGGCACTGCCGCTGGCCGGCCTGTTCTTCTTCCGGCTGTACGAGAACCAGCTGATCCGCCAGACCGAGGCCGAGCTGATCGCGCAAGGTGCCGCCCTTGCCGCGATCTATGCGCTAGAGGTCCGTGAGGCCGGCCTTGCCCCGGAAAAGCTCGGCACACCCATGCCTCCACCCAGTACAAGGGATCGGGCTTCTGCCTACCAGCCGATCGAACCGCGCCTCGATCTTGCGTCCGACAGGATACTGCCGACCCGGCCCGCGGCCACGGCGGCCAGCGTCGATCCTGCCTTCGCGGCAATCGGCGCGCGGCTGTCGGGCATTCTTGCCGAGACGCAGAAAACCACGCTGGCCGGCTTTCGGCTGCTCGATCCCAGCGGCGTGGTCATTGCCGGCCGCGAGGAGGCCGGCCTGTCGCTCGCCGCGGTCGAAGAGGTTCGCGCAGCGCTTGCCGGCCGCTACGCCAGCGCGCTCAGGCTGCGGGTTCCCGACCAGCCATCGCCGCCGCTCTATTCGGTCAGCCGCGGCACCAAAGTCCGCGTCTTCGTCGCCATACCAGTTGCGGTCTCCGGCAAGGTCGCCGGCGTGGTCTATCTGTCGCGGACGCCGAACAACATCGTCAAGCATCTCTTTGGCGAGCGCGGCAAGGTGGCGCTGGCGGCAATCGCCATCCTCGGCGGCACGCTGCTGATCGGGCTGGTCTTCCTGCGCACCGTCAGCCGGCCGATCTATGCACTGATCGAGCGCACCGAGCGCATCGCCGCCGGCGACCGTGAGGCGATCAGGCCGCTTGATCACCACGGCACGCGCGAAATGGCGGCGCTCTCCGCGGCCTTCCTCGACATGGCCGAAAAGCTGCATGCGCGCTCCGACAGCATCCAGACCTTCGCCACCCACGTCTCGCACGAACTCAAATCGCCGCTGACGGCGATCCAGGGGGCAGCCGAACTGCTGCGCGATTCGGGCGGCGCGATGGACGAGGCCGAGCGGCGGCGTTTTTCAGACAATATCGTCACCGATGCCGGCCGGCTCAATCTGCTGGTGCGCCGCCTGCTTGACCTTGCGCGTGCCGAAAATCTCGAGCCCAGCGGCCAAGGCACATCACTCGCTCCGGCACTGGCGCTGCTGCCGGCCGACCACAGGCTGGCGGTGCGCCTCGAGGCGGGCGCCGATATCGGCCTGCGCATATCGGCCGAAAACGCCGCGATCGTGTTGGCCAATCTCATCGACAATTCGGCGCGACACGGCGCGACGCTGGTCTCGGTCACGGCAGCAAGCGCGGACGGCAAGGCCACCATTGTGGTGGACGATGACGGCGCCGGCATTTCGCCCAGCAACCGAGGCCGCATCTTCGAGCCGTTCTTCACCACGCGCCGCGATTCCGGCGGCACCGGCATGGGCCTCGGCATCGTGCTGGCCCTCCTGAAAGCGCATGATGGCACGATCCGGCTGGTTGACTCGGCGAGCGGCACGCGCTTCGAGATCATCCTGCCGGCGGCGTGACTCGGCGGTTCAGACCGGAAGGGCGAAAAAGGTGCATTACGACATCATCATCATCGGCGGAGCCATCGTCGGCTCCTCGGTCGCCTATTATCTGCGCGAGGAAGGGTTTTCGGGCCCGATCGCGGTTGTCGAGCGCGACCCGCAATTTTCCCATGCGGCGACAACGCTGTCCTGCGCCTCCATCCGCCAGCAGTTCTCGATCGCTGAAAACATCCGGCTGTCGCAGTTCACGCTGAAACTGTTCCGGCGGTTGAAGGAAGAATTCGGGGCGGACGCCGATATCGGCTTTCGCGAAGGCGGCTATCTGATCCTTGCCGGCGAAAACGGGCTGCCTATCCTGCAGGCCAACCACCAGGCGCAGATGGCCGAGGGCGCCGACATCGTGCTCGAGGATGCCGAGGCGCTTGTTCGTCGGTTTCCGTGGCTATCGGCCGAGGGTATCACTGCCGGGGCCTACGGCCGCAGCGGCGAGGGCTGGTTCGACGCGCATGCGATGCTGATGCTGTTCCGCAAGGCGCTGCGGACGAAGGATATCGACTTCATCACGGCGTCGGTGACCGGCATCGAGCGGCAAGGCGGCCGCGTCACCGGTGTGACCCTCGAAAATGGCGAGCGGCTTGAGGCCGGCATCGTCGTCAATGCTGCCGGGCCGAATGCCGGCAAGGTGGCAGCAATGGCCGGGCTGGCGCTGCCGGTGGAGCCGCGCAAGCGCAATGTCTTCGTCTTCGAGGCGCGCGAAAAATATGACGACATGCCGCTGCTGGTCGACCCGAGCGGCATCTATGTCCGGCCGGAAGGTTCGGTCTACATCACCGGCGGCGCCGAGCCGGAAGAGGGCGAAGGCCCCGCCGACCCCACAGATTTCGAACCCGACTGGCCGCTGTTCGAAGAGGTGATCTGGCCGGTGCTGGCGACCCGTATTCCGGCCTTCGAGGCGATCAAGCCGACGCGCGCCTGGGTCGGCCATTACGACTACAACACGCTCGACCAGAACGCGGTGATCGGTTCGCATCCCGAGGTCGGCAATTTCTTCTTCGCCAACGGTTTTTCCGGCCACGGCTTGCAGCAGGCGCCGGCGGTCGGCAAAGCGCTGGGCGAACTGATCGTCCATGGCGGCTATCGCACGGTGGATTGCTCGGCGTTTGGGTATAGCCGTGTCGCTGAGGGGCGGGCGTTTCGTGAATTGAACGTGATTTGAGGGAAGGCCGCCCAGAATAAGCCGCTCTGTCGAGTTCCCGCCCTCCCCTCTGTCCTGCCGGACAGAGGGGAGGCTGCCCCGCCGATATCAAAAGTCCGCACGCTAGTAGTCAAAACCTGACGCTTGGTACCCGAAACGGAATACCGCTGCCGACTCATTTCGGACATCTAGGGCAGATACTTAAAGAGCCATGGAAAGCAGGAATTTGACTTGACCTCCACTAGTTGGAAGGCACTTTCAGTGTTGATGTTCGCAATTATCCCATTCTCTGGATGCAGCAACGACCCTGAGTCACCGGAGAACAAACGTATATACTCTGTTCTCCAGCATCAGGAGTTTGAATTACGTCAGCAAAATAATCGTGCCAATTATTTTTTTGGCAAGCGAGTAATGGATACTGAAATCAATACTATCGCCTTCCCTCTCGCCGGTGAGGCGAAAGGCTATGTAGTGTTTTATGCCACGCCCGAAGAGGGTGAGTTAATTCTGTCGGTTCCGCAGCAATATGACGATATCAGTCTGACGAAGCAGACGCTTGAAGCCATCGTTGATAAAGGCCTCATCTCAAAGCCGCTTGAAATTCACCTTGCGTCACGCGCGCACTGAGCGCTTTGCCAAAAAGTACATGGTAGCGTCCGCTTTCCACCCTGAGCGGGCTTACGGCCCCGGAACCAAGCGTCAGATTTCGACCACTAGTGGTTAAGTTCTAACGCTTGGTACCCGATCGTGAGCGCGGCCACATCGCGAGCGCTCCTTCTCCTACAGGCAGAAATGTCTGACGCCATCTGGCCGCAAATGTTATCTCTAGTGATCCGTCCTCGATCGAAGAAGGATGCAGTCAGTGGATGACTGGAGAATCGGGAATATCTGGATAACCAGAATTCTGGAGATGTGCGACCCCCTGCGGACGCCGTCGGAATGGTTTCCCGACTGCACCGATGAAGCGCTCGAACCGCATCTTCATTGGCTCACGCCGCGATTAATATCGCCTGCAACCGGCCGGCTTATTCTTCCCATCCAGAGTTTTCTTGTTCGTACCGGACACCACACCATTCTGGTCGACAGTTGCGTCGGCAACGATAAGACGTTCGCATACTTCCCCCATTGGCATCGCCGCAATGACGGCACCTTTTTGGAGCGCCTGGCAAATGCAGGTGTTGCTCCCGAGCAGATCGACTATGTGCTGTGCACCCATCTTCATGTCGACCATTGCGGTTGGAACACACGATTGGTGGACGGGCGTTGGATACCGACATTCCCGAACGCCCGCTACATCATGGCGCGGCGCGAGTTCGAGGCCGCACAGGCGGCCTCCGGTGATAACGAAGATCGGACCTATGAGGACAATGTGTTGCCAATCGTCGAGGCTGGTCGGGCTGTGCTTGTCGATATGGATTATGAACTCGATGGCGAAGTGTGGCTGGAACCGACGCCGGGCCACACCCCGGGGCACGTAGCCATCGGCCTGAAATCTCGAGGCGTAGGGGCAGTGTTTTCCGGCGATCTCATGCATTGGCCGATGCAATGCATATACCCTGACTGGAGCTTTCGGTACGACACGGACCCTGACCAGGCACGTCGGACGAGATGGGCATTCCTGGAGGCTTGCTCGGACAATGGCCGCATCGTAATGACGTCGCATTTTCCCTTGCCGTCGGTGGGAACCATCTCGCGACGCCAGTCATCATTCTGGTTCGAGGATCAGCAGCCGCCGTAATCGCCGAGGACGCCGACTGGGCGATCGCCCTCGGCCACCCGCACTTGTCGAAGCGCCGCTCAAGCGCGGCGTCTTTCACTCGGTGGTCGACCTCCAGGGCGGCAATCTACCCCTTCCTCGCCGAGCACAACCAGCAGCCCAGACCCTTCATCTGGACCGCCGACCCCGACAGGATCGCCGCCGCGGTCAAACGCGGGCACCAAACGTTAGATTCGATCCACTAGCTGGCAAGGCAACGCGTCAGCGCTTGCGGTCGAACCAGAACGCGTCGGACACGCGCTTCATGCCGATGCGCTCATAAAAGCCGACGGCGTCGGGCATGGAAATCAGGCTTATGGCAACGGAAGGCCCGAGTTGCCGGCGCGCTTCATCAAGCAGGCCCTTGCCGATGCCGAGCCCTTGCGCCGATTTGCAAACGGCGAGCTCGGAAACGTAACAGACCCACGAGAAATCGGTAACACCGCGGGCAACACCGACCAGCGGCTTGCCTTCTGTATCGAGACGCGCGGTGAGCACCAAATTGGCCCCTGACAGCATCGCGTTCAATCGGGTGTCGTCATCGACGGGGCGATTGGCGCCGAGGCCGGATTCCACCAGAACGCGGCGGAACTCGGCGATGCCGAGACCCGGTTCGCTGGCGTAGAGGACCTTGGATCGCGTTGTCATGTCGACAAAAGTGCACCATGGGCCGGTGGTTTTGAAGCTGTTTTGTACCGATCTTGCGTTTCGATCGACGACGGAGGTCCAAAAACAGCCGCCTTTTATTTGCCCGCGGCTTTGTGTAAACCGGGCGCCAGCAATTTCCCGCAACAAGAAGAAGACGGGCAAGGACATGGAAAAATTCACCAAGCTCACCGGCGTCGCCGCGCCGATGCCGATCGTCAATGTCGACACCGACATGATCATCCCCAAGGATTATCTCAAGACGATCAAGCGCACCGGACTCGGCACCGGCCTGTTCGCCGAAATGCGCTACAAGGACGATGGTTCGGAAAACCCGGACTTCGTGCTCAACAAGCCGGCCTACCGCAAGGCGCAGATCCTGGTCGCCGGCGATAATTTCGGCTGCGGCTCGAGCCGGGAACATGCGCCGTGGGCGCTGCTCGATTTCGGCATCCGTTGCGTCATCTCGACCTCGTTCGCCGACATTTTCTACAACAATTGCTTCAAGAACGGCATCCTGCCGATCACCGTCAGCCCGGAAGATCTTGAGAAACTGATGGACGATGCTTCGCGCGGTTCGAACGCGACGCTGTCGGTCGATCTGGAGGCCAAGGAAATCCGTGGGCCTGACGGCGGCGTGGTCAAGTTCGACCTCGACGAGTTCAAGCGCCATTGCCTGCTCAACGGGCTCGACGATATCGGCCTGACCATGGAAAAAGCCGGCGCCATCGCTTCGTTCGAGAAGAGGAACGCCGCTGAGCGCCCCTGGGCCTGAGCGGTACGATGCCCCGGCCGCGACAGGCCGGGTTCGTGGCGGCTGAACGGAGGGACAGTCATGACACGTTCGCTTCTTGTCGGCGCCTGCGCGCTGGCGTGGATTCTGATGCCGGTGGCTGGCGCGCATGCACAGACCGACATGGTGCTCGTGCCGGCTGACGATGCGCCCGGCAGGGCCGCCGACCAGGGCGCGTTGAGCAATGCGGCCCTAGCCGACAATGACAAACAGGCGCCGATCCCGTTCGAGGGCGGCCAACTGACCATCACCCAGGAGGAAGAGTACGGGGAACGGGTGCTCGCCTTCGACGGCAAGGAACTGGCGCGCAATTACGACGTCTTCTTCGACAAGATCGTCGAGGTCGGCGGCGTCAAGGTGGCGCTGATCGATGTCGGCGACGGCGGCAATCAATGCGGCCCGGCCAAGGTGATCGTGTGGAAGCCGGAAGGCGGCACGATCCAGACGGTCACGGTCGAGCAGGACGAATGCGGCGCGCCGCCGACCGCGATCTCCGACAGCGCCATCTATTTCGTGCCCTATCTGCTGCCGGGCGATTCCAAGCCGGCGCTGCAATGGTCGCCGACGGCCGGACTGATGACTTCCGGCAATCTCACCTACATGCCGGAGCCGGGCACCGACTGGAAAGACGTCGATCCGTCGAAATACGACAACATCATCGACGCCTTCCACAACGAGGCTGTCTACAAGCAAGCCGAGACGCTGCTTGGCAAGGACATGCCCGACATGGCGACCAGCCTGCTGGTCGGCGGCGGCACGGAAAAAACCGCGTCGGGTGCCTTCTTTGCCAGCGGCTGCGTGCCGCATGATTGCGGCGGCAATGACGGCTTCATGGCGGTCGACCCGGTCAAGCACAAGCTCTATTTCGCCCGCCGCGGCGACAAGCCCGAGCCGGACGCGTGGCCAGCGGTGAGTACATGGCCGGCCGACGTCAAGGAAGCGCTGGACAAGGCGCTGGGGTCGGCGAATTAGGTACTTTTGCAAAGCGCAGTGACCACCACGCCTTGGACGAGAGGGCTTTGTCGAGGCGGGAGACTCATAACAACCGTCAGTTCTATCTGGCCCATGGCGGGATCGGCTCGTTCCCTGCAAGATATCCGCGACGATTTGCGGAGGACCCATGCGAAAACTGATCTCCACCGGTTCGCCCTTCGAAAAGACCGCCGGCTATTCGCGCGCCGTGGTGCAGGGCGACTGGTGTTTCGTGTCCGGAACGACCGGCTACGATTATGCGACCATGTCGATGCCGGAGACCGTGGAGGCACAAACGCGCAATTGCCTGACGACGATCGCCAAGGCGTTGCGAGATGGCGGCTTCGAAATGGCTGACGTGGTGCGGGCACATTACTACATCACCGATGCGGCTTTCGTAGATGTGGTGTTCCCGATCCTCGGCGAGGCGTTTGGCGAGATCAGGCCGGCAGCAACGATGATCGTGTGCCAGCTCAACAAGCCGGAGATGAAGATCGAGATCGAGGTGACGGCGCTGCGGCGCACAGCCTGATACCTGTCACGGTTGTGACAACGATACGGTTAGCACGAGGATCGGCCCATGGTGAAGGTCAGACGCATCGTTGCAAACATAGACACGCAGGATATCGCGGCGGCAAAACCCTTCTATCAGGATGTGCTCGGCCTCGATCTCAAGATGGATATGGGCTGGATCGCTACCTATGGCTCGCAAGAGACGATGTCCGTACAGGTCAGTTTCATGGCCGAAGGGGGATCAGGAACGCCGGTGCCGGACATCTCTATCGAAGTCGACGACGTCGATGCCGCGCTTGAAAGCATGAGGACGGCCGGCTTTGCCATCGAATACGGTCCGGCGGACGAACCCTGGGGCGTGCGGCGCTTCTTCGTGCGCGACCCGTTCGGCAGGCTGGTCAATATCCTTTCGCATCTGTAGGCGTTTTGTCTTGAGCATCGGATTTTCCCAAAACCGGTTTCCACTTTGAGTCCGATGCTCTGAACCGCAGGCTTGCGCGCCGGCTGCTTGGCGTTTAGCAAGGCCGCGGCTCACGACACAATCAGGACGGTTCCACATGGCTTCCAAAAATCTTCTCCTGCTTGCCGGCGATGGCATAGGCCCCGAGGCGATGGCCGAGGTGAAGAAGCTGATTTCCGCCATGAACGACAAGCTCGGCAGCGATTTCGTCACTGATGAAGGCCTTGTCGGCGGCTGCGCCTATGATGCGCATGGCGCGGCGATATCCGATGCCGACATGGCCAAGGCAATGGCGGCCGACGCCGTGCTGTTCGGCGCCGTCGGCGGTCCGAAATGGGATTCCGTGCCTTACGAGGTGCGCCCGGAGGCGGGTCTGCTGCGGCTGCGCAAGGACATGGAGCTGTTCGCTAATCTCCGACCCGCCATCTGCTATCCGGCGCTGGCGGCCTCCTCCTCGCTCAAACAGGAGGTGGTCGAGGGGCTAGACATCCTGATCGTGCGCGAGCTCACCGGCGGCGTCTATTTCGGTGAGCCGAAGCAGATCATCGATCTCGGCAACGGCCAGAAGCGCGGTATCGACACCCAGGTCTACGATACTTTCGAGATCGAGCGCATTTCGGGCGTTGCCTTCGAATTGGCACGCACGCGCAAGAACCATGTCACCTCGATGGAAAAGCGCAATGTGATGAAATCGGGCGTGCTGTGGAACGAGGTCGTCAGCCAGACGCGAAAGGCCAGGTATGCCGACGTCAAGCTCGACCATATGCTCGCCGATGCCGGCGGCATGCAGCTGGTGCGCTGGCCCAAGCAGTTCGATGTCATCGTCACCGACAATCTGTTCGGCGACATGCTGTCCGACATCGCCGCCATGCTGACCGGCTCGATCGGCATGCTGCCGTCGGCCTCGCTCGGCGCGCCGGATGCGAAGACAAAAAAGCGCAAGGCGCTCTACGAGCCGGTGCATGGCTCGGCGCCCGACATCGCCGGCAAGGGCATCGCCAATCCGATCGCCATGATCGCCTCCTTCGCCATGTGCATGCGCTATTCCTTCGGCATGGTGACTGAAGCCGACAAGCTCGAAGGTGCGATCGCCGCCGTGCTCGACGACGGCCTGCGCACCAGGGATATTCATTCGCCGGGGATGACCGAGGTCGGCACCGCTGAGATGGGCGACGCGATCATCGCCAAGTTCCTGGGCTGATCCTGTGTAGGTCGACGTCCGCTGGGCGACTGCCGCCGATGCGGCGGCACTCCCGCGGTTAGATTTGGACACCCGCCGGCACCGGACCCCACTGGTTTTCACGCGGCTGGGTCGGGATCAGCGCAAAGATCAGGATGATCACGGTGCCGAAGGTCGGGATCAGGAAAAGCAGGAAGAGCCAGCCGGTCAGGCCGATATCGTGCAGGCGGCGCACGTTGAGCCCGAACCACGGCAGGGCTGTCGCCAGCAGGAAGAGGCCGCAAAGGCCGACCGTCACTGCCGGCAATTCACTGTTGTCGAGATTGCCCATGGCGTCGTCGATGAAGACGCCGAATCCTATCGCCACGATCAGCGCGATCGTCCAGAACAGGCAATAGCCCCAATATTCCTTGCGGCGGGCACGGCCGGCGAAGTTGAAATAATTTTCGGTCAGGCCACGCGAGAAGTAGCTCCACAGGCCGGTGGATTCGGCGGTTTGATTTTCAGCGGAACGGCCGAAATGTTGCGGCTGACGTGCCGCGGGCGCATTGCCGGCCTGAGATGGGGCGGCGGTTGCAGCGGAGGCGTCGGCGGGTGCACTGGCAGGTTGGGCGTGGATCGAAAAAACATCGCGTGCCCGTCCGCCAGCCGGCTGGAATTCGACGGTCGTGCCTCCGGCAACCGACGCTTGGCGGCGCAAGTCCTCGCGCGCGAAGCTGTAGCGGTTGCCATCGGCCCCGGTAATGAAACCGAAGGCCTGGTCCTCGTCATAGTGAAGAACTTCGCCGCGCATGTCCTGCCCACCCCATTGCCCTGCCCCAGACTGTGCAAAGTTCCGGTAGACCGCAAGGGGCGTGCGCGAAATGGAAGGGGCAGGCTATTCACCCCGGCCGTTTCTTCGATTTCTTGTGTTTCGCCGGTCCGCCTTCGAATTTCGCCTTGGCCGGTTTGCCGGCCCAGGGCTTTGCCTCGAATGCCGGGCGCTGGTCAGCCGGTGCGCGCTTCTCGAATTTGGGCGCGTTCTGATCGAATGTCCGCTTGCCGCGGTGCGGCTTCTTGTCGGGGCGCGGCTCCTGATAGCCGGCCCGCGACAGATCGGGCGTGCCGTCCAGCCGCTTGACCGCAATGTTGCCCTGCAGCTTGCGGTCGGGGCCGATCGCGGCGAGGAAGCGCTCGGCCCAGTCCGCCGCGATCTGCACGAAGGTTTCTTCCGGCTGCATCTTGATGGCGCCGATCTCGCGCTTGGAGATGCCGCCTGTCCGGCACAGCATCGGGATCAGCCAGCGCGGCTCGGCATTCTGCCGGCGTCCGACCGACAGCGAGAACCAGACGCTGTCGCCGAAATCGTCGCGGCGGCTCGGTGCCTCGTCCCGGCGCGCAAATTTTTCGCCCGACGGCGTGAACGGTGCGACGTCGAGAAGGTCCTCCGGCGCCGAGCGGCTGGAGCGGCACATCCGTACGAAGGCTGCGGCGACCTGTTCCGGCCCGTGCTGATCGAGAAGCGCCTGGACGAAGCCGCGCTCCTCATCCTTCATAGGCTCGCTGAGGACCGGGTCGGCGAGAATGCGCTCGTCATCGCGCCGTATCACGTCGTCGGCCGAGGGCGGGCTCGCCCAGGTCGCCGCAAGGCCGGCACTTTGCAGCAGCCGCTCGGTGCGCTTGCGGGCATTGTTCGGCACGATCAGCGCGCTGACGCCCTTGCGCCCCGCCCGTCCCGTTCGCCCGCTTCGGTGCAGAAGCGTCTCCGGGTTGGTCGGCAAGTCGGCATGGATGACCAGCTCGAGATTGGGCAGGTCGATGCCACGCGCCGCGACGTCAGTGGCGATGCAGACTTTGGCGCGGCCGTCGCGCATCGCCTGCAGCGCGTGGCTGCGCTCGTTTTGGCTCAGCTCGCCGGACAGTGCCACGACGGAAAAGTTGCGGTTGTTGAAGCGTGCTGTCAGGTGATTGACGGCGGCACGCGTGTTGCAGAACACCAGCGCGTTCTTCGCCTCATAGTACCGCAGCACGTTGATGATGGCGTTTTCGCGGTCGGCCTGCGCGACGCCCAGCGCCCGGTATTCGATGTCGAGATGCTGCTTCTCCTCGCCCGAGGCCGAGATGCGCACGGCATCGCGCTGGTAGCCCTTGGCCAGCGTGGCGATGGAGCGCGGCACGGTCGCGGAAAACATCAACGTGCGGCGCTCGGCAGGGGCGGCGTCGAGGATGAATTCCAGGTCCTCGCGAAAGCCGAGATCGAGCATCTCGTCGGCCTCGTCGAGCACGACTGCCTTGAGCGCCGACATGTCGAGAGAATTGCGGGTGATGTGGTCGCGCAGGCGGCCGGGCGTGCCGACGACGATATGGGCGCCACGCTCCAGCGCGCGTCGCTCGGTGCGCATGTCCATGCCGCCGACGCAGGACGACACCGTGGCGCCTGTCAGCTCGTAGAGCCATTCCAGCTCGCGCGTCACCTGCAGGGCCAGCTCCCGCGTCGGCGCCACGGCCAGCGCCAGGGGTGCCGCCGCGTGGGAAAAGCGCTCCGCGCCGTCGAGCAGCGTCGGCGCCAAGGCCAGTCCGAAAGCGACGGTCTTGCCGGAGCCGGTCTGGGCTGAAACCAGCGCATCGGCCTGACCGAGCTCAAGAACCGCTTTCTGCACCGGTGTCAGCTCGACATAGCCGCGTTTTTCCAGCGCCTTTGCCAGCACGGGGACAATAGCTTCGAAGTTGGACATATGCTTCTTTCGAAATTCGGATTCTTAAATGCCCGGCGACGGGTCTGATGTCGGCAAGCGCCACGACGGGCGCCACGAGCCAAACGATGCCCGTTCGTACTTCGTGCCGCCCTCGTTGTACAGGGCGGGCGATCCGCCTGGTTGCGATTGACTCCTTACGCAAACCGCGTAAAAGCCGGCACCGAACGGGATAGTTTTCGATGCGCGGCCTTTTGATGGCGCTTCTTGCCTTCGACATCCCCGGCCCCAATGCGAACCATTGGGCCGGACGTCTCGGTGCGCCTTTCCGTTCCAGCAAAACCACGTTCTTGGTCAAAAAAACCGGTAAAACGACCACCAAAACGGTCTGATTCCCTTGGCCCAACCACCCTCTCCCGGGTCCGGCCCGGGGTGAAACCCGCATTGGCCGGCGGGTTTCTCCAGAAACCGAGCGGAGAGGGACAGGAGATTTCGATGAGTTTCAAGGTTGCGATCGTCGGCGCCACGGGCAATGTGGGCCGGGAAATGCTCAACATACTGGAAGAGCGCGGCTTTCCGGTGAGCGAGGTGGTGGCGCTGGCCTCGCGGCGCAGCCAGGGCACGGAAGTGTCGTTCGGCGACCGCACGCTGAAGGTCCGGACGCTCGACCAATATGATTTTTCCGACACCGACATCTGCATCATGTCGGCCGGCGGCAACGTCTCCAAGGAATGGTCGCCGAAGATCGGCAAGCAGGGCTGCGTCGTCATCGATAATTCATCGGCCTTCCGCTACGACCAGGACGTGCCGCTGATCGTTCCCGAAGTGAACCCGGATGCGATTTCGCTGTTCACACGCAAGAACATCATTGCCAACCCGAACTGCTCGACGGCGCAGCTGGTCGTGGCGCTGAAGCCGCTGCATGACTTCGCCACCATAAAGCGCGTCGTCGTCGCCACCTACCAGTCGGTCTCCGGCGCCGGTAAGGAAGGCATGGACGAACTGTTCACGCAGACGCGGGCGGTGTTCGTCGCCGATTCCGTCGACGTCAAGAAGTTCACCAAGCGCATCGCCTTCAACGTCATCCCGCATATCGACGTCTTCCTCGACGACGGCTTCACCAAGGAAGAATGGAAGATGGTGGCCGAGACCAAGAAGATGCTCGATCCCAAGATCAAGCTGACGGCGACCTGCGTGCGGGTGCCGGTGTTCATCGGCCATTCGGAAGCGGTCAACATTGAGTTCGAGAAGCCGATCACCGCCGATGAGGCGCGCGAGATCCTGCGCGAGGCGCCGGGCTGCCAGGTCATCGACAAGCGCGAGGACGGCGGCTACATCACGCCGCTGGAATCGGCTGGCGAGGACGCCACCTTCATCTCGCGCATCCGCGAGGATTCGACCATCGACAACGGCCTGTCGATGTGGATCGTCTCCGACAATCTGCGCAAAGGCGCGGCACTCAACGCGGTTCAGATCGCGGAGCTGCTGGTCGAGCGCGGGCTGATCCAGCCAAAGAAGAAGGCGGCATAACTTCTCGCTCACGGGCCGCATCGCCGCTTCGCGGCTGGCCCTCCGCGGGGGCGCCGGACGGCCGGCGGCCCGCGGTCGCAGGCTTGTGAGATGAGCATTGCGACTAAAATCGCGCTGCGTCCGGCTAACGGGTCGGACGCAGGCGCAATTGCCAGGATCATGCGCGCAGCGCTTTCGTCGTTCGACTGGATGCCGGTCCTGCATACACCGGATGAGGATATGGCCTTCATCAGCGGCACCGTGCTGGCGCAGCAGCACGTGACGGTCGCCGAAATCGACGCGGCCATTGTTGGCTTTGTCGCCGTTGCAGGAGAATGGGTCGAGCAGCTCTATCTGGATCCTGCCTGGACTGGCCAAGGCATCGGCGCCCGGCTGCTGACACAAGCAACCGCGAATTTGCCGGTTGTGAAATTGCATTGCTTTCAGTCGAACTCAGGCGCTCGGCGCTTCTACGAGCGCCATGGCTTTCGCGCGGAAGCTTTGGGCAACGGCACGAACAATGAAGAGCGATTGCCCGACATTTTGTACGTCCGAAGGCATTGATCCTTATCGTGCGGCGTCCGCAGCGAGTTTCTGCAAAACATCCAGCGCCTCCTCCGCCCGGTCGGCGGGCACGAACAGGTGATCGTGGTAGAAGGCCGAGACCGGATTGACGCCGATGCCGGCGGTGGCCAGCCGCGCGGTGATGGCGGCGAGGAAGCCGACCGCTTCCAGCGACGAATGGACGTTCAGCGTCAGCATCCGGCA
This sequence comes from Mesorhizobium sp. M1403, assembly GCF_040317695.1. Lineage (NCBI taxonomy): Bacteria > Pseudomonadati > Pseudomonadota > Alphaproteobacteria > Hyphomicrobiales > Phyllobacteriaceae > Mesorhizobium > Mesorhizobium sp. M1403. Next base: position 14,297 of record NZ_JAMYKY010000032.1, on the reverse strand, counting down.
GCGGAACACGGTTTTCAGGCCAGCGGTCTTGGCCTGGTCTTCAAGCACGATCAGCGTCATGCCCTCGTGCTCGCGAAACAGCATTACCGGATCGAGCTGGTCGGGAACGGCCGCATCAGGTGGCAACGTGGTGAAGACATGAACGCCGGCAAGCAACTCCGGCGTCATTGCCGCCAGCAACTTTTTCAGGTCGGTCTCTCCGGCCATCGCTTACTTTCGTTGTGCGATTAGGCGGCTGCTGCCGTCGAGCGCTCGGGAGATACCCTTACGGATTTCCAATAACGCCCTCCACCTCACCTCGCAAGGTGGACTTGGCCAGGTTGGTTGCTGGCTGAACTTGCACATCCAAGGTCGCCGTCCCCGGAGTGAAAAGCACTGGAGGCATGTCGGATGGCCGTCATGGGACGCGTCCTTGGTTCGAGCTGGCAGAAAAGCCAGTGCTCGCAACGACCGGAGGGAACATCAATGACCAAGTCTCAGGCAGCATCCGTCTCACCGCGCGCCCTCTGGGCCGGTCGCGTGCTCAGCGCCGTCATCGTGCTGTTCATGATCTTCGACGGCGTCATCAAGCTACCGCCGCTCGAAATCGTCACCCAGACCATGGTGCAGCTCGGCTGGCCAGCCGATGCCAATGTCTCGCGCATGCTCGGCATCATTGGATTGGTCTCGACAGCACTTTATGTACTGCCGCGCACCTCGGTGCTCGGCGCCATCCTGCTCACCGCCTATCTCGGCGGCGCCATCGCCACGCATGTGCGTATCGGCAGCCCTTTGTTCTCGCATATGCTGTTCGGCGTCTACCTCGGCGCCATCCTCTGGGGCGGCCTGTATCTGCGCGATCCAAGGGTGCGCGCGCTGATCCCGTTCAGCCAATAGCAGCGACTTCCAAAGCCGTTCGATGGCGGCCACGCCGCCAGAGAGGGCGCTGTCTGCCGCCGCCTTTCTTCTCTTTGGATCAAATCGAGCGCCGCCCGGTCTGCTGCCGATCTTCTTCTTTGGATCAAATTGGCTGGTTGCGAGTTAGGGGGCGCAGCGGCGAGGACGGCACCCTGTTGGAGAGGAACGACAATGAAAAAGGTGATGATCTTGATGGCCCTGCTGGTGCCGCTCGGTGCCTGCTCCCGTACTGAGCAAGGCGCGGCCGTTGGTGGCCTGGGCGGTGCGGCGGTCGGCGCCGCAGTGGCCGGCAACCCGACCAAGGGCGCGGTGATCGGCGGTGCGGCCGGCGCCTTGGCCGGTGCGCTGATCGGCCGTGCCAGCGAAAGCGGCCAGTGCCGTTATCGCGATCGCAATGGCCGTGTCTACGTTGCGAGTTGCCCGGAAGGCTATTGATCGGGCCGCATCATACGGATGGACAGCAAAACGGCGGGCAAAGGCCCGCCGTTTTGTGACTGGTCAGCCGTTTTGTGAAGGGCAATCGATGACTTATTCGGCGCTGGCGGCTTCCGCCTCGGCCGGCGCGGCGGAAGCGGCGGCAACAGCGGCTGCAGCTTCCTCCTGCGCCTTCTTCAGCAGGGCTGCGCGCTCTTGCGCCTTCTTGCCGGGCTCGGCCTTCTTCGGGTTGGCGCGGGCTTCGCGCTTGGCGAGGCCGGCCTCGTCGAGGAAGCGCAGCACGCGGTCGGTCGGCTGGGCGCCGTGCGACAGCCAATGCTTGACGCGCTCGGCGTCAACCTTGACGCGTTCGCCGTCCTTGGGCAGCAGCGGGTTCCACGAGCCAAGCGACTCGATGAAACGGCCGTCGCGCGGCGAACGGGCATCGGCGACGACGACGTGGTAATAGGGACGCTTCTTCGAGCCCGCACGGGCCAGTCGGATTTTCAGTGGCATTTCTTTTCTCCTAAAAAGCTCTGATTTGGTTGATCGGTTGGTGGCTGGTCCTCAGCCGGTTTTCGTTATGCCGTTGGATGCGGCGATCTGCTCGTGATGGCGGATCACTTCGCGGACGACGAAGTTCAGGAATTTTTCCGCGAAATCCGGGTCGAGATGGGCGTCCTTCGCCAGTTGGCGAAGACGGGCGATCTGCTGCTGCTCGCGTGCCGGATCGGCAGGCGGCAGGCCATGCTCCGCCTTCAGCACGCCGACCGCCTTGGTGCAGCGGAAGCGCTCGGCCAGCATGTGGATCAGCGCCGCGTCGATGTTGTCGATCGAGGCGCGATAATTGACCAGCGCCGCGCGCGCGTCAGCCATGTCCTTTTCTTCGTTCATGGCGCCCTCATTTCTTCTTGCCGAGGCCAGGCAGCCCGCCGCCGGATCCCGGCAAACCAGGGAGCTTCATGCCGCCGGGCAAGCCAGGCAGGCCACCGCCAGCGGGAAAGCCGCCGGGCAGGCCCTTCATGCCGCCGAGCCCGGCCGCCTGTGCCTGCTTCTGCAAGGCCTCGAGCTGCTTGGGGTCCATCTTGGACAGATCGGGCATGCCGCCGCCCATCATGCCGCCTTGGCCGCCCATGCCGGGCATCATGCCGCCGAGCCCCATCTTGGAAGCGAGGCCGCCCATCATGCCGCGCATCAGGCCGCCACCTTTGCCCTTGCCGCCCATCGCCTTCATCATGTCGGCCATGCCGCGATGCATCTTCAACAGCTTGTTGATTTCGGCCGCGTCGGTGCCCGAGCCGGCGGCGATGCGCTTCTTGCGCGAGTGCTTCAGAATATCGGGATTGGCGCGCTCGGCCTTGGTCATCGACGAGATGATGGCGAGCTGGCGGCCGAACATCTTGTCGTCGAGACCGGCGGCGGCCATCTGGTCCTTCATCTTGCCCATGCCCGGCATCATGCCCATGATGCCGCCCATGCCACCCATTTTCGACATTTGCTGAAGCTGGCCGGCGAGGTCGTTCAGGTCGAACTTGCCCGACTGCATCTTCTTGGCCATCGCCGCCGCCTGCTCGGCGTCGATGTTCTCGGCTGCCTTTTCGACGAGGCTGACGATGTCGCCCATGCCGAGGATGCGGTCGGCGATGCGCTTGGGGTGGAATTCCTCCAGCGCGTCCATTTTTTCGCCGATGCCGATCAGCTTGATCGGCTTGCCGGTGACGGCGCGCATCGAGAGTGCTGCGCCACCGCGACCGTCGCCGTCCATGCGGGTCAGCACGAGGCCGGTGATGCCAACACGCTCATCGAAGCTTTTCGCCAGATTGACGGCGTCCTGGCCGGTCAGCGAATCGGCAACCAGCAGGATCTCGTGCGGCGACGACACCTTCTTGATGTCGGCCATCTCGACCATCAACGGCTCGTCGATGTGCGTACGGCCGGCGGTGTCGAGGATGACGATGTCGTGGCCGCCGAGCTTTGCCGCCTGCACGGCGCGGCGGGCGATGTCGACTGGCGTCTGGCCGGCGACGATCGGCAGCGTCGCGACCTTGACCTGCTCGCCGAGCTGACGGAGCTGCTCTTGCGCGGCGGGACGCCGCGTGTCGAGCGAGGCCATCAAGACCTTCTTGTTCTGGCGCTCGGCCAACCGCTTGGCGATCTTGGCCGAGGTCGTCGTCTTGCCGGAACCTTGCAGGCCGACCATCATGATGACGACCGGAGCCGGCGCATTGAGGTCGATGGCGACGCCCTCGGCGCCGAGCATCTCGACCAGCTCGTCATGGACGATCTTGACGACCATCTGGCCGGGCTTGATCGACTTGACCACGGCGGCGCCGACGGCCTTCTCGCGCACCTTGTCGGTGAAGGAACGCACCACTTCCAGCGCCACGTCGGCCTCGAGCAGCGCGCGGCGCACCTCGCGCAGCGCCGCCGAGACATCCGCCTCCGACAAGGCGCCGCGGCCGGTGAGGCCGTTCAGGATCGAACCAAGACGTTCCTGTAGCGATTCAAACATTCTTTTTCCTTTTCCCTGGCACCCGGATGATGCCCGAGAGGTAATGCGTTCGCGCCAGCTGTCCAAGCAAAAGCCGGTCCGGGCAAAAGCCCAAAGCCAAAAAGCACCCGGGGGCGCACAGCGCTGCCGGGTGTTGGCCTCCGGGATCGATTTACAGCACTTCACCTCAAAGAGGTTTCGGCGTCCCGGTCGGTTTGCTCGGAGGAATACTCGTCGCGGAATTTCGCGGCGTGTAGACAGGAAATCGGCCGCGGAGTCAAGCTTTGGTCAGGCTTTGCGCCAAATATGCTCAGGACAACCAGGCAAGGCGCATCAGCGCACGCTGCTGGCGCGCGCCATATCCGGCTCGACCTTCAGCGGGGAGCGCGGATGCAAAAGCAGCAGAACGGTCAACAGGCTGCTGACGATGCCGATCGCGGCGATGAGGACGGCGTCTGAAGTCGTCCAGCCGGCGGCTTCGAGCGGCTTGGCGTTGAACAGGGCGAAGGAATTATAGCTTTGCTGGTGCGAAATCAGCAGGAAGCCGGTCAGATTGTTGCCGAGATGGGCGCCGAAGCCGGCACCGAGATTGCCGGTTGCATAGACCAGAAGCGTCAGCAGCAGCGCAAAGGCGGCGATCGAGGCCAGCACGCAGGCATTGATCGCGGCGCTCGAGCCTGGGCTCCAATGTAGCGAGGTGAACAGCAATCCCGGCAGCAGCGCCCAGATGAAAGGGTTCTGGAACCGGCTCGCCAGGCCCCTGAGCAGATAACCGCGAAACAGCATCTCCTCCGACGAGGTCTGCAGAAAGGTCAGCGCAGCGATCGGGATCAGGAACAAAAGCCACGAAGACAGGCCGATCGTACCGCGCGCAATATCGGGCTGCAGGCCGTAAAGCAGGATCTCGGAAAGCAGCGAGGTGATCAGCACGGCGGCCAGCCCTTTCAGGAACCCCGACCATGAAATGCGCCGGCTGACGCCGATCAGGGCCGTCAGCTTCTCGCGATGGATCCAGCGCATGGCAGCCCAAAGGCCGAGCCAGATTCCGGCAAACGAAGCCAGCGCCGCGAGGATGCCCGCTGGAGAGGCCATGAAATCCTGCACCGCTCCTCCACCTGGCGGGGCGGTGCCAGACGACGCCTGCCAAACGGCAAAGGCATAGGTGCCGCCGAACAGCACGGCGGCAGTGATTCCGAGCCAGAACAGGATGACGACGACCGTTCCAAGCAGAAGGCGCGGCAAAGTGGTCTTCTCGTAGGCGGTGTGCCGGTACTGTTGGAAGGCGGTCGGGTCGATCGTCACGCGGGCTCGCTGGCTGGTGCTTCGGCTCGCATGATCTAGAGCATCGGACGCAAAAGTGGAAACCGGTATTGCAGCGGCAATGCCGGCTTGTGGCAATGTCGGGGTGTGAGCGGCCGCCATTACAGGGCGACCGCCCTGTTTTGCGCGTCAGCGCACGACGTACACGATACGCCGGCTGCTCGGATCGACCAGCGCCGGCTGGCCGTTCACATAGACGTAGCGATAATCATAATCGGGTATCTCGCGCAGCTCGACGGTGTCGGGCAACATCGCGCCGGTAACCACCTCGCCTTCGAGATAGACCGGATCGAGCCGGTTCGTTTCGACATAGGTGCGGATTTCCGCCGGCGGCCGCCGGATGGGCTCGATCGCCTCGCCGGCAACGATCGCTCCGGTATAGCTGTCGGAATATTCGGCGCTATCGGCAGGCGGTGTCACGACGGCAATGTCGGCGCCGGCCGGACGCTGTGTCAGGACCACACGGCTGCCGCCGAAATCGGCCGTCACATAGTCGGAATAGACCCAGCCTTGGCCGTTGGCCTCGGCGATGGTGCACCATTTGCTGTTGGCGATGCAGCCGTCGAGCGTCGCCGACTGGCCGGCCGCGAGTACCCCGATGACCGGATATTGCGGGCCGGGGCCGGCGCGTACATTGAGATCGGTGATGGCCGAGACGGCGGTTTCGGCCAAAGCAGAGCCCGACATCGCTATGAGCGCTCCGGCCACCGCCGGAAACAATATGCGTTTCATGGTTTTCTCTCCGTTTCACAGTCCCTCGGGACCGAAAACGAAGCAAAGCGGCATGCGTTCCGGCTAAAAAGCCTCCGCCGGCTCACGATTTGTTCCAATAGTTTTCGGCAGGTCAGTCAAAAGCTCGTGAACAAAAGCAAGCTTTTGCGCCGCCACGTCGGAGATTACGAAGGGATACAGATCGGGCAGGCCCATGCAGCGGTTGATCGAGTTGGAAGCTTCCGACAGCACCAGCCAGCGGTCGAGGATCTTTTCGAAAGGCTCCGGCCTGGCGGCGGGTTCCGATGGTGCCGGCTGCAGCTCGCCGCCGGTATCGGCGCGCGGCAGCTCGTTGGCTTCGACGGTCTCCAGCCGGCCGAGCGGGAAATTCAGCGCATGCACCATCTCCAGCGTGTCGGTGATGTGCATGTGATGCGCCCATGTCTCGGCCCAGTCCTCCCACGGGTGCGACGTCGCATAGGCCGAGATATGGCGCTGCTGCCAGTCGGGCGGCGCGCCATCGGCGTAATAGGTCTTCAGCGCTTGTTCGTAGCCGGCGCGTTCGTCGCCGAACAAAGCGCGAAAACCGGCAAGCTTTTGCGGATCGTCACGGATCAGGCGGTCCCAATAGTAATGGCCGAGCTCATGGCGGAAATGGCCGAGCAGCGTGCGGTAGTTCTCGCCCATCTCGACGCGCCGCCGCTCGCGCTCAGCCGAGTCCGCCTCGGCGACGTTGAGCGTGATCAGGCCGTTGTCATGGCCGGTCAGGATACGCTCGCCACCGGGACCGCCACCGATAGGATCGGCAAGAAAATCGAAAGCGAGGCCGATCTCGTCGCCGGGATTCTGCTTGGGTGCGACCGGCAGGCCGAAGGCGAGCAGCGAATAGACGGCACGCTTCTTTGCCGCCTCGACACGGATCCAGCGGCGGCGATTGCCGTCGACCGACAGATCCGGGATCAGCTGGTTCAGCGTGCAGGCGCGGCAGAAGGCGTGGCCAGGCTCCGCCATCCAGTTGCAGGCGCATTCGTCGGCGTTGGTGCATTGGAAGATGTCGTCGATGCCGGACAGCACAAAACGCGCATGCTCGGGATCATAGAGCACGAGGCTGGCGCAGTTCAGGCATTGCGCGTTCTCGAAATAGAGACGGTGGCCGCAATGCGGGCAGTCGAAAAGCTTCATTGGCGTCTCAAATCATTCGAAATGCGGAGGACGAGGCGAACAGGACAAGGCCAAACGCCTGTCACCGGCCCACGTTCCTGCCGGCCGATGCTATTTTGCCGCAAGCTGGGCCACGACCTCCCTGGCCACTGCCTCGCCCGACAATCTGGCGCCGCCGCAGGTCTGCATCAGCGGACCGGCCAAATGCTCGCCGGCGAAGAAGATCTTTTCCGCCACCGGCTGCATCAGCGTGGCGCGCGCTTGCGAGCGGCCGGGCCGCGCCGCCGCATAGGCGCCGCGCACAAACCGCTCAGCGCCCCAATTGGTCATCATTGCGCGTCCGACATGCTTTCGTACGTCGCCGCCAAAGATGCCGCAGAGCCGGTCGACGACGAAGTCGATGCCGGCCGCCTCGCCCGCCGCCGACATCTCCCAAGCGAAATCGCCGCCGACGAAACCGACCATCAAATCGAAGTCGAAGGGAAAGCAGAGGAAGTAGATGTCGTGCCGGGCCAGCCGCTCGATCAGCAAATCGTCGAACGGCTCCAAGCCAAGCCTCGTGCCGGATATTTCGACCGGCAGCTTGGTCAGCATGCCCATCGGCAGATCGAAGAAGGCAGCGAAATGCCCATCGGGGAGTGCGGGCGAGAACGCAATCTCCTCGAAGGCGAGCACTGCCGGCGAGGCGGTGACGATGACAGCCTTGGCGCGGATGGTACCGCGATCGGTGACGCAGGCTACGCCCGGCCCATCCCAGAGGATCTTGCGCACCGGCGTCGACAGCTCCACCGGCACGTCGGCGCCGAAGCGCGCAACCAGCGTGCCGAAGCCTTCCCTGGTGAAATAGTTCGGATCGAGATCGGCGGCGGCCTGAAAGTCGCGGATCGATATCTCGTCCTCGTCGGCGCCGAAATCCATCGGCCCCGCGAAGGTTGCGGCGGCGCGCGGCGCGTGGCCTTTGGCGAGCAATGCCGAAAGGCGGTCATCGTCGCCTTCCCTCACCTGATGTGCCGCCACCAGTTCGAGCAGTCTTGCGTCGGCCACCTTCATCGCGGCCTCTTCGGCTTCGCTTGCCTTTCGCTCGCGGTAGTAGAGATGATCGACATTCATGTCGTGGTGATGAAGCGTCCAGGCGGCGGCTTTCGCCTCGGGAAAGTAGGGATTGCGGTCTGCGGCATGCAGCCAGGCGCAGCCGATGTCGAACGGCACGCCGAAATGCTGGTCGCTGGTCCAGGCGCGGCCGCCGACGCGGTTCATCGCTTCTAACAATTTGAAGGAAAAACCGGCGGCGCGCAGGGTCTTGGCAGCCGAAAGTCCGGCCGAACCGGCGCCGACGATCACGACATCAACGTCTTTCATGCTTATTCTGTCCCCGCCACAATAATTACTTGATCGTAGGCAAATTCCCGGGCATCCGCCAGTGTGGTGGATTTGAAGTTCCTGCTGTATTGAGTGCATCGGCGCAGCGCCGGGACAGTGACAAGCAGGTGTTTCGCTGGCAAATTCGCAATTGGGAACGTGATTCAGGCAACCAGGAGAGCAGCATGGCATTTCTTGCCAAGGGGAAGATGTTTGTAGTGGCCGCGGTGGTGGCGGTGCTTGCGCTGGCGACGGGCGCGCAGGCGGCGGCCAGTTGTGGCAAAAACGGCGCCGGCTTCGAGGCGTGGAAACCGGAGTTTGCCGCGGAGGCCAAGGCCGACGGTGTCGGCTCGAAGGGTCTGGCCGCTCTGGCTCGCGCAACCTACGCGCCAAAGACGATCTCCGTCGACCGCGCCATCCATAAGGCTTTCAGCGGCTCGGTCGAAGCTTTCATGAAGCGCCGTGGCGCGTCCGCGATCATTGCCAGGGGCCGTGCGCTGAAGAAGGCCAATGCGGCGCTGTTCGACAAGATCGAACGGAATTACGGCGTGTCGCCGGGTGTGTTGATCGCCATCTGGGGTATGGAGACGGGCTTCGGTTCCGCCATGGGCAACCAGAATACGGTCTCTGCCATTTTAACGCTCGCCTATGATTGCCGCCGTCCGGAGTTCTTCTATCCCCATGCCATTGCAGCCCTGAAGCTGGTCGATCGCGGAGCGTTGAGCGCCTCGTCGGTCGGTGCCGCACATGGCGAGATCGGCCACACGCAGTTCCTGCCCGGAAATGTTTTGACGTATGGCGTCGGCAACAAAAATCTGCGCGACAAGAGCACTGCGTTGGCTTCCACGGCCAACTTCCTCAAGGGCCATGGTTGGCGGGCCGGAGCGAGCGCGCAGGCGAATATGGGCGCAATCGCTGGCTGGAATTCCGCTAGCGTCTATCAACAGGCCATCGCCCGCATGGCCACAGCCATCGATGCCGACTGACAGAAATCTCTATTCGATAGAATGATTCGACAGAAAGCCCGGCCATGCGCCGGGCTTTCTATTTCACGTCGAGCGCGTAGGAGCAGCCGGCGAGAACCTTGCCGGGATGTGAATTAACGGTTGAGACATTGAGCGCAATGTGCGTGGAAAATGTCATGCCGTCGGCTTCCTCGCTGCTTTCGACGAGCACCTTCTCGCCAAGGAATTTGTCCGGTGTCGAGATTTGCGCTGTGACGCCGAGCGCTCGAGCGAGATCGGGCGCGGAAACATCGTCAACCACCGCCATCGGCCCGGTTGCGGTAAGGACGACGGATGCCATCTCGCGCCCGAAGACGTGGACCGGGACAGGCAACTGATATTGCCGGAGGAAGGGATTGCCGGCGGTGACTTCCTTCCAGCCAAGTTTTTCCGCCGCGCCGGGCTCACCGCTCAGCCACAAGGCGAATCCGTTATAGGCCGGCACGTCGGCCCTGCATTCAATCAGCGCGGCGAGGTCGAGCGAGGTGGGATCGAATTCCTCCGCTCCGGCTGCTGCCAGGCCCGCCAGCAACATCAGCGGAAGTCGCGTGGCGCGTCGCAAACTAACCATCGCCGACCTGTCACTTGCCTTTGATGACCTTCCAGATGTCGGTGGATTGGTCGAGCTGAAGGCTGTTTATGTCGGAGAAGCCAATTCGGCCGCTGCGCACCGCATCGCCCAAGCGCCGGCAGAAGAGGCTCGGCATGCGTTCCTGAGAAACGCCCATGAAGGCTGCGATCTCATGTTTGAACGTAATGGTCCATGTAGCGACAGCGGCGATGCATCCCGCCTGGGGATCCTTCTTCGTGATGTCCTGTCCGGTCTGGCAGCCCGCCAGAATGCCGATCATCGCCGTCAAAATCAAAAGACCAAGTCGCATTATTACAGCCCCATTGCCCAAAAAAACAATTGGACAATCCGGCCATGAGGTCAAGCAAGAAAAGCTCTGCAGCTGTCATTAGAAACAACTACATTAGCTCACTAAGAGTATGGATCCAGGCTAAGCAGGATTTTCATGAATATATACTTAGCCTTTACGACCACGCGCCGCCAGCGTGCGCAGCCTCAGCGCATTGAGGCGGATGAAACCTTCGGCATCTTTCTGGTCGTAGGCGCCGCGGTCGTCCTCGAAGGTGACCAGCGCGTCGGAATAGAGCGTCTTCCTCGACTTGCGGCCGGTGACCATGACGTTGCCCTTGTAGAGCTTCAGCCGCACGATGCCTTCGACGTCTTCCTGGCTCTTGTCGATCATCGCCTGCAGCATCAGCCGCTCGGGCGCGAACCAGAAGCCGTTATAGATCAGCTCGGCATAACGCGGCATGAACTCGTCCTTGAGATGGGCGGCACCGCGGTCGAGCGTGATCGATTCGATCGCCCGGTGGGCCGATATCAGGATGGTGCCGCCGGGGGTCTCGTAGACGCCGCGCGATTTCATGCCGACGAAACGGTTCTCGACCAGATCGAGCCGGCCGATGCCATTGTCGCGGCCGACATCGTTCAGCGCCGCCAGCATCGTTGCCGGCGACAGTTTCTTGCCGTTGAGCGCGACGGGATCGCCCTTGAGGAATTCGATTTCGATCTCTGTGACCTCATCCGGCGCATCCATCGGCGAGATGGTGCGCTGGTGGACGAATTCCGGCGGCTCGCTCCACGGGTCTTCCAGCACCTTGCCCTCGGAGGAGGAATGCAGCAGGTTGGCGTCGACCGAGAACGGCGCATCGCCCTTCTTGTCCTTCGGCACCGGAATCTGGTGCTGCTCGGCGAAATTGATCAGATCGGTGCGCGACTTGAACGACCAGTCGCGCCAGGGCGCGATGACCTTGATGTCGGGGTTGAGCGCATAGGCCGAGAGTTCGAAACGCACCTGATCGTTGCCCTTGCCGGTGGCGCCATGGGCGATCGCATCGGCGCCGGTCTCCCTGGCGATCTCGACAAGATGTTTCGAGATCAGTGGCCGGGCGATCGAGGTGCCGAGCAGATAGGTGCCTTCATAGACAGCGTTGGCGCGGAACATCGGAAAGACGAAATCGGATACGAACTCCTCGCGGACATCGACGATGCGAATATCCTTGATGCCCATCATCTCGGCCTTGCGCCTAGCCGGCTCCAGTTCGCCACCCTGGCCTAGATCGGCGGTGAAGGTCACGACCTCGGCGCCGAGCTCGGTCTGCAGCCATTTCAGGATGATCGAGGTGTCAAGGCCGCCAGAATAGGCGAGCACGACTTTCTTGACGGCTTTTGCTTTCGACATGGTGGGCGGTTCCGCGACAGGATTCTTGCGGGCGAGGTATCACGGCGTTTCGGGGCTGCGCAAGGGAGGAACAGGCGCCTGGGAGCCGCAAGCGCTGGACCAGACGCCGTGGCGGCGAGATGCTGGCGTCGGCGAGGCGCCTGCGCTATAGGCTGCGCCTTCTTGTCCGAGGCCGCCAATGTCCTTCATTCCCGACAACGCTACGCTTATCCAATTCGCCATCGCGACGGTGATCCTGGCGATTACGCCTGGGCCGGACATGACGCTGTTCGTGTCGCGCACGCTGAGCCAGGGCCGCGCCACCGGCTTCGCCTCGATGGCCGGCGCGCTGTGCGGCACGCTGATCCACACCACGTTGGTGGTGGTCGGCGTCTCGGCGCTGATCGTCGCCTCGCCGATGGCGTTCTTCGTGCTGAAGATTTTCGGCGCCGGCTATCTGGTCTTCCTGGCCTGGCAGGCGATCACAAAAGGGTCGGCGTTTTCACCGGAGAAGAAGAGCGGGCCGCAGATATCGCTGGTTCGCAGCTGGGCGGCGGGGCTCGGCGTCAATCTGCTCAATCCGAAGATCATCCTGTTCTTCATGACCTTCCTGCCGCAATTCGTCTCCGCGCATGATCCCAATGCGCCGGGAAAGCTGTTCTTCCTCGGCGCGATGTTCGTCGTGCTGTCGGTCCCGGTGACAGCGCCGATGGTGCTGGCGGCGGAAAAATTCTCGGCGGCGATGAAAGCCAGCCCGCGCGTGACGCGCGTCGTCGACTATCTGTTTGCCGGAGTTTTTTCGGCCTTCGCGCTCAAGATCCTGACGGCCCAGGCGAAATAGGGCGTCCGATTTGACGCCAGCTCCCGGCCGAGCGGCCGGCGCTCAGCCAGTAGAAAATACCGCCGACCATGCCGCAGCCGATCACCGCCAGCATGACGCTTGTGTTGGTAACCTCGAAATTGGCGTCGTTCGTCTGGTGGACGAAGCCGAGGAAGACCGCCGCCACCGCCGCGCCCGCCAGTGCATAGAACAGCCAGTCGCGCCGGCCGAGGATTTCGGAAACCAGGATGGCGATCGCCGCCGGCTTGAAAGCGAAATAGGCGACGAACAGCGCGACGAAGGGGACGGAAAAATAGAGGGAAGCCGTCGCCGCCGGCGGTGCCTGCTCCGGCGTGTAGCCCAGGGACGCCAGAAACATGATATTGAGAAATGCGCTGGCCGCCAGCGAGGCGACGCCATAACCGATCAGGATGACGGCGAAGCGGATCAGATAGGCGACGACGCGATTCACGCCTCGCCGTGCCCTGCGATCATCATCGCTTCCAGCGCCAGCCGGTCGACTTTGCGCATGCGCTCGGAGTCCGATTTGAGCTGGCCGCAGGCGGCGAGGATGTCGCGGCCGCGCGGCGTGCGGATCGGCGAGGCATAGCCGGCATTGTTGATGTAGTCGGCGAATTTCTCGATCGTCTCCCAGTCCGAGCACTGATAGTTGGTGCCCGGCCACGGATTGAACGGGATCAGATTGATCTTGGCCGGGATGCCCTTGAGCAGCTTGATCAGCGCCTTGGCGTCCTCGATGGAATCATTGACGTCCTTCAGCATCACATATTCGAAGGTGATGCGCTTGGCGTTGGACAGGCCGGGATAGGCACGGCAGGCAGCGATCAGCTCGTTGAGCGGATACTTCTTGTTGATCGGTACCAAAAGGTCACGCAGATCGTCATTGGTAGCGTGCAGCGAGATTGCCAGCATGACGCCGATCTCTTCGCCGGTGCGGAAGATTTCGGGCACGACGCCCGAGGTCGACAGCGTGATGCGCCTCTTCGACAGGGAAAGCCCGTCGCCGTCGGATGCAATCAGCAGCGCCTTCTTCACCGCCTCGAAATTGTAGAGCGGCTCACCCATGCCCATCATGACGACGTTGGACACTTTCCGGCCCTCGGCCGGCACGATGGCGCCGTCGGGCGTGTCGCGGTCGGGGAAATCGCCGAGCCGGTCGCGAGCTGTCAAAAGCTGGGCGAGGATTTCTTCCGCCGTCAGGTTGCGCACCAGCTTTTGCGTGCCGGTGTGGCAGAAGGAGCAGGTCAGGGTGCAGCCGACCTGCGAGGAGATGCAGAGCGTGCCGCGGCCTTCTTCGGGAATGTAGACGGTCTCGATCTCGACCGGCCGGCCGGCGCCGCGCGGCGGAAAGCGGAACAGCCATTTGCGCGTGCCGTCGGAGGAAATCTGCTCCTCGACGATCTCGGGCCTGGCAACGGTGAAATGCCTGTCCAGTGCGGCGCGCAAATCCTTGGAGATGTTGAACATGCCGGCAAAATCGGAAACGCCGCGCACATAGATCCAGTGCCAGAGCTGCTGGGCGCGCATCTTCGCCTGGCGCTCCGGCACGATGCCGGCGGCGACGAGGGCGGCCCCGAGTTCGGCGCGCGTCAAGCCGATCAGCGACGGCTTTTCAGGCGTCGTGCGGGTGCGCAACGCGTCACGCGCGCCTTCGGCGGTAAGATCGAATGAAAGGGTCATTGTTGCGCCAATATAAGCGATTTGCGGCCGATTACAGCATCGTGCCCGAAATGAAGCGCGGCGCATAGCACAGGTTGATGGCGGAGTCATGCAGGGGGTTCTTCCTTCTCCCCTTGTGGGCCTGTTGCGTAATTCGCTGATTGTGATTCTCTGAGGTGGACGGTCTGAGGGAATCGCGATGGCAGTGA